>NZ_JABFMQ010000016.1:0-117343 GCF_013359625.1 Herbaspirillum sp. C9C3
ACCAAAATAGAAAAGGTCGATTGATGAAAATCAATCGGCCTTTTGTATTTTGGGGACCGCGAGCAAAGCGCCTGCGCGCTTTGCGGGAGGGGCGAGAAAGTCCGGCCTTGCAAGGCCGGACGGGGTCGCGGGACGTGACCGAGTGCCTCAGTGCGCAGCAAAATGGAAAAGGTCGATTGACGAAAGTCAGTCGGCCTTTTGTATTTTTTGGGGGGCACGTCATGACGGCTAAGTTATTCGAAGTGTCGTTTTTATTATTTCTTGCGCGCCGTGCAGAATACTCAGAGTCGATCAAGAAACGACATCCTCAATTCCCACGCTTGCCCACCACCTTGCCACCTGGTCGCTCCACCGCCCCCCGCACCTCAAATCGCACCCGATCCAGTTCCTTGCCGGCCTTGTCCTGCAACACCAGCACATGCTTGCCCGGCCAGGGCATCCAGTCGAAACTCAAGTCCTCCAGCGCAGGCGCAGACGTGCTCGCCACCACCTTCTGTGCCTTCACCCTGCCCGCCTGCATGACCTCCTGCGGCATCAGCTTGCCGTCCAGCATCCAGCGACTACCGGCAGGCGCACCCTGGGCGCGGAAGCGGATGCGCTGACGCGCAGGCGGAATATCCGGGTCCAGTGCCGCCAGCATGCCCGTGGTGGGATAGGTGATGGCAGGACGGATATCGCGCGCATGCGCCAGCCGGATCTCGGCCTGCGCCGTGCCGGGCAGAAAATATTCCGTGCGCGCCGCTTCCACCTCCTGCTCATAACGGATCACCTGCGCCTGCACGCCAATTGGTTTGGCAGGCGGTCCGTTGCCTGCATCGCGGCCACCGTTGCGTCCACGCTCATGCAGATACTGCATGACTTCCTGCCACACCGGTGCCGCCCCCGTCACACCGGACACGTCCCACATCGGCGCACCAGAAGCGTTTCCGACCCATACCCCGACGGTATAACGCGAGGAATAGCCCACGCACCAGTTGTCGCGCATGTCCTTGGAGGTGCCGGTCTTGACCGCCGTCCAGATGCGCGTGGATAGCGCATTCTCCAGACCGAAGGTACGGGCGCGCGCACTGCGGTCCGAAAGAATATCGCCGACGATGTAAGCCGCATCTGGGTCCATGACCTGCAGGGTGCGCGCTGTGGTGCGGGCCTCATCGAGTCGCGTGCGCAATGGCGTGTAGCGCCCCTGATTGGCCAGCACGCGATAGGCATTGGCCAGGTTGGCCAGGGTCACATCGGCACTGCCCAACGCGAGGCTGTAGCCGTAGTAATCACCGCTCTCGCGCAGGTTGAAACCCAATGCCTGCAAGCGCCGGAAGAAGCGCTCCGGCGTCACCATCACCAAGGTGCGCACGGCGGGGATATTGAGGGAGGAAGCCAGTGAGGTGCGCAGGCTGACCAATCCCTTGTATTGCTTGTCGTAGTTCTGGGGGATATAGAGCCCCGCCGAAGTGGCAAGGTTGACGGGAGAGTCGTCCAGCAGGGAGGCTGCCGTCAGCCATTTCTTTTCGATCGCCAGTTCGTAGAGGAAGGGCTTGAGGGTCGAACCCGCCTGCCGCTGTGCGACTACACCATCCACATTGGCCGCCGCCGACAGCGGGCCGCTGGAACCAACCCAGGCCAGCACCTCGCCGCTGGCATTGTCGATGACGATAATGGCACCGTCCTCGATGTTGCGATCGGCCAGTCCGGCCAGTTGATGGCGCAAGACTTGTGTGGCAAAACGCTGCACGGGCGCATCGAGTGTGGAGCGCAATTGCTGGCCCGGTGCGTTCAGCAGCTTGCGCGCCAGATGCGGTGCCAGTTGCGGCGCTTCGCTGGTGCCTGGCAAATCACGTCTGGCTGACACGCGCGCCACGGCCAGTTCGGTGCGACCGTCCATGCCGCTGCACTGCTGCGCTGCCCCCTCCTCCTTGAGGATGGCGCAGGCACGTTCGGCCACGCGGCGCGGCGGCGCATTGGGCGCGCGGATCAAGGCGACCGCAATGGCGGCCTCACCCTGGTCGAGTCCGCTGGGATGCTTGCCGAACATCACCCGCGACAAGGCGTGCACCCCCACCAGTTCCCCCCGGAAAGCGACCAGATTGAGATAGGCCTCCAGGATCTGATCCTTGCGCCAACTGCGTTCCAGTGACTGTGCAATCCATGCCTGCGAAACCTTCTGCGTGAACGAACGCGCGCCGGACTTGCGGTGCAGATCGTCATAGAGCAAACCCGCCAGCTGCATGGTGATGGTGGAGGCGCCGCGTGTCCTGGTGTTCCACAGATTTCCCCAGGCAGAGGCGGCCACGGCACTCCAGTCGATACCGCTGTGCTGGTAGAAGCGTCGGTCTTCCGAGGCGATCAAGGCATGGCGCAGGGCCGGCGAGACGTCTTCCAGTTTGACCCAGGCCAGCTTGCGCTCGTCCATGTTGATGCGCATGCGCTGCAACAGCTCGCCATGACGGTCCAGCAGACTGGCTTCGGAGGGCAGGAAATCGCGCTGCACCTCGTTGAACGAAGGCACCGCAGCCGCCGCTATCGGCAGCAGCAAGGCCAACATCAGCGCGCCCCTTGCACACAGTGCGCCGGGCCGGGATATGCGTGTGGTCATGCCGATCACGGCGCTGCCTTCACGACCAGCTTGCCATTGGGGATTTCACCAAACATCTCGGGCGCGTACATCGCTTCCACCCGCGTGGGCGGCAGGTTGAATTCACCGGCATTGTTCAGACGCACGGTATAGCTGATGCTGGTGCGACCCTTGGGCATGGCTTCGTAGTAGGCGCGATAGGCTTCGAAGCTGCGCTCTTCATAGGCCAGCCAGCCCATGCCATGCTCACGCGGGGCCGCCTCTTTGCCCTGTGCGATGACGGAGTCGCGCCCCAGGCCGGAACCCAGCAGGGTGGCACCGCCCGGCACCGGATCGCTGACCACCACCCAGGTCATTTCGGCCTGGGCATCGATGTCCAGCGTCACGCGCAGCACGTCGCCACGGGTGTAGACGCCGGCTTGCTTCTGCTCGATGGCCTCGACCTTGCGGGTGATGCGATAACCGGCGGCGAAGGGCTGCTTCAAGGGCACCGCGGCCAGACTCTGCAAGGTGACCCATGGTTTGCCATTCCCCTCTTGCACCACGCGTACGCTGCCACCTTGCGCATTGCCTTGCGGCCACGGCAACTGCAACTTGCCGCCGTTGGCTGCGCCGCTCCAGGCCAGGCTTTGCGTGGCGGCGCTGGCACCGTTCTGCTCCAGCGTGGCACGGGTGGTACCGGTGACCGCTTCGGACTCGAACTTGCGGGCGAATTTCTCCAGCGCCAGGCTGCCCCAGACGTTGGCCGTGGTGGTGCTCCAGTGGCCGCGCTGCTGCCGGCCGATGGCGCCGGCGATCAGGCGCGGCATGTCCTCGCGCCAGGCCGGGTTGTTCAGCTCCAGCAGGATCAGACGGTTGGCATTGGCATCGGCGCTGCTCATGAGCCACCACCAGTAATCACCCTCTTCACTGGAGAAGCCCATGCGCGTGCCCTGGAAGTTCAGGCGGGCGCGCAGGATCTGATCAGCTTGCTGCAGCTTCTTGTCGCGCTCGGGGATGGCGGCGACCCGCTGCAAGATGCCGATCCAGTCCAGCAGTGCCGATGTGGGCCAGACATTGGGGTTGATCTGGATCGAACCCAGCATCGCAGGCTGGACGCGGTTATAGCGCGACAGCGCTTCCAGCGCGGCCAGCTTGCGCACATCCAGATCCTTCTGCGGCGACCAGAATTCGCGCATGACCTTGCCTTCCACGAAGGCAGCCAGACCATCGAGCATCTTGTCGCGGCTGGCTTGCGGAATGGCGTAGCCGGCCTCGTTGGTGGCGGCCAGCAGATAGGCCGTCAAGGTATCGCTGCCCCGGCGCGCAGCACTGTCACTGGGCGGGAAGTAATAGGCCAGGCCGTCGCCGTCCAGATAGGTCGGCAGGTCCGCCACGATCTTCTGCCAGGCCGCTTCATCGCGCAGACCGATGGCCTTGGAGGTCTTCTGCTCCAGGCAAGCAAAGGGATAATTGACGAAGTAGCGGGTCAGGGCATCACTGCCACCGGCCAGGCTGGGCTTGAGCGAGATCGCCAGGCCACCGCGCCCGGGCAGGCTGTCGGCGGGCCGCGCCACGTTCATGGCAGCACTCTTGTCCAGCTGGAACAGCGTGGCCTGCTGCACCGTGACCGGCACGGCGGGCACAACGCGCTGGGTGAACTTCATCGCGTCACGCGCTTGCTGACCGCCCTGCTCCCGGGCGCTGATTTCCCAGGCCAGCTGGCTGATATCTTCGGGCGTCTGCACCGGCCACATGACTTCAGTGGACTGCCCGGCGGCGATCTTCACCTCACGTTCAGGCAGTGTCAGCGTACTGCTTGCAGTGCCCCCCTGCGCACGTGCGGCGACCTTGATGGTCATGTCGTGCGTGGTGGTGTTGCGTACGGTGACGGTGCCATTGAAGTTGTCACCTTCACGGACCAGCGGCGGCAGACCGGAAATGAGCTGCACATCCTGCGTGGAACGGATGCTGACGCTGCCGGTACCGAAATCGCTGATGCCGTTCTCGGCGATGGCAACGATGCGGAAGGAGGTCAGCGCATCATTGAGCGGCACATCGAGTTGGGCCTTGCCCTCTGCATCCAGAGTGACGCTGGGCTTCCATACCAGCAAGGTATCGAACAACTCACGCGTGGGCGCACGACCACCGCCACCGCCGGCCGGGGTGGCCTTCTTGCCGTAGTGGCGCTTGCCGACCACCTGCATCTGCGCGGTGGAGGTTTCCACGCCATAGCTGCGCCGTTGCAGCATCGCGTGCAATACATCCCAGCTGCCATTGGGCTGCAGTTCCAGCAAGGCTTCATCGACGGCGGCGAGCGCGAATTCACCACCGGCGGCGGGCTTGCCGTTGGGCAGCTTCACCTGCACTTGTACTTTCGCCGTGGCGCGGATCGGATACGTCGGTTTGTCCGTCGTGACCGCTACCTGCAGACGATGGCCCGCATCACCGACGTTGACTTCGGCAATACCGAATTTCCAGGCCGGCTTGGAAAGATCGACGACGGGGCCCGGTCCCTGGTATTGGCGGAATTCATGCCACCAGTTGATCGGTTCCTTCCAGCCCCAGATGAAGAAGGAATACCACGGCACCTCGCGCATGCGGCCACGCACAGCCAGGACCGACACATAGACGTTGGGACCATACTCGGCCTTCATCGGCACACTGATGGCGGGATCCTGGCCGGACAGCTGCACCACGCGCGTATCGATGACACCCTCGCGTTCGACCGCTACCAGGGCGGTAGCGTGGCGGAATGGCATGCGTACCTGGAAGGTGGCGGTCTCACCGGGCTGATAACTTTTTTTCTCGGGCAGGATATCGATGCGGTCCTGGTTCTCGCCATCGAACCAGACTTCGCCGCGTCCCGCGACCCACACCGAGGAGCGGGCGGCAGCGGCGTTGCCATGGCCATCCCTGGCGCTGGCGATCAATTCCACATTGCCCGCTTCCGACAATTCCGTCTCGCAGGTGAACATGCCGTGCGGGTCGCTCTTGCCGGAGCAGAGCTTGCCCAGGTCCTGCTTGCTCTCATCGTTTTCATACGCATAGAAGCCGCCGACCATGCGCTTGCGGTGCGAGTTGGTCTTGCGCGCCAGGCCACGGATTTCCACCGGCACACCGGCTTGCGGCTGGCCTGCGGTATTGAGGGTGACGGCAGTCAGTGTGAGCTTCTTCTTCACCGAGACCCAGTTGCCGGTGCGCAGACCGACCACCACGGCGGAAGGCCACAAGGGCGTAACGCTGGAGATGGTCTGCACCTCGCCATTGGGGTCGCTGTAGGTCATTTCGGTGAGCAGTTCCTGCGGGCGTTGCAGCGCGGGCAGTTTGCCGATCACGGCGCGGCCTGCACCGTTCTTGTCGAGCGTGACGGCCAGCTTGTCGGCGACGATCTTCTGGTCGTCCGCGTTGCTGTCGTCATCCTCGCGCGGGGCATCGAAAGAGAAACCGTCGTAACCGGACATGTTCAGCGACCGCGAGCGCAGCAGCGAGGACACCTGCACCGCCTGGTTGGCCGCTGCGCCACCGTTGATGTAGTTCAGCTGCAGGTCCAGCGGCAGTTCCTTGATGGCGACCTGCGCGCCCTTGGGAGGCGTGATGCGCCCCTGCATCAGCGGCAGGCGGAATTCCTCCACGCGGAAGGTACCGGTGACGTAGCTGCCACGGCCATAGTGATCTTCGTCATCATCGTCACTCTGCTCACCCGTATTGGACCTGACGCGTCCCTGGTCGAGCACGACTTCATAGCTGCCCAGCCTGGCTTGCCTGGGCAGGACGAAGGTGGTCTCGGCGCTCTTGTTGCCGCGCCAGGTCAGCGGGAACTGGTATTGCTGGCCACTGCCGAGATGGCTGATGCGAATGCGCGTGGGCAGGTCTTCCTTGCGCATCAGGCCAAAGCCTTGCATGGTCTCGGTGCGGATGACGTGCTTCATGGATACCGTTTCTCCCGCACGGAACAGGGTGCGATCGAAGATCGTGGTAGCGCGCGTGGTGACCGACTTGTCCATGTCGGTGGGCAGGTTGAAGCGCCAGGATTCGATGCCCTCGTTCCACGAGGTCAGCGCGAAGGCCATGTCCTGGCGCCCCTTCTCGTCGGTCTTGCGGGCGCTGACGAAGAGGCCATTGACCTTGTCGGCGTTCTCGGGGCTGTAGCCACGGTTGGCGCAGGCATCTTCCAGCACCGGCATCATGGCCACGCCGCTGGCATTGGTCCGGCCCTGCCAGAGCTGGGTGCCGTCGCAATTGGAGACGCGGATCTCGGCATCGGCCACCGGCCTGGCATCATCCAGTCGGGTTACCCAGACCGCACCATTGACGCGACCCAGCTTGACGTGCACCGACAGGTTGGTCACCAGCGCGCTGGTGCGCACGTACATCGGCTGCGGCTTGCCCAAGAGCGAGGCACCCAGTTTCTGCGATTCCAGTTCGACCACGTAGAAGCCGGGGTCCTTCAGCGGAATGCCGATCACTTCAAACGGCCATTGGCCATCCTTGGCGTCCTTCTGTGCGGGCAGATCGAGTTTCTTCGCGCCCGGTTCCCTGGCCAGCAGGCTGACGCTGCGCGTATCTATCTTCTTGGGATCACCCCATTTCTCGTGATATTTGTTCAGGCGCGTGAGCCAGGCGATGACGGCCTTGTCGCCATCGACCTTGAGGTCGGCCACCTGGCCGGGCATGGCGCGGCCATCCTTGCCGCGCACCAGCAGACCGGCTTCCACGCGGCGCAACGTGACCGGCAGTGTGGGATCGGCGTTGAGTTCGATGATGCCGAAGGGCGCGGCCGGGAATTTGGCCAGCGGCGGGAAATCGGCCAGCGCCGACTTCAACGGGAAGCTGCCCGCATTGGCCAGCGTACGCCCATCCTCATCCTTGAAGCCGGAGGGCAGGCTGATGGTGAAGTCGGATTTCTCCGGGAATGGCGGCTTGAAGCGCAGCTCGCGCACCGCTTCATCCTTGTCGCCTTCCAGGGTCGGCTTGATCTTGCCGGTGGTGGCGTTCATCACCACCTGTTCGGCCAACTTGCGCGGCACCGGGGCCGAGAACGACAAGGTGACCGGCAGGATCGGCGAGCAGGCCGCATTGGCGTTCTCGCGCTGGCACGACAGGCTGGCGACGAATTCGCTGCGCACCTGGAAATTGAAGACCTGAGGCTTGGAGGTGACGATGGAAGGCGCATTGGCGGCGGCGATGCCGCGATCCCAGACCAGTTTCACGTGCGCCTCGTTGGGCAGGCGCTGCTGGCACTGCACGATGGTCACCGACGCCGGGTCCACGCCTTTGGCGAACTGCTGCAGCAAGGCCTTGCGATCAGCGTCTCCGACGGCTTTGGTGGGGATGCGCTCGTTGATGCCTTCGGCTTCGCAATACAGGTGCTCGCGCACCGTGGCCTCGGTGGCCGGGCCGTTCTGGAACAGGATGAAGGCCTGGTCCTCGGTGATCCGGGCGCCATCGTAGGGCTGTACGCGACTCACGGCCGGGCCGCCCGTGCTGAACTGGAAGCGCGTCTTGCCGCTGACGGTATTGCCGGCCTGCGAGCGTACGTCGCCGCGCAGACTGAAGCTGCAGCGCGTACCGGGCGGCAGGTCGCGTTCGAAGTCGTAGACCCAGTTCTTGTCATCGACCCAGCGCGCCGTGCCGCTGACGGCGCAATCGGCATCGAAGGGTGAGGCGGCCTTGGGATCGCCGAACTTGATCATCGATTCCGAAAAGCGCGCCCGTACCTGGCGGATGCGCTGCACGTCGCCCTGTGGCGAAAAGGACAGCACACTGGCATTGGCGGCCTGCGCCGCCGGTGCAGTGAGCACAGTGGCCGTGCCCAGCGTGACCAGCAACGCAGCCGCCGCCAGCAACCCTCGCAGCGGGTGGCACAGGGCCGTGAACCATGGACGGCCTGTGGCCATGCCGTTTTCCGTTTGCTTCATCTTGTTCTCTCCGGATCAATCTTGTCTTGATGACAGCCACAGGACGCTTCCCCCTTGCGGCAACGCTGGCGCTCAGACTGGAATAACGGCAAAACGTTTCCGATTTACAGCTTGCACTGCAAAAAATCCAGGAAACAGCTGATGCGGCGTGACAGTTGGGTGTTGTGATAGTAGACCGCCGAGATCTTCTGGCGAAAACCGCTATCGTAGTGCTCCATCAGCCGCACCAGGCGCCCGGCGGCCAGATCGGCAACGGTCATGAAGTCGGACAGGCAGGCAATGCCCTGCCCCTGCAAGGCCAGGTGACGGAGGGTCTCGCCACTGGAGGCGCGGATCGCCGGGCGGACCTGGTAGCGGTCCCCGGCGGTATGGCGCAGCGGCCAGTGATTGAGGATGTCTGGCTGGGAAAAGCCGATCAGTTGGTGCTGCTCCAGCGCTTCCACCGACTCCGGCGCGCCGTGGCGGGCAAGGTAATCGGGACTGGCCACGATGTTCAGGCGCGCCGAACTCAGGGGCCGTGCATGCAGGGTGGAATCCTGCAGTTCACCGATGCGGATGGCAATGTCGGCGCGCTGCTCCACCAGGTCGATGAAGCGGTCATTGGTGGTCAGCTCCAGTTCGATGTCCGGATAGGCTGCGCGGAAAGCCCCTACATGCGGAACAATACAATGCAGCATGAAAGGCACTGCCGCATCCACACGCAGCTTGCCAACCGGCTTGCGGGTGCGCATGCGCACCGTGTCTTCGGCTTGCTCCATGGCGGCCAGGATGGCGCGCGCCTGCTCCAGGAAGGCTTCACCCTCTTCGGTCAGTTCCATGCGGCGCGTGGTACGGGTCAAGAGGCTCGCGCCCAGCTTCTCTTCCAGGCGCGACAACGCCCGGCTCACCCCTGAGGTGGTCTGCTCCAGCACCTCGGCGGCCGCCGAGAGCGTGCCCGCCTCCACCACGGCGACGAAGGTGCGCAATTCCTCGGACTGAATGCTCATTGTTGACTCCGGATCAAATATTCTTTGATTTTAACGGTATTTTTCTCAACAAAGTCTGCGCGCACAATCCTTCATATCGCTGGCAATCCATTCCGGATCGGCCGGCCTGAACCCCTCACCTATCAAGGATTGCCATGCCAATTGCACTTTGGGCGCTGACCATCAGCGCATTCGCCATCGGGACTACCGAGTTCGTCATCATGGGTCTGCTGCCAGAGGTAGCGACCAACCTGGGCGTGAGCCTCTCCTCGGCCGGCCTGCTGGTGACCGGTTATGCGCTGGGCGTGTTCGTGGGCGCCCCGCTGGTCACGGCGACCTCCGGACGCCTGCCGCGCAAGACCTTGCTGATCGCATTGATGGTGGTCTTCGTCATCGGCAACCTGGCCTGCGCCATCGCGCCGGGTTATGCCACGCTGATGATCGGGCGCGTGGTGGCCTCCTTCGCCCATGGCGCCTTCTTTGGTGTCGGCTCGGTGGTAGCCACCAGCCTGGTTCCCAAGGAAAAGCAGGCCTCGGCCATCGCCCTGATGTTTACCGGCCTGACGGTGGCCAACGTGCTGGGCGTGCCCTTCGGCACCTGGCTGGGCCAGAGCTATGGCTGGCGTGCCACCTTCTGGGCGGTGACCGCCATCGGCGTGATCGCGCTGGCCGCCACGGCCGTGCTGGTGCCTCGCTCGCAAGGCGGAGAAGAAGCCGACTTCGGCAAGGAAGTGCGCGTGCTGATGCGCCCGCAGGTAATGCTGGGGCTGTTGATGACGGTACTGGGCTTTGGCGGCGTGTTTGCGGCCTTCACCTACATCGCCCCGATCCTGACCGACATCAGCGGCTTCCCGGCGTCGGCGGTCTCGCCCATCCTGTTGCTGTTCGGCCTGGGACTGGTGATCGGCAACCTGGCCGGCGGCAAGCTGGCCGACCGCAAGCTCATGGCCACCCTGCTGGGCAGCCTGGTGCTGCTGGCGGTGGTACTGGTGCTGTTCGGACTGACCAATGAAAACAAGATCGCCGCCATCATCGGCGTGGGCCTGATGGGCATGGCAGCGTTCGCCACCGTGCCGCCCCTGCAGATGCGCGTGCTGGAAAAGGCGACCGGTGCGCCCAACCTGGCCTCCTCGGCCAACATCGCCGCCTTCAACCTGGGCAATGCCGCAGGTGCCTGGCTGGGTGGCGTGACCATCGATCATGGTCCGGGCCTGCATGCAGTGCCTTACGTCGCGGCGCTGCTGCCGCTGGCGGGGATCGCCGTAGCGCTGGTGAGCTGGAAGATGGACGCCCGTCCGGCAGTCCTGGTCCGCACCGAACGCTCCACACCCCTCTGATCACTGACGGAGCCTGCCATGACCCAGTCCCCAAACGCCTCACAAACGCAGCGCCAGACTGCCCTGGTAGTGGGCGCCCACGGCGTGATCGGCAGCCAGCTGATCGCGCACCTGCTTTCCCTGCCGCAGTGGGAGGTCATCGGCCTCTCGCGCCGGGGTGGCGAGCACCGCAAAGAACAGCGGCTGCGCCACGTTTCCGTGGATCTGCTCGATGCCGGCGATGCGAAGCGCCAGTTGGCCCCGCTGGAACAGGTCACCCACGTGTTCTATGCGGCCTATCAGCATCGCCCCAGCTGGAGCGAACTGGTGGCTCCCAACCTGGCCATGCTGCAGAACACGGTGCAGACGGTGGAGGCTTATGCCCCCGGCTTGCGCCATATCAGCCTGATGCAGGGCTACAAGGTCTATGGCGGCCATCTCGGTCCCTTCAAGACGCCGGCGCGCGAAAGCGATGCGCAGTTCATGCCGCCCGAATTCATGTTCGACCAGCAGCGCTGGCTGGAGCAGCGGCGCGTCGAATCCGGGTGCGGCTGGAGCTGGTCGGCACCGCGCCCGGCAGTCGTGGGAGGCGCCGCCCTGGGCAACCCGATGAACCTGGCGCTGGCCATTGCCCTGTACGCCTGCATGAGCAAGGCACTGGGGCTGCCGCTGCGCTTTCCCGGCAAGCCAGGGGCTTACGACAAGCTGATCGAGATGACCGACGCCCACCTGCTGGCCAAGGGCACGGTGTGGGCCGCCACTACCGAGGCGGCGGCCAACCAGGCCTTCAACATCGGCAACGGCGACCTGTTCCGCTGGAGCGAGATGTGGCCCAGGATCGCCCGTTATTTCGGCATGGAAGTGGGCATTCCGCTGCCGCTGAAACTGGCCGAGGTGATGGCGGACAAGGCGCCCCTGTGGGAAAGGATCGTCACGGCACATGGCTTGAAGCAGCATCCTTATGCTTCACTGTCGGCCTGGGAATTTGCCGATTTCGTGTTCTCCTGGGACTACGACATGTTCGGCGACGGCAGCAAGGCGCGGCGCCTGGGCTTTCATGAGTATGTGGAGACGGAGCAGATGTTCTATCAGCTCTTCGATACCTTCAAGGAACGCAAGGTCATTCCGTGGTCCTGAACTGCGCAGCCCGGGATCGGTAGACGGATCATGGCTGCGCGTTTCAAGAATCGAGCAGCTTTTCAATATCGATCCCGGCGAGCGGCAGTGACGGTTCGGCGAACTGGCGGAGAATCGTCAGGTGCACATGCGCATTCACTTTTACCAAATTATCCAGACGCATTTTTCCTCCAAGAACGATGGCGGGCTCGAATCCATAGATTTCATTCGGTTCAAGAGGACCGAGCTTGGATCTGGCGCGCTCGAAAAGTGGCTGTCCGTTCTCGTCTTCCATGTCAAACGTGTCCGGGTCACTAGCTCCGAAAAACGAACGGACCGAAAAGTCCATGTCTTCCTTAGTTTGGGGTTTCAAATCTTCGGGCAGTGCAGCGATCACGTTGACCGCGCAAGCAATTGTGACGCTGCACCCCGTTGCCTCCCCGCACACATAAAGATCGCCAAATGCAGACCTTGCAATCACGTGAAATGCGTCAATCTCATCCAATCCTGTGTCTGCGAGCCACTCATCAACGAGGTCTTCATAGTCATCAGGATCAACTGTGCAAAAGAGACCGTTCGCATATTCGCACCATCCCTCTTGCTCCCAATATTTCAGTAACTGATCGGGAAGCGTATCGCGCCATTTTTCAAGACTTGACGCCGGTACTGGAGATCTCTTGGTAGCCTCCCCAAAGTTACTAATAAAAAATTCGAAGTCCTCGTCTCTCATCTCATTCCCTTGCCACGGCAGGGCTCCAGTTTGACATTCATTTTCTGATCTCCACGACCGTTATCGATCGCATGTTTGGCTTCACGATCCATTTCCTGCACCCTCGTCAGCGGCTTCTGCCCTGAATTCCGGCTTCCCGGCGGCGTGTAAGCTTGGTTCCAACTAGCTCCAATTGATTTGTTCACGTCTGCGCGGCCGATATTCTGCGTCTTATGCTGCATCCAACCTCCAGCAACCATGTCTGGCTCATGCAGTACAGCTAACGCTTCCATCACCTTTTTTGCTCGAATTTCCGCTTGTGTCTTTGCTATTTCCGGGCTCACACCTCGCTTACGTTGGCTAGTGTTAATCCTAGTCGTCATTCGTGTCAGGACAGATTTACGCTCTAGGTCTTGCGCTGGTCCGGCCGCCGGATTCCGATTCATTTTCTTAAATGCATCCCTGGCCATCGCGTATTCGCTAGCCGTCAGATTATTGATGGCCTCCTCCTGGCGTCTGAGCTGCTCCGCCATTTCTTTCAGAAACGCCTTTTGTTCCTCCTTGCTCATCCGCATGAATTGTTTCTTGTCATAGGGATGGAAGCAAGGCACTTTAAACGGCCGGGCCTTGACGGTGACATCCTTCTTTGGGTCCTTGGGCTTTTGCGGGCCAGGGGTAGCTTCTCTGGCGACCTTGGCTTCGCGGGCAGCTCTGGCGGCTTCCTCTGCTTCCTTTGCCGACTTCGCTGCTTTGGCGAGTTCTTCTGCCTCGTGCGCGCCCTTGCCAACCCGGGATGCGGTTCCGGCACCCTTTGCCATGCCGACCGCACGCTTGGCGACCTTGCCAACTGTGGTCACTACCTTGCCGCCCGGGATCATGCTCGCCGCAGCGATCCCCGCTTCAACGTAGTCGCCCTCGGCGGTATAGATGGCCGCATCGATCGCACCCGTGATGACCGACAAGCCAGGAACGAAACTGGCCACGCCCAGCACGCCGTGCACCCAGGGACTGGACTTCTGCCAAAACGTTTTCTCGGCCGCAGTCTCTGCCTTGATGGCTGCGTTGGCGCCGCCACCGTGCGGTTCGATGTGCGTGAACGACCTGTCAGCCTGTTCGAGGATGACGCCTTTGGTCGTCATGACACTGTATCCCGGGTCATGTCGACCAGAAGGCAAGGCAAGTCTTTGATTTCAAACCAGCTGTGATCGGCCAAGCGCTCAAGAACGGGCGCGAAGTCGCGTGGCAAGCGCTCGCTGGCGTCAAGCCGGTTGACTAGCGGTTCATTTTGGGAGACGGGGTGATACGGGAAAGCCCGCCGCAGAATGCGGGCGTAGGCATGGTCTGGAAGCAGCTGTTCCAGACCCGGGGGCGCTTTGGGCATGCGAAGATCCTGTGCTCATCAAGTATCCCTCCCTGATGTAACACCGGCCCGCATTATATTGTTTCCTTTAGGAAACTTGCAACTACTGGATGGCGACGGCTGGCAAAAATCCTGAACACGGCACAGTGACCACGGGCTTCGCTATGCATCTAGCACCGTGTACGTTGACTATGGCCACCATCAGCATGAAGCCAAAACAAAAAAGGCCTGAGTCCGGTTTGATACCGGACTCAGGCCTTCAAGACGTAAATCTGCTTGCCAACTTATAGGGTCAGTTCACCCCAGCAAACCTTTTTACATTCACATCTTCTTCCATAAACCAAAGCAACGATCAGGCACCCTTCTTGATCCAGGCTGCCAGCTGATGCGGACCCAAGCCGTCATATTCTTCGAACGGCTGGTGAATCCACGGGTTGGTCGGCAGGTAGTCGATGTGGAAGTCAGGTTCCACCACCGAGCAGGCCTTCCACCACAACACGGCACTCTTGATCTCGGTGACGGCAGGGTAATGTTCCTTCAGGTGGACCATCACCTTCTGCAGGGTCACGCCCGAATCGACCAGGTCGTCCACCAGCAGGATGCGTCCACCCAGGGTTCCCTTGGTGATGGTGATGTACTTGGCGATGTCCAGGGAACTGCGGATGGTGCCGGCCGCTTCACGGTAGGAGCTGGTCGAGAGAATGGCCAGCGGGACATCGAAAATGCGCGACATCACGTCACCCGGGCGCAGGCCGCCGCGCGCCAGGCACAGCACCTGGTCGAACTGGTAGCCGGATTCGTAGACCTTCAATGCCAGTCGTTCGATCAGGCGGTTGTAGTCGTCCCAGGAGACCCAGAGGTCTTTGTCGTCAGAGATCTTCATATTCTTGATTGCTTCGTAGTGCCTTGTGCCGATAACGGCGATTGCTTGGTGAATTACTTGAACGGATGGCGCAGGACGATGGTCTCTTCGCGGTCCGGGCCGGTGGAGATCATGTCGATGGGCACGCCCACCAGTTCCTCGATGCGCTTGATGTAAGCGCGGGCGTTGGCCGGCAGAGCGTCCAGCGACTTGGCGCCGACAGTGGTCTCGGACCAGCCTGGCATTTCTTCGTAGATCGGCTCGCAGGCAGCGGCTTCTTCAGCGCCGACCGGGAAGATGTCGACGGTCTTGCCGTTGAGCTTGTAGCCGGTGCACAGCTTCAACGACTCCAGGCCGTCCAGCACGTCCAGCTTGGTCAGGCACATGCCGGAGACGCCATTGATCTGCACCGAGCGCTTCAGCAGGGCGGCATCGAACCAGCCGCAGCGGCGCGCACGGCCGGTGACGGTACCGAATTCATGACCGACCGAGGCCAGGTGCTTGCCGGTGCCGGCGTCCGTCGGCAGTTCAGCCGGGAACGGACCCGAACCGACGCGGGTGGTATAGGCCTTGGTGATGCCCATGATGTAGTGCAGCATGCCCGGACCCACGCCCGCACCGGCGGCGGCATTGCCGGCCACGCAGTTGCTGGAGGTGACGAACGGGTAGGTGCCATGGTCCACGTCCAGCAGGCTGCCTTGCGCGCCTTCGAACAGGATCTTGCCGCCGGCCTTGTGGATGGCGTACAGGTCGCTGGAGACGTCGGTGACCATGGGCTTGATGCGCGGCACATTGGCCAGGGCATCGTCCAGGGTCTTCTGGTAGTCCACCGGCTGGGTCTTCAGGTAGTGGGTCAGGACGAAGTTGTGGTAGTCCAGGTTGGCCAGCAGCTTTTCGGCAAAGCGCTTTTCATTCAACAGGTCAGCCACGCGGATGGCACGACGGGCCACCTTGTCTTCGTAGGCCGGGCCGATGCCCTTGCCGGTGGTGCCGATCTTGTCCACGCCTCGGGCGGCTTCACGCGCCACGTCCAGGGCCACGTGATACGGCAGGATCAGCGGACAGGCGTCCGACACCTTCAGGCGCGAGCACACTTCCACGCCGGCGGCTTCGAGCTTGTCGATCTCGCGCAGCAGGTCGGGCACCGACAGCACCACGCCGTTGCCGATGTAGCAGGCCACGCCTTCGCGCATGATGCCCGAGGGGATCAGTTGCAGCGCAGTCTTCTTGCCGCCGATGACCAGCGTGTGGCCGGCATTGTGGCCGCCCTGGAAACGCACCACGCCTTGGGCGTGATCGGTCAGCCAATCGACGATCTTGCCCTTACCTTCGTCGCCCCATTGCGTACCGATGACGACGACATTCTTTGCATTGCTGTTCTGTAACATGACTCAACCCAAGTTTTTGATAATCCAGTTTCCATTGCTGAAATCGAGTGCGCGATCGCAATCGAATTCGTCCTGATCGTTTTCGTGGCCGGGAAGGCTTTGGATCACGATCTCTCCCGCTTGCCGCAATTGCGCTATTTTCTCACGCAGACCGGCGTCCCTGCCCCAAGGGGCGAGGATGGCGCGTTTTCGTTCTGCGCCCGGCATCAGTCGTGCCAGTTCACGCAGGTCCAGGGAGAAGCCGGTGGCCGGCCGCGCACGGCCGAAGGCTTCTCCCACATGGTCGTAGCGGCCGCCGCGCACCACCGCATTGGGCAGGCCGGGCACGTAGGCAGAGAACATCACGCCGCTGTGGTAATGATAGCCGCGCAGGTCGGCCAGATCGATGGTGACAGCCGCGCCTTCATGGCCGGCAGCCAGTTCCACCACGGCCTGCAGCTCGTCGAGCGCCTGGCCGATGCCAGGCAGAGCCGGCAAGGTGATGCGGGCGCGCGCGATGACGGAAATGTCGCCATACAGGTTGGGCAGCGCAAGCAAGGCGGCGCGAGTACCGTCCTGATAGCCGGCGGTGATTTCCTTCAGGCCAGGCACATCCTTGGCCTGCAGCAGGCCGAAGAGCTCCGCCTCGTCGCGCTTGGCGGCGGCATCGTTGGCAATGATGGCGCGCAGCACGCCGACGTGGCACAGGTCCAGGCGGATGGTTCGCATGCCGGCCAGGGCCAGCGAATTCAAGGCCAGTTCCTGAATCTCTGCGTCGGCTTCGATGCCGGCATGGCCATAGATCTCGGCACCAATCTGGATTGGTTCGCGGGTGGCGTGCAGGCCGGTCGGGCGAGTATGCAGGACACTGCCGGCATAGCACAGGCGGGTGACCGAGGCGCGATTGAGCAGATGGGCGTCGATGCGCGCCACCTGCGTGGTCATGTCGGCGCGCACGCCCAGAGTGCGACCGGAGAGCTGATCAACCAGCTTGAAGGTGCGCAGGTCGGTGTCCTGGCCGGCGCCGGTGAGCAGCGATTCGAGGTATTCCAACAGCGGCGGCATGACCATTTCGTAGCCATAGAGGCGGAAATTGTCGAGCAGGCGCCGGCGCAGTTCCTCGATCTTGCGCGCTTCGGAGGGCAAGACATCGGCGATGTTTTCGGGAAGAAGCCAGTTAGGCATAAACAAAAGTCAAAGCAGAAAAAAACGGTTTGCGTACTTGCGTGATGCGGATGACAACAAGACAAGCAGGCGCCCAGACGAACAATCGGGGCGGTCCGCAAATGCCTGCCGCCCCTCATCTTGTATTCCGGGAAAATTGCACCCCGGAACATTGTGTCCGACCAAAAAAGGAAAGATGCCCTTTACCAGCGGCATCCATCCGGTTCGCCCTGCCCGCCGCAAACCTGCGGCGGCGCAGAACACTTCACATTATCGCCTGTTAAGCAGATTTTTACTTCTTCGCAGCGCTGGTGGCGCCGCCGCCCACTCCCTTGAAGTACTTGAAGAACTCCGAGCTCGGATCCACGACCAGGAGATCGTGACGGTTCTTGAAGCTGGCGCGGTAGGCTTCCAGGCTACGGTAGAACTTGTAGAAGTCGGGGTTCTGGCCGAAGGCCTGGGCGTAGATCTGGGACGCCTTGGCGTCACCGGCACCGCGAATCTTTTCGGATTCGCGGTAGGCTTCGGCCAGGATCACCACGCGCTGGCGATCGGCATCGGCACGGATCTTCTCGGACTCGGCCGCACCGGTGGAACGCAGCTCATTGGCCACACGCACCCGCTCGGACTTCATGCGTTCAAACACCGAATTGTTGATCTGGTCAACGTAGTCCACGCGGCGCAGGCGCACGTCGATGACTTCGACGCCGATCTGCTTGGCTTCGTTGGCCACGCGGGCCTGGATGGCGTCCATGAGGTTGTTGCGCTGGCTGGAGATCACTTCGCGTACGGTGCGCTTGGTGATTTCATCGTTGAGCGCCGCCTTGACGATCTGCGAAAGGCGATCCTGGGTACGACGTTCGTCGGCGTTGAAACTGACGTAATACAGACGCGGATCGACGATGCGCCACTTGACGTAGGCATCAACCAGCACGTTCATCTTTTCGGCGGTGATGAAGCGGTCTGCATCAGGGGTATCGAGCGTCTGGATGCGCTTGTCCACGTACATCACGCTCTGGAACGGTGGCGGCAGCTTGAAGTGCAGGCCGGGTTCGGTGATGACCTGCTTGACTTCACCCAGGGCGAAGACAATGGCCGAGGAGCGCTGATCCACCACGAAGATGGTGGACGACGCCAGCCAGATCGCCACCACGGCGACGATGACGGAGGTAACGAGGCGGCCCATCAGCGCACCTCCCTTTCGCGCGCATCACGGGGATCGCGGTTTCTCGAATCTCGCATCAGCTCGGAAGAATACACGGTGTCGTTTCCTGCAGTCGAAGTGGTGGACGCCGCGCCCGCAGAGGGCTGGACGGTCGCCGAAGCCTGCGCCTTGCCACCGGCCGGGGTCGCTTCGCTGGCGCTTTGCTGGATCAGCTTGTCCAGCGGCAGATACAGCAGGTTGCTGCCGCTCTTGGCATCAACCATGACCTTGGTGGTGTTGGCAAAGATTTGCTGCATGGTTTCCAGGTACATGCGCTCGCGGGTGACCGCCGGCGCCTTGGCGTAGGCTTCTTGCACCTGGGTGAAGCGGGAGGCATCACCTTCTGCATTGGCGACCACGCGGGAGCGGTAGGCCTCGGCTTCTTCCAGCAGGCGCGAGGCGGCGCCGGATGCGCGCGGGATCACGTCATTGGCATAGGCCTGGCCTTCGTTCTTGAGGCGCTCGCGATCCTGACCTGCCTTGACGGCGTCGTCGAAGGCGGCTTGCACCTGTTCAGGCGGTTGCACGCCCTGCATGGTGACGTTGGTGATCTGTACGCCGGACTTGTAGCGGTCCAGGATCTGCTGCATGCGCTGGCTCACGTCCAGCGCGACCTTTTCACGGCCTTCATAGAGGACGAAGTCCATCTTGCTGCGACCGACGATTTCACGGATGGCGGTCTCGGCGACCTGGCGTACGGAGTCATCCGGGTCGCGGTTGCTGAACAGCCATTCTGCGGCGTTCTTGAGCTTGTACTGGACGGCGAACTGGATATCGATGATGTTTTCATCATCGGTCAGCATCAGGGATTCCTTCAGCTGCTTGTTGCGCACATTGCCGCGATAACCGATCTCGGCAGTACGCACCTGGGACATGTTGACGATCTCGTGGCCCTGGATGGGATACGGCCAGCGCCAGTTGAAGCCCGGCAGCGTGGTGTGGCTGTAGCGACCGAAGGTAGTGACCACGGCGGTCTGACCTTCCTGCACGATGAAGAAGCCGCTGGCCAGCCAGAGGAAAGCCACGATCACGGCGATGACGCCCACGCCGATGCCGGCACCCTTGACGTCGCCACGATTGAAGCCACCGCCACCGTTGCCGCCGTCGGATCCGCCACCGCCCTTGCGGCCCAGGAGGCCGGCGATGCGCTGGTTGAAGTCGCGCCAGAGCTGGTCGAGGTCAGGCGGGCCGTCATTGTTGCCGGACGGTTTTTCGGGCCGTTTGTCGCCGTTATTTCCGTTATTCTGATTCTCGCGGTTGTCGTTTTGCGAACCACGTCCCCATTGGGGGTCGTTCAACGAAAACTTGACACCGATTTTCCTGAATAAAGACACAAGCATGCGTTTGCGTTCCGGCTGAAGTAATGGATTAAGAAAATCAAGGAGGAATGCGCGCCAGGAACGTGCAAAAAGCCGTCCCCTCGAACGGCTCAAGCGTGCATGTCTGCGGAATCGACTGGCTCGGAACGGCTGCGACCCCTGGCCTCCAAGGCGGCCTTGAGCGAAGCGGCGATCGCTTCGCGCAGCAGATCCAGGCCAGCACCGGACTTGGCACTGACGAAAACCCGCTGGATTTTACCATACTCGTCATACTCGACCGTCGGTTCCAGACCGGCGGCGTCGATCTTGTTCCAGACCAGGATCTGCGGCACGTGATCTGCGCCGATTTCCTTCAACACCAGGTTGACCTGCTCGATCTGTTCCATCCGTACCGGGCTGGCCGCATCCACCACGTGCAGCAGCAGGTCGGCGTGAATGGTTTCTTCGAGGGTGGCGCGGAAGGCCTCGACCAGTTGGTGAGGCAGTTCGCGGATGAAGCCCACGGTATCCGAAATCACCACGTGCCCGACCTCGCCCAGGTAAACGCGACGGGAAGTCGTGTCCAGCGTGGCGAAGAGCTGGTTGGCGGCATACACCCCGGCCTTGGCAAGGGAATTGAAGATAGTCGACTTGCCGGCATTGGTGTAACCCACCAGCGAGACCGAGAAGGTTTCACTGCGCCCCCGCGCGCGACGCTGCGTGGCATGCTGCCGGCGCAGCTTGGCCAGCACGGCCCGCAAGGCCTTGACACGCTCGCCCAGCAGACGGCGGTCTGTTTCGAGCTGGGTTTCACCGGGTCCGCGCAGACCGATACCCCCCTTTTGCCGCTCCAGGTGAGTCCAGCCGCGGATGAGGCGGGTGGCCAGGTGTTGCAACTGGGCCAGCTCAACCTGCACCTTGCCCTCGTGGCTCTTGGCGCGCTGCGCGAAGATATCGAGAATCAGGCTGGTCCGGTCGAGCACGCGCACCTTCAGCACCCGCTCCAGATTACGCTGCTGGGCCGGTGAAAGAGCGTGATTGAAAATGACCAGTTCGAGCTGGAGGTCGGCAACGGCGTCGGCCACTTCCTGTGCCTTGCCGGTGCCTACGAAAAGCGCGGCATCCGGACTGGCACGGCGACCGGTGATGGTGATCACCGGTTCCGCACCAGCCGATTTTGCCAGAAGGAGGAGCTCATCCAGACTTGCGGCGAAATCGTTCTTGCCGAAGTCCAGGCCGACTAACGCGGCACGCATGTCAAAATGCCCACGGCGTCAAGCCGGCCAGGTAGACCATTATTCGTCGGACGAGGATTCGAGACTGAGGTTGACCGCACGTGCAGGCACGACGGTAGAGATGGCGTGTTTGTAAACCATTTGCGTAACGGTGTTACGCAGCAGGACCACGTATTGATCGAAAGACTCCACATGGCCTTGCAGCTTGATGCCGTTGACCAGATAGATAGAGACGGGAACGTGCTCTTTTCTCAATGCGTTCAGGAATGGGTCTTGTAACAATTGCCCTTTGTTGCTCATGGCAGCTCCACGGTGTTGTTGTGATTAGGACTTGGAGGCACTTCAAGGAATATCAAGTGCTTGACCAACTTTATGCTATTCAATTTAAACGATTTTCGCTCCAACGCCAAAAACATTGATCGAATAGCAGGATTTACGATTATTTTTCCTGCCGGATGAAAGGATTCTTGCCCGACTTGAACTCGATACGCAGTGGAGTGCCGACCAGGGAGAAAGTTTCCCGGAAGTGCTTTTCCAGATAGCGTTTGTAATTGTCATCGATGGCTTCCAGCGCATTGCCGTGGATCACCACCACGGGAGGGTTCTGCCCGCCCTGGTGCGCATAGCGCAGCTTGGGACGAATCGAACCCTTGCGGCGCGGCTGCTGGTGTTCCAGCGCCTCTTCCAGCGCGCGCGTCAGGCGCGGCGTGCTCAGCTTGGCCATGGCAGCGGCGTAGGCCGAATCGATGGATTTCATCAGCGGACCGATACCGGTGGACTTGAGTGCCGAGATGAAGTGGAACTTGGCGAAGGAAAGGAAATTCAGTTTGCGCTCCAGATCCATCTTGATCTGGTTGCGCTGATCGCTTTCCATGCCATCCCATTTGTTCACACCGACCACCAGCGCCCTGCCCGACTCCAGCACGAAGCCGGCGATGTGGGCATCCTGCTCGGAGATGTCCTGTTGGGCATCCAGCAACAGCAGCACGACGTTGGCATCTGAAATCGATTTCAGCGTCTTGACCACGGAGAATTTCTCGATGGCCTCGAAGACCTTGCCACGGCGGCGGATGCCGGCGGTATCGATCAGGGTGTAGTGACGGCCTTCGCGCTCGAAGGGAATTTCAATCGAATCGCGCGTGGTACCCGGCATGTCGAAGGCAATCACGCGCTCTTCGCCCAGCAAGGTATTGACCAGGGTCGACTTGCCCACGTTGGGACGACCGACGATGGCGATCTTGGTACCGCGCATGGCCGGCTCTTCGGCTTCCGGCTCCTGGGCACGCTGGGCCTCGATCTGATCGAGGGCTTCCTCGACCAGGTCAGCCACGCCGTCACCGTGGGCGGCGGAGATCACATAGGGATCGCCCATGCCCAGCTCGTAGAAGTCGGCGGTGACCGAGGTGTACTTCATGCCTTCGGACTTGTTGACCACCAGCAGCACGGAGCGGCCGCACTTGCGCAGGAAGTCGGTGATGGTCTTGTCGTGCGGCGTCAATCCCTGGCGACCGTCGACGATGAACACCACGATATCGGCCTCGACCACTGCCTGCTTGGTCTGCTTGGCCATCTCATACATGATCCCGTCCTTGGCGACGGGTTCGAAGCCACCGGTATCGATCACCAGGAACGGACGTTCGCCGACGCGGCCTTGGCCGTAGTGACGATCGCGCGTCAGGCCGGGCAGGTCCGCCACCAGCGCATCGCGGCTGCGGGTGAGCCTGTTGAACAACGTCGATTTGCCGACGTTGGGACGGCCTACAAGTGCAATTACCGGTTTCATTTCTTTTCTTGGGGGTCGTTCGTCACAGCCACTTATTCGGCAACGACGGAGACCACGGTTCCTGATTTGGTTTGGAAAACGACAGACGAACCGGTCGAAACCGGAGGCGCCTGGATAGCACTGCCGTCGGTAGCCAGACGGGCCACGAAGGCGCCATCTTCCCGCGACAGGAAGTGAATATAACCCTGGAAGTCACCCACCGCCACCGCTTTGCCAATGGCGATCGGGCTGGAGAGCTGGCGGTTCTTCAGACGGTCGTTGCGCCAGATGACCGCACCGGTATCACGCGCAAACTCGGTCACGGCACCGCCGACATCGGCCGCGTAGACATAGGCATCATCCAGATTGACGCCGACATCGCTGGAAAACTCCTTGATCCAGCGCACATTGCCATTGAGCAAGTCAAAGCAACCGATGCGCCCCTGGTAGGAGGCCGCGCAGATGTCGGTCGCGCCCAGCGCCGGCACACCAGATACATCGGAGATGCGTTCCAGTTCGGTGGTGCCGCGCGGATCGCCGACCGGCACTTCCCAGCGCGGACCGCCATTGTTCAGTGCCAGCGCCGACAGGCGGCCGCCCGGCAGAGCCACGAAGGCGGTCTGCGAAGCAATCACGATGCCCGGCGCATTGCGCAGCGTCAACGACGGCACGTTGCGCTGGACCATCCAGCGCTGGCTGCCATTGTCGGCATCATACGCGGTCACGCGGTTGTCGATGCTGCGAATGACCACCAGCCCCTCACCCACGGCCGGGGCCGACAGCACTTCGCTGGGCGCCTGGGCGCTCCAGGTCGGCTTGCCGGAGCCCGCATCGAAGGCCTGGATACGGCCCTTCTCGCCCACCACCACGACAGTGCTGCCATCGGTGCCGACACCGGCCGTCAGGTCACCCTCGGCACGGCTGCGCCACAGGGTCTGACCATTCTGGGCATTGATGCGTACCACGGTGCCGTCATTGGCGGCAGCAAAGATGCTGCCGGCAGCAAAGGCCGGGCTGAACTGGTAGCTGCCGGACTTGCCGACCGAGACCGTCCAGGCGGACTGGGCGCGCATCTTCTGGGTGAATTCCACCAGCGGCGCCGGCGGATTCGGATCTTTCTTGCTGGAGAACAGCGAGCAGCCTGACAAGGCCACCACGGCGGCCATGGCCGCCACGTTCAGCGCCAGCTTGCCGGCGCGGCGGGATCGAGCAAAGGATGTTGCCTGGGCAGCAGTGGCTGTCACACTACGCATATTCTGTTTCCTCTAAGCGATGGATGGATTCGCGGTGGGATTGCGATTCAATTCGTGGGTTGCACCAGCAACCCCGCGGGTCACCGGTCCGCCGCAGCAGACCGATCACCGGGGCATTCAGTCAGTCGCGCGGGCGCCGGCCTCAGGCCTTGGGCGCTTCGCCGCCAATGGCGTCGAGCTTGATCTGGATCAGCTGGCGCGCCGGATCCTTGGCATCGCTCTTTTCCAACGCCAGCTTGTAGGCGGTACGGGCTTCGTCACGCTTGCCCTGCGCCGCCAGCACATCCCCCTTGCGGTCGGCGATGGCGCCGGCAAACTGGGCCGGATAGTCACCCGACAAGACCTTCAGCGCTTCATCGTACGCCTTGGCATCAAGCAGTACCCCGGCCAGACGCACGGCGGCGATGGCCTTGTACTCCTTGCCACGACCATGGTCGATCACCCATTGCAGCTGTTTCTTGGCCGCTTCCATGTCATTGGCATCGAAGGCCGACTTGGCGGCCACCAGCGCGCTCATTTCGGCGTAGGCGGTACCGCTGAACTTGTCCTGAATGTCGGCCGCGGCACGTTGCACCTTGGCATTATCCTTGGCGGCCAGCGACTTCTGCTGCTCTTCGTAGAGCACCGAGGCTTGTGCCGACTGGCGGCCCTGATAGGTGTTCCAGCCGGTCCAGGCGGCGTAAGCGGCCAACGCAATGATCAGCGCCCAGGTCACCAGGTTGCCGTACTTCGCCCACCAGGCCTTGATGGAATCAAGCTGTTCTTGTTCTTCGAGATCGTATGCCATGTAACTCTGCGTTTAGATAAGTTGACGGTCGAGGAGGACGGGTCTTCAGGGGTGATAGTGCACGTGGTCGTGATCATGGTCGTGATCGCCCACGATCTGTTCCACGATGTAATCGACCACGCCGTCGAAGGCCATGTTGCTCTGATTGGCACGCCCTTCCTCGGCATTGCCTTCGCGCATGTGCTTGACGGTGGCGGTCCCGGCCTTGAGCTCGTCTTCGCCGATGATCACGGCAAAGGCGGCACCGCTGGCGTCGGCGCGCTTCATCTGCGCCTTGAACGAGCCACCACCATTGGACGATGCGCAATGTAGCACAACATCGAGCCCGGCAGTCCGCAAACGTTCAGCCAGGACAAAAGATTGCAATTGTGCATCCTCGCCTTGATGGACCAGATAGACGTCGCACTGATTCGGTGCGTACTGTTCGCCATTGGCCTTCATCAGCTCCAGCAAGCGTTCCACGCCCATGGCGAAGCCGCAGGCCGGAGTCGGCTTGCCGCCGAACATTTCGATCAGCGGGTCGTAGCGGCCACCGCCACAGACGGTGCCCTGCGAGCCCAGCTGGTCGGTGACCCACTCGAACACGGTACGGTTGTAGTAGTCCATGCCGCGCACCAGGCGCGGATTGATGGTGAAGGGAATGTTGTTGTGGCGCAGGATCTTCTGTACGCCCTCGAAGTGCGCGCGCGATTCTTCACCCAGGTAATCCAGCAGCTTGGGCGCGGCATTCACCATCTCCTGCATGGCCGGATTCTTCGTATCCAGGATGCGCAGCGGGTTGGCGTGCAGGCGACGCTGGGCGTCGGTGTCCAGCAACTCCTTGTGCTGTTCAAAGTAGGCGATCAGGTCGGCGCGGTGCTTGTTGCGCTCCTCGGCATTGCCGATGGAGTTGAGCTCCAGGCGGATGTCGGACAGGCCCAGGTCATCCCAGAGGCGCTGGCACATCATGATCAGCTCGGCATCGATATCCGGACCGCTGAAGCCCACGGCCTCGGCCCCCACCTGGTGGAACTGGCGATAACGACCACGCTGCGGACGCTCGTGACGGAACATCGGGCCGACGTACCAGAGGCGCTTGGGGCCGTCGTAGGTCAGATTGTGTTCAAGGGCGGCACGCACCACGCCGGCAGTGTTTTCCGGGCGCAGGGTCAGGTTGTCGCCGTTCATGGAATCGGTGAAGGAATACATCTCCTTCTCGACGATGTCAGTCACCTCGCCCAGGCCGCGCGCGAACAGTGCGGTCGGCTCGACGATGGGCGTGCGGATCTGCTGGAAACCATAGCTCTTGAGCACCGATTGCACGGTGTTCTCGAACAGTTCCCACAACGGGGCGTCGGCCGGCAGGATGTCATTCATGCCTTTGACGCCAACGATTTTTTCGACTTTCTTTTGTTCTGACATACCGAAATCCGGAATTTTGCTTTTTACTTCATTTTTGGAAGCTGGAATATGTCGCATCTTTCGTGCGACGGGCCAGCGCAAGTGTACTGCATGGCCTGGAACACCCTAGGGTGGCCGGCCACGCGATGATCAGGCATGACTACCCTGACCGTAATGCGATTCGACGTATTCCAGCACCACGCTCTGGAATTCCTCGGCGATGCGTTCGCCGCGCAGGGTCATCTTCTTTTCGCCATCGATGAACACCGGGGCCGCCGGCGACTCGCCGGTGCCGGGCAGGCTGATGCCGATGTTGGCGTGCTTGGACTCCCCGGGGCCATTGACGATGCAGCCCATGACTGCCACGTTCATGGCTTCCACGCCGGGATACTTGCCCTTCCACACCGGCATCTGCTCGCGCAGGAAGGTCTGGATCTTGTCGGCCAGGTCCTGGAACACGGTCGAGGTGGTGCGGCCGCAACCCGGGCAGGCGATCACCATCGGGGTGAACTTGCGCAGACCCATGGTTTGCAGGATTTCCTGGCCGACCACCACTTCCTTGGTACGGTCGCCACCCGGCTCGGGAGTCAGTGAGATGCGGATGGTGTCGCCGATGCCTTCCTGCAGCAGCACCGACAGCGCCGCCGTGGAGGCGACGATGCCCTTGCTGCCCATACCGGCCTCGGTCAGGCCCAGGTGCAGCGGATAGTCGCAGCGACGCGCCAGTTCGCGGTAGACCGCAATGAGGTCCTGCACACCGGAGACCTTGCAGGACAGGATGATCTTGTCACCCGACATGCCAAGTTCCTCGGCGCGCTGGGCGTTCTCGATGGCGGAGGTAACCAAGGCTTCATACATCACCGCCTGCGCCGACCAGGGTTCGGCGCGGCCGGCGTTCTCGTCCATGATGCGCGCCAGCAGGGCCTGGTCCAGGCTGCCCCAGTTGACCCCGATGCGCACCGGCTTGTCGTACTTGCAGGCCACTTCGATCATCTGGGCGAACTGGGTATCGCGCTTGGCGCCCTTGCCGACGTTGCCGGGGTTGATCCGATACTTGGAAAGCGCCTGGGCGCACTCCGGATAGTCGGTCAACAGAGTGTGGCCGTTGTAGTGGAAATCACCCACCAGCGGCACGTCCACGCCCATGCGGTCGAGCTGCTCGCGAATGGCCGGCACGGCTGCTGCGGCCTCGGGCGTATTGACGGTCAGGCGCACGATCTCGGAGCCCGCGCGGGCCAACTCCTTGATCTGGATGGCTGTCCCGATGGCGTCGGCCGTGTCGGTGTTGGTCATGGATTGCACCATCACCGGCGCACCGCCACCCACGATGATCTCGCGCGTCCCGTGGCTGATGACCACGCGGCGGCTGTTGCGGCGGGCCAGCGGCCCGGAGGCGATCGGGAAGGAAGACATGTCAGTCAGTCGGTTCAGTTCAGGTTCAGGCGTGCAACATTGCTGTCGCCCGGGGTTTTCAGGTCCAGCGGCTGGCCGCGCAGCGTCGCGTCGACACCGGCGGCGTTGCCGATGATGAGCGTGGTCGCATCGGAGACGTCGAAGGTCTCGGTGGTGCCGGCCTTGAGCAGACGTGAAATCACGGTGCTCTTGTCAGCGCGGCGGATTTCCACCCAGGAATCCTCGCGGAAGGTCAGGCGCAGCAAATCCTTGCTGTTGACGATGTTCAGCCCGCCGGGCACGGTGGTCGAGGCCATCTGTGCCGGCGCGTTTGCCGTCGCTGCCGATGCCGCCGGGGCAGGCATGGAAGCCGGCTCGCTGGCCGCAAGTGTGGACGGCTGCACCGGCTCCGGCTTGGTCGATGCGGGGGTCTGGGCCGTCGGGGCCGGCGATTGTGTGGCCGGCACAGACTGCTTGGCCGACTCCTCGGCAGGCGCGGGCGAGATGGTCTCAACGCGCGCATTGACCGGCAGCTCGCTGGAGGCGGTCTCCGCACTCTGCGCGTTCTGCGCTTCCTGCACGGTTTCCGGGGCTGCAGCGGCATCCTCGTGATGCGACTTGAGGAAGGCCAGCTGAGGCAGCCTGGTCCCCAGCTCGGTCCAGCGCACGGCTGCAGCGCCTGCCAGCAGCGCCACCACCACGACACCGGCGATGATGGGCAAGGCTGAACTGTTGCCGCGCGTACTCATCATCATGGCCGGCAACGGACCTTCCGAGAAGGGTGTCGACAGTGAATGCTGAGGCACGATGTGATCGCGCTGCTGCACCGCCGACTCCTGCGGCATGGCCGCCGCCAGGGCATGGCTATCCAGCCCCAGCACCTTGGCATAACTGCGCACGAAACCGCGCGCCACCGCGAGGCCGGGCAGGGCCGCATAGTTGTCGGCCTCGATGGCCTGAATCTGGCGTGGCGCCAGCTTGACCAGGCTGGCCACCTGCTCGACGGACCACCCCTTTTTCTGCCGCGCCGCCGCCAGCGTAGCGCCCGGCAAGACCTGGGCCTGGGACGGTTGACCGGGATCTTGCGGTTGCTGCGACGACATTTCGTTCATTTGTTGATCACTCATCAAATGCTCCACATGGAAAAGCTTTTTTTAGCCGGACCTGGCCGGATTCTTCTGGAGCGTCCCTGCGCGGCGTGCGCCGCGTCCCTCCGGGGAAATTCGACAACTTCAGCACAGCCCGCCCGACCTCGGCAAGACTGGCATTGACTTCAGCAACAACGCGAAAGGGACGTGCGATGGCTGCGCCACAGCGCAACATCGACGCCCCCGTCACCCATTCTGTAAAAAGCGGCAGCTGTGCCCCCGCCGTGGCGGCGAAGGCTGGTACCGCAGGACCAGCAAGGACATGGGACCGCCCTGCCGTCACCCGGAGATCTCCACGATGCGACCGAAGTCGCGGCCGAACTTGGCCTGGTATTCGGCCATTTTCTGCATGCGTTCCTGCACCCGGGTACGATCCTTGACCTCGCCGGCCAGTTGACCGCAGGCGGCATCGATGTCATCGCCACGGGTCTTGCGGATGGTGGTCACGATGCCCGCATCCATGAGGATCTGCGCAAACGCCTTGATGCGCGGATTGTGCGAGCGCTTCAAGCCCGACTCGGGGAAAGGGTTGAAGGGAATCAGGTTGAACTTGCAGGGGATGGCGGTCTCGCCTTCCTTCACCAACGCGACCAGTTCGCGGGCATGGGTGTCGGTGTCGTTGACGCCATCGAGCATGCAGTACTCGAAGGTGATGAAGTCGCGCGGCGCGAATTCCAGATAGCGCTTGCAGGCCAGCATCAGCTCGCGCAGCGGGTGCTTGCGGTTCAGCGGAATGAGCGAGTCGCGCAGCGCATCGTTGGACGCGTGCAGCGAGACGGCCAGCGCCACCGGACATTCTTGCGACAGCTTGTCGATCATCGGCACCACGCCGCTGGTGGACAGCGTGACGCGGCGGCGCGACAGGCCATAGGCATTGTCGTCCAGCATCAGGCGCAAGGCGGTGACGGTCGGCTCGAAGTTGAGCAGCGGCTCGCCCATGCCCATCATCACCACATTGGTGATCTGGCGCTCGCCCTTGGGGCCACCTTCGATGCCCTTGGTCTTGCGCAATTCGAATTCCGCCATCCACAACTGGCCGATGATTTCGGCCACGGTGAGATTGCGATTGAAGCCCTGCTTGCCGGTGGAGCAGAAGCGGCAATTCACGGCACAGCCCGCCTGCGTCGATACGCACAGCGTGCCGCGGTTTTCTTCAGGAATGAACACGGTTTCCACCGCATTGCCCTGGCCCACGTCGACCAGCCACTTGCGTGTGCCGTCGGTGGAGGTATGGTCGCTGATGATGGCCGGCGCACGGACTTCGGCGCGGGTCTTGAGCTTGTCGCGCAGCGATTTGGCCAGATCGGTCATCTGATCGAAATCAGACACGCCGAACTGGTGTATCCAACGCTGCAACTGCTTTGCACGAAACGGCTTCTCACCCAACTCGCCGCAGTAGGCGACGAGTTGCGCGGGATCCATATCCAGCAGATTGGTGAGAGCTGTAGTCATGATGCTTGCGGTCGGGACCAGGACAGAAAGACGTTGCAGGGATTGCGACGCCGGTTTTTGCCCCAGCCCGGAAGACCGATGAAAAACAGGAACAGATTAACGCGAATAAACGTTCAGTGCCGGGAAGAAGTAGCTGATTTCGACCTTGGCGGTTTCTTCAGCGTCCGAACCGTGCACGGCGTTGGCATCGATGGAGTCGGCGAAGTCGGCGCGGATGGTGCCCTTTTCAGCCTTCTTCGGATCGGTCGCGCCCATCAGGTCGCGGTTCTTCAGGATGGCGCCTTCGCCTTCCAGCACCTGGATCATCACCGGGCCGGAGACCATGAAGTCCACCAGATCCTTGAAGAAGGGGCGCTCGCGGTGCACGGCGTAGAAGCCTTCTGCTTCAGCGCGCGACAGTTGCGCCATGCGGGCAGCGATGACCTTCAGGCCAGCGTTTTCGAAACGGGTGTAGATCTGGCCGATCACGTTCTTGGCGACGGCGTCGGGCTTGATAATCGACAGGGTGCGTTCAATTGCCATGAGAAAAACTCCAATAAAAATAATGGCTTAAAGCCAAGAATTGATAATTCAATGAACCTTGTATTTTAGCATGAAACCATCAAATATCATGTCAATTCACCTCCTTTGACGCTGCCTGCGGGCAATGATGCACCACCGCAGGCGACCACGCGCAGGAACCGGGTTCATATAAAGTGCCCGCATCTCGAACCATAGCGAGGGAAGACTTGTCTTAGCAGTGAGCCGGCGTGCTATTCTCTGGCTCGCATTCAACGCTTTGGAGGACATATGAACCAACTGGACACGACCTTCGGCCACTCGACCACGAGCCTGGCCGCCCGCAACCGCGTACTGCGCAACACCTACTGGCTGCTGGCGCTGTCGATGATCCCGACCGTGCTGGGCGCATGGCTGGGAGTGCAGATGCACTTGAACCTCTTTGCCGCCAGCCCGATGATCGGCTTCGTGCTGTTCCTGGCGATCGCCTTCGGCTTCTTCTTCGCCATCGAGAAGACCAAGAATTCCGGCTGGGGTGTGGCTTTCCTGCTGGGCTTCACCTTCTTCATGGGCCTGATGCTGTCGCGCCTGATCGAATACACGCTGGGCTTCTCCAACGGCGCCGGCCTGATCATGACGGCCTTTGGCGGCACCGCCATCATCTTCTGCGGCATGGCCACCATCGCCACCGTTTCCAAGCGCGACTTCTCGGGCATGGGCAAGTGGCTCTTCGCAGGCGTGCTGGTGATCCTGGTAGCTTCGCTGGCCAACATCTTCCTGCATCTGCCGGCGCTGCAACTGACCATTTCAGTGGTCGCCATCGCCATCTTCTCGGCCTACATCCTGTTTGACGTGCAACAGGTCGTCAACGGCGGCGAAACCAACTACATCTCGGCAACGCTGGCTATCTACCTGGATGTCTACAACGTCTTTGCCAACCTGCTGTCCATCCTGGGCATCCTGGGCGGCAACCGCGACTGATAGCTCAAACATTGCTTCATCAGCAATAAAATGCCGGCGAAAGCCGGCATTTTTTTCGTCTACAGCGGGGCGCTTACGCTGGCAAGTCGAACACGGCAATGGATTCCACATGCGCCGTATGCGGGAACATGTTGACCACGCCCGCGTACTTGAGAGCATAGCCACCCAGATGTACCAGCATGCCGGCGTCACGTGCCAGTGTTGCCGGGTTGCAGGAGACATAGACGATGCGCTTGGGCTTCAGATGCTGCTGTTCGGGCGGCAATTCCACCAGCGCCTTGCAGACTTCCATGGCGCCTTCGCGCGGGGGGTCGATCAGCATGCGATCGAACTTGCCCAGCGCCACGAAGTCCTCGGGCTTGGCTTCAAACAGGTTGCGGCAGTAGAAGCTGGTTTTGGCATCCACGCCATTGACCTTGGCATTGTCCAACGCGCGCTCGGTCAGCGCGGTGCTGCCTTCGATGCCGACCACTTCGCGCGCCAGGGTGGCGATGGGCAGGGTGAAGTTGCCCAGACCGCAGAACAGGTCCGCTACCCGGTCTTGCGGCTGCACATCCAGCAGGCGCAGGGCGCGCGCCACCAGTACGCGGTTGATCTGATGGTTGACCTGGGTGAAGTCGGTGGGCTTGAAGGGCATGCGGATGCCGAATTCAGGCAAGGTATATTGCAGGCGCGACTCGGCCGGATAGTAAGGCGCTGCCGTATCAGGCCCCTTGGTCTGCAGCCACCACTCGATCTTGTGCTCGTCGGCGAAGCGCTTGAGCAGGGTTTCATCGGCCGGGCTCAACGCCTCCATGATGCGCAACACCAGGACGGTGACCTTGTTGCCTTCATCGCCCTCACCGACGGCCAGCTCGATCTGCGGCATACGGTCACGAATAGACAGTCCTGCCACCAGTTCACGCAGCGGCACCAGCATGGCTGAGACATTGGGCGGCAGGATTTCGCAAGTCTTCATATCGGCGATGAAGGACGAGCGTTTCTCATGGAAGCCCACCAGCACCCCGCCCTTCTTGGCCACGTGGCGCACCGAAATGCGGGCGCGATAGCGATACCCCCAGGTCGGCCCGTAGATGGGGCGCAACATCACCTCGGCCTTGGTCTTGCCAAGGTGCCAGAGGTTGTCTTCCAGCACGCGCTGCTTCATGGCGACCTGGGCCGACGGCTCCAGATGCTGCATGGCGCAGCCGCCGCAGGTGCCGAAATAGTCACATCTGGGTTTCACGCGCAGCGAAGACTCGCGGTGCAGCGTGGTCATCACGCCCGCTTCCCACTTGGCTTTCTTGCGATAGGATTCGAAACTGACCCGTTCGCCCGGCAGCGCGCCTTCGACGAAAATGACCTTGCCTTGCGTGCCATCCTCGTTCTCGAGGTGACCAACGCCGCGCCCGTCCATGTCGAGCGACTTGATTTCAATGATGATGTCTTGTTGCATGAGGGAAACCACAGGGTAGGACCGAAGCCCGCTGCCGAAAACAAAAGCGGTATTGTCCGCGATCCGGGAGCGGGAGGGAAGCAGGAAGCGCATCCGGACAATGCCGGCGCACAGAAATCCACTGCAACGAAGGAATGCGGCCTAGAACAGCGCGTCGCGACTGACACCACGCGAAGTCAGCAGGCGCTTGAGCTTGACCAGAGCCTCCTGCTGTACCTGGCGCACACGCTCACGCGTGATGCCCATTTCGCCGGCAAGTTGCTCCAGCGTGGAAGGATCGTCGTTGTCCAGCCCGAAACGCCGGGCTACCACGACACGTTGCTTTTCCGACAAACTTTTCAGCCATTCGCGGATCAGCAAGGCCATTTCCTGGCTCTCGGCGCGGGTGTCGGGATGTTCTTCCACGGCGCTGGGCAACAGGTCCATGAGACTGGCCTGCGGGTCGTTGTCCAGCGGGGTATCCAGCGAGGCGGCATGCTCGGACAGCGCCAGCACATCCTGTACCTCTTCCACCGGACGGTCGACCAGGTGCGCGATGTCTTCCGCACTGGCGTCTCTTCCGTCACGTTGTTGCGCTTCCAGATGATATTTTGCGCGCAGGATCTGGTTCAGCTCGCGCACCATGTGCACCGGAAGCCGCACGGTACGGGCCTGATTCATGATGGCGCGCTCGATGCTCTGGCGTATCCACCAGGTGGCATAGGTGGAGAAGCGGAAACCGCGCTCGGGCTCGAACTTGTCGATGGCGCGCATGAGACCAAGATTGCCTTCTTCAATCAGGTCAAGCAGTGCCACGCCCCGATTGATGTAGTGCTTGGCGATCGACACCACCAGCCGCAGGTTGTGCTCGATCATTTTCTGGCGGGCCAGGAATTCACCGGCCTTGGCCCGGGTGGCGAAGTGCAGCTCCTCAGCCGCCGTCAGCAGGGGCTTGGCGCCGATCTTGTTGAGGTAATGCTGGGTGGTGTCGGTGGAGAGCTCGGCGGCGAGCACCTTCTTGAGCTCGTCCACGCCCTCGGCGGGGGCCGGTTCCCGAGGCTGGTCAGCAGCATCGCCGTCGATCACTTCCGGCTCTTCGATCTCCTCGATGGGATCGTCCATGCCCTCTTCATGAGGATCCTGGTCTGGCAAGTGATCGCGGCGATTGCTTGTCATACGCTAGCGTGGCGGTAAGTATTTGGAAGGATCAACAGGTTTGCCCTGTTGGCGGATCTCAAAATGCAGTTTCACGCTGTCGCTGTCGGATTTGCCCATTTCAGCGATCTTCTGGCCCTTGGTCACGGACTGGCCCTCCTTGACCAGAATGGTCTTGTTGTGCGCGTACGCCGACAGCAGGTTGTTGGTGTGCTTGATGATCACCAGGTTGCCATAGCCGCGAATGCCGCTGCCGGCATACATGACCTTGCCCCCGGCAGCCGCCAGCACAGCCTGACCATCCTTGCCGGCGATGTCCACGCCCTTCTTGCCACCCTCGAAGGTGCCGACCACCTTGCCTTCGGCTGGCCACATCCAGGAGACACCTTCATCATCCACAGTCGCAGGCTGGCTGGCCGCGGCCGGCTTTTCGGCCGCATGCGGCGCTTCCGGCTTGGCTGCGGTCGCCGGGGCGGCTGTGGCCGGTGCCGCATCGGGCTTCTCCAGTTCGGCCAGGGCACTCTCCGAATAGGCGCGCTTGTCACCCCGCGGACCGGTCTTGTTGCCGCCCGGGGCCATCGGCGCAGCTGCCGGCGCGGCAGTGCCAGGCGCCCCCAGCGGCTTGACGTCCAAGCCCGCCCCCGGTGCGGCAGCAACCGCAGCGGTCTGGACCGGCCCGGTGCGATCCGGCGGCGCCACGCGCAACACCTGATCGACCTTGATGTCGTTCGGATTGGTCAGGTTATTCCAGGCGACGATGTCGCGCCAGTTCTGCCCGACGTCCAAAGCGATGCGATAGAGCGTATCGCCCTTCTTGACCGTGTAGTAGCCACGTCCAGACGGAACCGGCACGGCCGGAGCGCTCACGGCGTCAGCCGGCCTGGCGGTGCTGCTGGTGCGATCGACCACCGGTGCCGGCTGCTGATTCGGTGTCGAGCCGCAGGCGGCCAGCAGACTGACGACACTGCCCAATACAGCCAAACGAATTTTCTTCATGCTCTTACGTTAGATTTTGTACGACGCTAGTTGACAAGCAGCCAGCGCCAGAAGTTCACCAGGGAAATGCGGCCCCCTCGCCTGCCCATCCGCTCTCTTCATCGACCCGCGGCTTGGATGCTTGTGCTTGTTGCCGCCCGTTCCCTGTTCGATGATACGTGGCGGACCTGATCTCCGCCGGTACTGCGCATTGCGTTCTGCGTTCTGCGTTCTGCGTTCGCCGACACTCACGAGATCACACCGTTCCCGGGCGCAACGGCACGAAATGGCACTGCTCCAGGGTAGTACGGCGCCAGTCGCGCTGGCCGACACGTTCAATCAGTTCCAGCACCTGCTGGCGTTCGCCCACGGGTGCCACCAGCCGACCGCCAATGGCCAGCTGTTCCAGCAGGGCCTGCGGCACTTCCAGTCCGGCCGCCGCGAGGATGATGCCATCGAAAGGCGCAACCTGCGGCAGGCCAAGCATACCATCTCCGTAATGCAAGCGGAGGTTTGCCACGCGCAAGGGACGCAGATTGGTCTTGGCCAGTTCATGCAGCGGCTTGATGCGCTCGATGGAATACACCTCGCCCGCCACGCGCGAGAGCACGGCGGCCTGGTAGCCGCAGCCGGTACCGATCTCCAGCACCCGATCCAGACGTCCGCCATGGCGGTTCTGGCGCATCAACTCGATCATGCGCGCCACGATGTAGGGCTGCGAAATGGTCTGATGATGGCCGATGGGCAAAGACGCATCGATATACGCCTGGCTGGCCAGACCGGGCTCCACGAACATGTGGCGCGGCACCGCCTCCAGCGCCGCCAGCACCTTGGCATCGGCCACTCCCTGCTTGGCCACGCGCGCGACCATGGCCTTGCGCACCGCCTCGGAGGCCAGCGGAGAAGCGTGGTGCGAGGCATTGGTCTGGGTCACTGTCATCACGTTCCGGACCGCGGTGCGCGGCGCCGGGGCCGCACTCAGCAATGGCTGGGCCGGCGCCACCGGCGCGCGCGGCGGTGCCGGCGGCGGGCGCAGCGCCTGGGCCAGGCCCTGCTGCACCGGCTTCAAGGCGGCACGCTGCAAAGACTGGGCGGCATTCTTGGCCGCCGTCTGCGTGGTGGCCGGGGTACGGCCAGCCGCGTCCCGGCCGGCACTGGCGGTCTTCTTCTTGTCGACCACCGAGGACAGGCTCAGCGGAAAGCGGCTGGGCTTGTCGTTCATGCAAGCGCTTTCTTGAGGTTGTCCAGTTGTGCAGTATGGGTGAGATCGATCTGCAGCGGCGTGATGGACACATAGCCGTTGGCAGTGGCATGGAAATCCGTGCCCTCGCCGCCATCCTTGGCCGCCCCCGCCGGTCCGATCCAGTACAGGTCACGGCCGTGCGGATCGGTCAGCTTGTGGACTGGCTCGGACATGTGGCGCTTGCCCAGGCGCGTGGCCACGCTGCCCTTGATCTGCGCGTACGGCAGGTTGGGAATGTTGACGTTGAGCAGGTAAGGCTTGGGCAGGCTGTCGAAGCGGCGCTCCACGATCTCGCGAGCGATGCGCGCGGCCGACGCCAGTTCGCCCCAGCCCTTGTGCAGTTGCGAAAACGCAATGGAGGGGATGCCGAACAGGAAGCCCTCGGTCGCCGCCGCCACCGTACCGGAATAGAGCGTATCGTCGCCCATGTTCTGCCCCTGGTTGATGCCGGAGACGATCAGGTCGGGACGCTCCTTCAACAGTCCGGTGAGGGCCACGTGGACGCAGTCCGAAGGCGTGCCGTTGAGGTAGTAGAAGCCGTTGGGGGCCTGCTCCACCCACAGTGGACGATCCAGCGTCAGGGAGTTGGAGCTGCCCGAGCGATTGCTGTCGGGCGCCACCACGGTGATATCGGCGATCGGTGCAAGCGCCTCGGCCAGGGCATTGATGCCGGGCGCAAGGTAGCCGTCGTCGTTGCTGATGAGGATTTTCATGGGCTGAATTTTAACCGAAGCCGAGCCTTGGGCAGTCCCTCTTGCCGACATTCTCATCCCCCGCGCACCCTCTATTCCTGCATGGTCAGTTCCTGATAGACATAGGCCGACAGCACCAGCTTGTCGCGCACCGTCAGTTGCGCAAATTCCACCCCGTACTGATGGAAATCGGCCTCGCCCAGCGATTCTACCGCCCGCAACACCACCGGAAGCTCCAGCGGCAATTGCTGGTCCGCCACCGAAGCCACGAAGCGCAGCTTGCCCGTCACGCCCTTCTTTGCCGCCACCTTGCCGGAGAGCGAGGTCGCCACCAGCGAGGCGCCGGCCAGGCTCAGGTCGATCACGCTGGCCGCCAGCGGCTGACTGCCATCCACCGCCAGGTAGCCTTCCGCGCCAACGGGCACGCGGGTAGCCTGACGGATCACAGTGGAACGGACTTCCCTGGGCAGGGAAAGATGCAGGTAGACGAACGGTGTGTGCTGATATTTCAGCAGTTGCGCCGCAAAGGCATAGGCACGGCGACCGGTCAGAGCGCGCACGACAAAGGCCTGCCCCTCGCGCAGGAAGATCTGCTTGCCCTCCTTTTGCGGTGCAGTGACCAGGATGCTGCGGTTGGGCAGGCAACCCACCAGCGAGACCGCATGGCGCTGGCCGACATCATCGGCAAACTGCAGCCAGAGCGTATCTCCGATCTGCCAGCGCACTTCGTCCAGGGTAATCACGCTTTCCTGGCCGCGCACCGCCGCCGAGGGCTTCAGAGGCTTCTTGCCGCCCTGCTTCTTGCGCAGCACGTCACGTGCCTGCGGCAGCCGAACCGATTCCGTATCCGGCTCGGCAATCCAGTTGGCATTGCGATACAGGCCATTCTCGATCAGGCCGGCCAGTTGGTCCGGCGTATCGATCAGGGTGCCCCGTGCCAGCAGCAGCTTGCCGGCTTCGTTGTAGATCGGCCAGGGCGCAGGACGGCCCAGAGCCAGTTCGGAGGCGCGCACCGGCACCAGCGAGGTGTGGTCCGCCATGTCAAGCCTCCACCGCAGCGTCCTCGCCGCCAGCCGCAGCCGCCCGGCGCGCATCCTCTTCGCGGAAGAAGGCCTGCACCACCTCCAGTTCGCGCGTGCGCTTGAAGGGGGGCAGGCTCTGCCAGATGCGACGACCATAATTCTTGGTAATGATGCGCGGGTCGCAGATCATCAGCACGCCACGATCGCCCTCATCACGGATCAGGCGGCCAGCGCCCTGCTTGAGGTTGATGATGGCGGCCGGCAGTTGATGGTGCACGAAACCGTTCAAACCCTGCTTTTCCATCTCGCTGATGCGTGCAGCCAGCACCGGATCATCCGGCGGCGAGAACGGCAGCTTGTCGATGATCACCAGCGAGAGCGCATCTCCGCGCACGTCCACGCCTTCCCAGAAGCTCTGGCTGCCGATCAGCACGCCATTGCCCGCCGCACGGAAACGGTCGAGCAACTCCGTGCGACCGGCCTCGCCCTGCACGAACAGCGGGAAGTCGTGACCACGCGCAGCGAACTCGGTACGCAGGCGCTCGGCGGCGCGATTGACCGCGCGCAGGGTGGTGCACAGGAAGAAGCAGCGACCACCGGCGGCCTCGATGGTGGGCAGCGCGGCATCGATCACCGCATCCGTGTACTCAAAGGAATTGGGCTGCGGCAGGTTCTGCGGCACGTACAGAAGGCCCTGCTCGCCATAATTGAAGGGACTGGGCCAGGATTGCGCTGGCGCATTCCACAAGCCCATCTGGGCGGCATAGTGATTGAAATCTTTCTTCACTGCCAGCGTCGCGGAAGTGAATATCCATGAGCGTGGCGTACCCTCGCGCTGCTTGTTGAAGATGGGCGCGATCGACAGCGGCGTGCGGTGCAGCTGCAGCGAGGACTGGAAGGCTTCCACCCACAGCACGTAGAAGGGTTTCTGGGCCGGCGGCTCTTCCTGCTCCTCGCCCGCTGCCTCCCGCTTGTTGTGGGCGGGCTTGGCCGCTGCCTTGGCGGCGGCTTCGGCCTGGATCTTGGCCAGCTCGTCGGGCGTCCCCCAGTTCTCCAGCTGGCGCAGCAATTCATTGGCGCGGTCACGGCATTGCTCGATGGTCTCGGCACGCTCGGCCTGTTTTTCCAGCACGGCGATCATGTCGTCCATGCAGTCTTTCAGGGTATCGAGCGCGGGGAAGAAGGCGCTGGAGGGAGCGATCTGGTTCAGCGCCAGCCTTACGGATTCTTCCGGGAAGGCCAGCCGCAGATCCCGCGCCGCCCGCTCCACCGGCGCCACCAGGCGCGCCCAGTCGGCGCCGTCGCGGGCGTGCGACAGGCCTTCGGCCAACACGTCGCGGCACAGTTCCAGAATCTGCGAGGTGGAAATGGTTTCGCCGAAGAACAGCGTGGCGGTATCGGGCAACTGATGCGCCTCGTCGAAGATGACGGTGTTGGCCGAGGGCAGCAGTTCGGCGATGCCGGTGTCCTTGAGCGCCACATCGGCAAAGAACAGGTGATGGTTGACCACTACCACGTCGGCCTGCTGCGCTTCCTTGCGCGCCTTCATCACGAAGCAGTCCTGGTAGTACTGGCATTCGGCGCCAAAGCAGGTATCGCGGGTGGAGGTCACCAAATTCCATACCGAGGCCGTCTCGGGCACCTTGGTCAGCTCGGCCTTGTCGCCGGACGAGGTGGATTTGACGAAGCGCGAGATCTCGCGCAGGTAACCGACATCCTCGCGTGCGGTCAGGCGACCGTTCTGCAGTGTGCGCTCCAGATGGAAATGGCAGACGTAGTTGCTGCGCCCCTTGAGTAGTGCCACCGAGACCGGTGCATGCAAGGCCTTGCGCACGGTCGGGATATCGCGATTGAAAAGCTGATCCTGCAGCGTCTTGGTGCCGGTGGAGACGATGGTCTTGCCGCCCCACAGCAGCGCAGGTACCAGGTAGGCAAAGGTCTTGCCGGTACCGGTACCGGCCTCGGCGATCAGCGTACCCTGGCTGGTGATGGCCGCGGCGATGGCCTTGGCCATTTCGGTCTGGGCATGACGCGGACGGTAGCTGCCGACGGCACCACCGAGGGGACCACCAGCACCGAAGAGGCGCTCGACCTCGGCATCATGGATGCCCGGTGCGTCGGGATTGGTACCCTCGGTCTCGGCGGGAACGGTGCGGGCGCGGCTGTCGGCCATGTCGGCGGGGGCGTCTGGAGCTGTCACTGCGGCAAACCTGTAGGAAAACACGTGCGGCGCAGGCATCGGTGACACCGGCGCAACTTGCACGTCATTGGGAACAAGGCGCTATTTTACGCGGAGTCGGCAGCGCGCCCCTGACTGGCATGAAAGATCCGTGCCAGCGCGCTTGAGAATTCGAGAGCGACGCCTGCACAGGCAGGCGGACAACGGGATTCAGGCGGGGATATCGGGTACCAGCTGCATCTTCAGCAGCGCGATGTGGTCCTTCAATTGCAGTTTGCGCTTCTTGAGGCGGCGCAGTTGCAGGTCCTCGGAACGGGCATCGCGGGTGAGCATGTCGATCACGCTATCGAGATCACGGTGCTCGACTTCGAGTTCGATGATGCGGCGCTGGATGTCTTCGCGATGCGTACTGGTCATGATGGCGGCTGGTTGCTGATGTGCTTGCTAGTGTAATGCACCCGCCGGTACACGCCAAATCGACGTGTACGGCGGAAGAAAAGTCCAGCCGCCAAGCGGCTTGCCTGCTTACTTGGCGATGGGCTGCTGCGATTGCTGCTGTTGCTGTTGCTGTTGCTGATCCAGTTGCTGTTGCTGCTTCTGCTTGCGCTCGGCACGTTCCCGCTCGTTCTCGGCCTTCTTGCGCTCTACTTCCAGGCGATGCTCCTCGGCTTGCTGGATGCGGCGCTGCCGTTCAGCGGCGTTGGCCGCACGGGCCGGTGCGCGTGCGGCTTCCTCGGCCTTCTGGCGCTGTACCTCGGCCTCATGCTGACGCACGCGGTAATCGGCGGGTACATCCTTGTTCTGGTCGATCCGCTGCTGCACTTCGCTGTTCTTGGCGCGGCTTTCCTTGACCTTGCGGGCGGAATCGGCCTCCTTCTGCTTCTGCTCGGCCAGACGACGGGCGGAATCCTCCTCGTCCTTGGCGCGCTGCTCGGCCAGCGAACGATCACGGTCATCCACTGCGGCCTGGCGCTGGAAGACCTTGGCCTCGTATTCCACGGCCTTGATGCCCTTGTCGGTCAGACGTTTGCGGTCACGCGCGGCTTCCAGGCAGTCCGAGACCAGGAACTTGGGATAGCAGGCACGCTGGTCGAGGATGTAGCGCAGCTCGGCCGCCTGGCGATCCTCAGCCGCTTCCTCCAGCGCTTTCTGGGCCAGCTCGTCCGACTTGATGGACCCCGCAGGGTAACGCTGCGCGATGGGCGGACGCGCTTCCAGTTCGTCGAAGCGTTCACGGCTCATCGTCGCTACCGGTGCCGCCGCCGGGGATACCGGGCTCGCCTGGGTCTGCGCCGGTTGCACGCCCGCAGCGGCCTGGGTCGATGCCTGCCCTTGCGCCATGGTGGCACCAGCGACCAGGGTCAGCATCAGGCCGCACAGGGAAGAGGTAACGCCTTTGGCATCGGCAAAAAGACCTTGCATGGATTTCTTGTTCATCAGATGGTTGTTCAGGAGAGGCTGTCGGCAATCGTGCGGCGATCCGCATCCAGGTATTCCTTCGACTGCATCTCAATGATACGTGAAACGGTGCGGTGGAATTCGTTGGAGAGCGTACCGACGGTGTAAAGCTCGTCCGGCTCCACGGCGGCCGACATGATCAGCTTGACCTTGTGATCATAGAAGACGTCGATCAGCCAGGTGAAGCGGCGCGCCTCCGAGGACATCGCCGCCGACATGCGCGGAATGCCTGACAGGATCACGGTCTGGAAGCGGCTGGCCAGCTCCAGGTAATCGTTCTGCGAGCGCGGGCCACCGCACAGCGTGGCGAAGTCGAACCAGATCGCACTGCCCGCACGGCGCAGGGCGCGGATCTCGCGGGCTTCGATGTGTACACGCGGATCTTCGTCGGCGGCTTCTGCGACGGCAGCAAAGGCGCTGCGCAATTCTTCATCGGTCTTGGCATTCAACGGGGTGTGATACACCTTCACCTGCTCCAGTACCCGCTTGCGGTAGTCGATGCCGGCGTCGATATTCATGACGTCCAGCTTGTCCTTGAGCAATGCAATGGTGGGCAGCATGCGGTCGCGATGCAGGCCATCCGGGTAGAGCGTGCTCGGCTCATAGTTGGAGGTCATCACGAACGACACGCCATGGTCGAACAGGCCCTTCAACAGGTTGTAGAGGATCATCGCATCGGCGATGTCGGAGACGTGGAATTCGTCGAAACAGATCAGCCGATACTTCTTGGCGATGCGCTTGGCGACTTCATCGAGGGGATCGGAAATCCCCTTCAATTCATCAAGCTGGCGATGCACGTCGCGCATGAATTCATGGAAGTGCAGGCGCGTCTTGCGCACCACCGGCACCACGGAATAAAAGCTGTCCATCAGGAAGGACTTGCCGCGCCCTACCCCGCCCCACATGTAGACACCGCGCGGCACCGCAGGCCGGCTGATCAGGCGCTTGAAGGTGGAGGCGCGCTGGGCCTTGTAGGCGACCCATTCCTCATAGGCGCGCTGCAGGCGCTCGATGGCGCGCAGCTGCGCTTCATCAGGTTGATAACCGCGCTGGGACAGCGACTGTTCGTAGAATTGACGGACATCCATGGTGTGGTCTTGTAAAACGACAATGGGCGAGCCAGGCTCGCCCATTGGGTTGGCATCTCAATGCGCACTATGCGGGCAACTCGGACGCGACCAGCCGCAGGGGCTGGCCAGGCGTCGGCGACCCGTATTGTCGCACTGATCGCGCATCAGAAGTTCAATGCGCGCTTGTCCACGGCCAGGGCCGCTTCCTTGGTGGCTTCCGACAGCGACGGGTGAGCGTGGCAGATACGTGCGATGTCTTCGGACGACGCACGGAATTCCATCGCCACGACGGCTTCGGAGATCAGCTCGGAGGCCATCGGGCCGACGATGTGCACGCCCAGGATCTCATCGGTCTTGGCATCGGCCAGGAACTTCACCATGCCCGAGGTATCGCCCAGCGCACGGGCGCGGCCGTTGGCCAGGAACGGGAAGGTACCGGCCTTGTACTGCACGCCTTCGGCCTTGAGCTGCTGCTCGGTCTTGCCGACCCAGGCGATTTCCGGCGAGGTATAGATGACCCAGGGAATGGTGTTGAAGTTGACGTGACCATGCTGGCCGGCAATACGCTCGGCCACGGCAACGCCTTCTTCTTCGGCCTTGTGGGCCAGCATCGGGCCGCGCACTACGTCGCCCACCGCCCACACGTTGGGCAGGTTGGTCTTGCAGTCACCGTCCACGGCGATGAAGCCGCGCTCGTCCAGCTTCAGGCCCACGCCTTCGGCGTTGAGGCCAATGGTGTTGGGGGTACGGCCGATCGAGATGATCAGCTTGTCGAATTCGCCGGTGTGGGCTTCGCCCTTGGCATCGGTGTATTCCACGGAGACGCTGTTCTTGCCGGTCTTGATGGTACCGATCTTCACACCCAGGTTCACGGCCAGGCCCTGCTTGGTCAGCAGCTTGTGGGCTTCCTTGGCGATCTGTTCATCGACGGCACCCAGGAAAGTCGGCAGCGCTTCCAGCACGGTCACTTCCGCGCCCAGGCGACGCCAGACCGAACCCATTTCCAGGCCGATCACGCCGGCACCGATCACGCCCAGCTTCTTCGGCACTTCAGAAATGGACAGTGCGCCGGTATTGGAGAGGATCAGCTTTTCGTCGAACTCGGCGCCCGGCAGTGCACGGGCGTTCGAACCGGTTGCCACGATCACGTGCTTGGCAGTGATGGTTTCTTCGGCAGCGCCGGCGACCTTGATCTCGTAGCCATTGGCATCGCCCTTGACGAAGGAGCCACGGCCGTGGAAGAAGGCGACCTTGTTCTTCTTGAACAGGTACAGGATGCCGTCGTTGTTCTGCTTGACCACGGTGTTCTTGCGGCCCAGCATCTTTTCCAGGTTCAGGCCCAGGCCCTTGACTTCGATGCCGTGCTCGGCGAAGCCGTGGCTGGCGTGCTCATAGTGTTCGGAGGATTGCAGCAGCGCCTTGGACGGGATGCAACCGACGTTGGTGCAGGTGCCGCCGGGTGCGGGACCGCCCTTTTCATTCTTCCATTCGTCGATGCAGGCGGTGTTGAAGCCCAGTTGCGCTGCGCGGATGGCGGCGATGTAACCGCCGGGGCCACCACCGATGACGACTACGTCAAAATTCTTGCTCATGTGTGTATTCCTGATTCGTTGTGCGCGTCCGCTTTGGTCTCTTGGTCCAAAGCGGATGCAAAAAGGCGCTGAATGCCTGGGGGCCGTTCAGCGCCTCGCTCACGCCGTGATGGCCGGTTGCTTACAGATCCAGCAGCAGGCGTGCGGGATCTTCCAGAGCTTCCTTGATCGCGACCAGCGACAGGACGGCTTCGCGGCCGTCGATGATGCGGTGGTCATAGGACAGCGCGAAGTAGTTGATCGGACGGACCACGACCTGGCCGTTTTCAACCACAGCGCGTTCCTTGGTGGCGTGGATGCCCAGGATCGCCGATTGCGGCGGGTTGATGATCGGGGTCGACAGCATGGAACCGAAGGTACCGCCGTTGGAGACGGTGAAGGTACCGCCCGACAGTTCTTCGATGGACAGCTTGCCGTCCTTGGCCTTCTGGCCGAATTCACCGATCTTCTTCTCGATGTCAGCGATGGACATCTGGTCCGCATCACGCAGGATGGGCACCACCAGGCCGCGCGGCGAACCGACGGCCACGCCGATGTCGAAGTAGCCGTGGTAGACGATGTCATTGCCATCGACCGACGCGTTGACGATCGGGTACTTCTTCAGGGCGTGCACGACTGCCTTGACGAAGAAGGACATGAAGCCCAGCTTGACGCCGTGTTCCTTCTCGAACTTGTCCTTGTACTTGTTGCGCAGGTCGATGACCGGCTGCATGTTGATTTCGTTGAAGGTGGTCAGGATGGCGTTGGTCGATTGCGATTGCACCAGACGCTCGGCCACGCGGGCACGCAGGCGGCTCATCGGCACGCGCTGTTCCGGACGGCTTTCCAGGCCAGCCTTGACCGGTGCGGCCACTTGCGCCAGGGCCGGCTTGGCAGCGGCAGCAGGTGCAGCGGCGGGAGCCGACAGGGCACCCAGCACGTCGCCCTTGGTCACGCGGCCATCCTTGCCGGTGCCGGTGACTTGCGAGGTCGACAGGTTGTTGTCGGCCAGCAGCTTGGCAGCGGCGGGCATGGCGACGTCGCCCTTGGAGGCCAGCTCGGGAGCGGCAACCGGGGTCGGTTCGTTGGTCGCTTGCGGTGCCGGGGCAGCCTTGACTTCGGTCGGGGCCACTTGTGCGGAAGCGTCGGTGTCCAGGATGGCGATCACTTCACCGGCCACGACGGTGGCGCCGTCGGCCTTGATGATCTGGGTGATCACGCCGGCGTCCGGCGAGGGCAGTTCCAGCACGACCTTGTCGGTCTCGATGTCGATCAGGTTTTCATCGCGGGCGACGGGTTCGCCAACCTTCTTGTGCCATTGCAGCAGGGTCGCTTCGGCGACGGATTCCGACAACTGCGGGACTTTTACTTCGATTTGAGCCATTTTCAGGATTCTCCGATTTTCGGGTGATTTCGTTCTTATGGAAACAGGGACGCACTGCCCTCGCAGCGCGTCCCGTTTGCATCGATGATTACTTGGTCAGCACAAAGCCCTTGAGCTTGGCGAAGGCGGTTTCGATCAGTGCCTTTTGCTGTGCGTAGTGCTTGTCGTAGTAACCGACTGCCGGCGAGGCGCTGGCCGGGCGGCCTGCATAGGCCAGCTTCTGACCTTCGGAGAGATTCTCGAAGATGTTGTGCTGGATCTGCAGCCATGCGCCCTGGTTCTGCGGCTCGTCCTGTGCCCACACCAGTTCGTTGAAGTTCGGGAACTGCTTGAGGGCAGCGGCGAACGCCTTGTGCGGGAACGGATACAACTGCTCGACGCGGATGATGGCCGTATCGGTCTGGCCACGTTCCTTGCGGGCGTTGACCAGGTCGTAGTACACCTTGCCCGAGCAGGCGACGATGCGCTTGACCTTCTTGGCGTCGATGGTTTCATCGACTTCCGGAATCACAGTCTGGAACGAACCCTTGGCCAGGTCGGACAGGGGCGAGCCGGCATCCTTGTTACGCAGCAGCGACTTCGGGGTCATGATGATCAGCGGCTTGCGGAACAGGCGGATCATCTGGCGACGCAGCAGGTGGAAGATCTGCGCAGCGGTAGTGGGCTGCACGACCTGCATGTTGTTGTCGGCGCACAGCTGGAGGTAACGCTCGATACGTGCCGACGAGTGTTCCGGACCCTGGCCTTCGTAGCCGTGGGGCAGCATCTGCACCAGACCCGAGGCACGGCCCCACTTCACTTCGCCGGAGCTGATGAACTGGTCCATCACGACCTGGGCACCGTTGGCGAAGTCGCCGAACTGGGCTTCCCAGATGGTCAGGGTGTTCGGTTCAGCAGTCGAGTAGCCGTATTCGAAGGCCAGCACGGCCTCTTCGGACAGCACCGAGTCGATCACGGTGAAGGTGGACTGGTTCTCGGCCACATTCTGCAGCGGGATGAAGGTACCGGCATCCCAACGCTCGCGGTTCTGGTCGTGCAGCACGGCGTGACGGTGGGTGAAGGTGCCACGGCCGGCATCCTGGCCGGTCAGGCGCACGGCATAGCCGGAGGAGACCAGGCTGGCGTAGGCCAGGTGTTCACCCATGCCCCAGTCCAGGTTCATTTCGCCACGGCCCATGGTAGCGCGATCGTTCAAGACCTTCTCGACCAGCGAGTGCACCTTGAAGCCTTCCGGCACGGTGGTGATCTTGGCGGCCAGGCGCTTCAGTTCCGCCATCGGCACGGCGGTTTCGGCGGCGTCGGTCCACTTGCGGTTCAGGAACGGCAGCCAGTCGACGGCATACTTGCTCTTGAAGTTGGTCAGCACCGGATCGATGGCGTGCTTGCCGGCGTCCATGGCGGCGCGGTAAGCCTTGACCAGTTCTTCGCCGCCATCGGCGGGAATGGTCTGCTGGGTCACCAGCTTGTCGGCGTAGAGCTTGCGGGTGCCGGGGTGCTGGGCGATCTTCTTGTACATCAGCGGCTGGGTCAGAGCAGGGGTATCTTGCTCGTTGTGGCCCAGCTTGCGGAAGCAGATGATGTCGACCACGATGTCCTTCTTGAACTTCATGCGGTAGTCGACAGCGATCTGGGTGGCGAACACGACGGCTTCCGGATCATCGCCGTTGACGTGCAGCACCGGGGCTTCGATCATCTTGACCACGTCCGAGCAGTACAGGGTCGAACGGGAGTCGCGCGGGTCGGAAGTGGTGAAGCCGATCTGGTTGTTGATGACGATGTGAACGGTGCCGCCCGTGCCGTAGCCACGGGTCTGTGCCAGGTTCAGGGTTTCCATCACCACGCCTTGGCCGGCGAAGGCGGCGTCGCCGTGCACCAGGATCGGCAGCACTTGCGAACCATCCTTGTCGCCGCGGCGATCCATACGGGCTTTGACCGAACCCTCGACCACCGGATTGACGATTTCCAGGTGGGACGGGTTGAAGGCCAGCGACAGGTGGACCGGGCCGCCAGGGGTCGACACGTCCGAGGAGAAACCTTGGTGGTACTTGACGTCACCGGCCGGCAGGTCGTCAGCGTGGCGGCCTTCGAATTCGGAGAACAGTTCCTGCGGGGTCTTGCCCAGGATGTTGACCAGCACGTTCAGGCGGCCACGGTGGGCCATGCCGATCACGATTTCCTGCACGCCCTTTTCACCGGCGCGCTGGATGGTTTCATCCAGGGAAGCGATGAAGGACTCGCCGCCTTCCAGCGAGAAGCGCTTCTGGCCGACGTACTTGGTGTGGAGGTAGCGCTCCAGGCCTTCAGCAGCGGTCAGGCGCTCCAGGATGTGCTTCTTCTTGTCGGAGGAGAAGCTGGGCACGGCACGGGTCGGTTCCAGGCGCTCTTCCAGCCAGCGCACTTCCGACATGTCGGAAATGTAGGTGAACTCGGCACCGATGGAGCGCGTGTAGGTGTCACGCAGCATCTGCAGCAGGTCGCGCAGGGAGGCGGTTTCCGGGCCGAAGTAGGTGTTGTTGATGTTGAACACGATGTCCATGTCGGCGTCAGTAAAGCCGTAGAAGGACGGATCGAGTTCGGGGATGTTGGGGCGTTCCTGGCGTTGCAGCGGGTCCAGGTTGGCGAAACGGGAACCGAGGTCACGGTAGCCGGCGATCAGCTGGGTAACAGCGACGCGCTTGCGGCCCATGTCGGAGTCGGCGGAAGCAATGACGGTGCGGATCGGGCCTTGCTTGGCACGTTCGGCGAAGGAAGCGATCACCGGAGCGTGGGCCACGTCAGGACGGGTGGAGCCGTCAGTAGCGGGAACGTGTTGCACGGCGTCGAAGTATGCACGCCAGTTGTCGGGGACGGAGCCGGGATTGTTCAGGTAGGCTTCGTACAGTTCTTCGATGTACGGAGCATTCCCACCGAACAGGTAGGAGTTGATGTTGTATTGCTCGTAGAGCTTTGTCATTTGCTCACCTTTCTTCGCGCTTCGCGAGATTAGCGGGTTTCTACACCTTCCGCGACACGGCCTGACCGGTTAGCGGATTGCATCAAGTTGTGGGGGAAGGACCTTGTCTACCTGAACTTCTGTACGTCATCCAGTCAGCGCATCGGAATTATATCTCCTAATATCAAATAAAAAAGCGAATCCTAAGGGATTCGCTTTTTTATTTGAAACCTGAAGCAAAAGGCGTTTCCGCCCACCAACGCCGGCCCGCAAAGCCTTGCTGCGCGGGCCCCGCTTCCCTCCCCCATCACTCCCGGGAGACGGGAAGCGCAGCGCTGGAGCCGCCTTTGTTGTCCGGCCGACAAGGCAGACGGACAACATCCGGCGATCAGCGCTTGTCGATCGGGGGAACGTCGCGACGCGGCGAGCCGACGAACAGCTGACGCGGACGGCCGATCTTCTGTTCCGGATCCGAGATCATTTCGTTCCACTGGGCGATCCAGCCGATGGTACGGGCCATGGCGAAGATGCAGGTGAACATCGAGGTCGGGATACCCAGGGCGCGCTGCACGATGCCGGAGTAGAAGTCGACGTTCGGGTACAGCTTGCGGGAGACGAAGTAGTCGTCTTCCAGGGCGATCTTTTCCAGCTCCATGGCCAGCTTGAACAGCGGGTCGTCGTGCAGGCCCAGTTCGTTCAGGACTTCGTAGCAGGTTTCGCGCATCAGCTTGGCACGCGGATCGTAGTTCTTGTAGACGCGGTGACCGAAGCCCATCAGCTTCACGCCGGAGTTCTTGTCCTTCACCTGCTTGATGAACTCGGGGATGTTTTCCACGGAGCCGATCTGTTCCAGCATGTTCAGTGCGGCTTCGTTGGCACCGCCGTGGGCAGGACCCCACAGGCAGGCGATACCGGCGGCGATACAGGCGAACGGGTTGGCACCGGAGGAGCCGGCCAGACGCACGGTCGAGGTCGAAGCGTTCTGCTCGTGGTCGGCGTGCAGGATCAGGATGCGGTCCAGTGCGCGCACCAGGACTTCGTTGACCTGATACTCTTCACACGGGTTGGCGAACATCATGCGCATGAAGTTGGCCGTGTAGGACAGGTCATTGCGCGGGTACACGAAGGGCTGGCCGATGCTGTACTTGTAAGCCATCGCCACCAGGGTCGGCAGCTTGGCGATCATGCGGATGGCCGAGACTTCGCGGTGGTTGGCGTTGGAGATGTCCAGCGAGTCGTGGTAGAAGGCCGACAGCGCGCCCACCGAGCCGGTCAGGACGGCCATCGGGTGCGCATCGCGGCGGAAGCCACGGAAGAAGAAGTTCATCTGCTCGTGCACCATGGTGTGCTGGGTCACGGTCTTGACGAACTCTTCCTTCTGGGTGGTATTGGGCAGTTCACCGTGCAGCAGCAGGTAGCAGGATTCCAGGAAGTCGCAGTTCACTGCCAGCTGTTCGATCGGATAGCCGCGGTACAGCAGTTCGCCCTTGTCGCCATCGATGTAGGTGATGGACGAGTTGCAGGAAGCGGTGGACATGAAGCCCGGATCATAGGTGAACTTGCCGGTAGCGCCGTAGAGCTTGCGGATATCGATCACATCAGGGCCGATGCTGCCCTTGTAGATAGGAAAATCTACGGACGGAGAGCCGTCGGAGAACGACAGGGTAGCTTTGATATCGGTATTGGACATAGCTTTTCCTTTTGCTGGGATGGTGAAACCGTTAATCAAACGCCGCGACCGCAGGCCGGGCGTCATCGTGGCTCAGATGCGCCGGGTGGCCAGTGAAAACAGGCCGCGATCGGGCAAAATCGGTCTGGCTTGTGGCCAGGCGCAATATTCGTGCAACAGTCAGGCAGTACGCAGTTTCTTCAGCAACGCATGCACTTGGGGCAGGTCAACCGCCGCTTCGGGCTCCTTGCGGGCCAGCAGCAAGTCCATCAGGTCGTTGTCGGTCAGGTCCATCAGGCGCGAGAAGGCATCCACCTCGTCGTCGCTCATCTGCGCCTCGTTGGCGTCGAGATAGCGGGTGAGGATCAGATCGTTCTCCAGCAGCCCGCGGCGCGCACGCCAGCGCAGTCGCGCCCGCTTGGCCGGATCATCCTGGTGACGCTGTTCAGTCATGAACTCGCTCATTTCTTGTCTTTCCATTCACTTCAACCGGGCCAAAACTGAAGGAACCGGTCGGGGAAGCCGCTTGCAGCCCTGCTCCCCCTTGCTGCCGCCCGCCATGCACGGCGGGTCTGGCAGGCAACACGCCGATCCGGCTTACACCGAACGGCGCACCATCAGTTCCTTGATCTTGCCGATGGCCTTGTTGGGGTTCAGACCCTTGGGGCAGACATCGACGCAGTTCATGATGGAACGGCAACGGAACAGGCGATATGGGTCTTCCAGGTTGTCCAGACGCGCGCCGGTGGCTTCGTCGCGGCTGTCGGCGATGAAGCGGTAGGCTTGCAGCAGGCCAGCCGGGCCGACAAACTTGTCCGGGTTCCACCAGAACGACGGGCAGGAGGTCGAGCAGCAGGCGCACAGGATGCACTCGTAGACGCCGTCGAGTTCTTCACGCTGTTCGGGCGACTGCAGACGCTCCTTTTCGGGAGGAATGCTGTCGTTGATCAGGTAGGGCTTGATCGAATCGTATTGCTTGAAGAAGTTGGTCATGTCCACGATCAGGTCGCGGATCACCGGCAGGCCAGGCAGCGGTTTCAGAACGATGGGTTCGGTCAGTTCGTTCAGGTTGGTGATGCAGGCCAGGCCGTTCTTGCCATTGATGTTCATGGCATCGGAACCGCACACGCCTTCACGGCAGGAGCGGCGCAGCGCCAGCGAATCGTCGACGTCGGACTTGATGCGTTGCAGGGCGTCCAGCAGCATCTTGTCGGTGGGCTTCAGTTCCACCGTCAGGTCTTGCATGTACGGCTTGTCGTCCTTGTCCGGATCGTAACGATAGATCTTGAATTTCAGGGTGCGAGTCATGTTGCGACCTCTTAGAAAGTACGTGCTTTAGGTTTGAAAGTCTCGACGGTCAGCGGCTGCATGTTGACCGGCTTGTAGTCGAGACGATTCCCCTCGGAGAACCACAGCGTATGCTTGAGCCAGTTCACGTCGTCGCGCTGCTCGTGGTCGCTTTGCGCGTGGGCGCCGCGCGATTCCTTGCGGGCTTCGGCCGAGGTGATGGTGGCCTTGGCGGTTTCGATCAGGTTGTCCAGTTCCAGCGCTTCCACGCGGGCGGTGTTGAAGACCTTGGACTTGTCCTTGAAGGAGACGTGCTTGCGACGCTCGTCCAGTTCCATGATCTTTTGAACGCCTTCCTTCAACAGGGCATCGGTACGGAACACGCCGCAGTACTTCTGCATGGTGGCGCGGATGTCGTTGGCCACGTCCTGCACACGTTCGGAACCGGTGCTGCTTTCCAGGTGCGCAATACGTTCCAGCGAGCGGTCCAGGGCGCCGGCCGGGATCGGCTTGTGGCTCTGGTCCTGCAGGCGGCTGCCGACGATGTGGTTGCCGGCTGCGCGGCCGAAGACCACCAGGTCCAGCAGCGAGTTGGTACCCAGGCGGTTGGCGCCGTGCACCGAGACGCAGGCGCATTCGCCGATGGCGTACATGCCCTGCACCACTTCCTTCATCGAACCGCCCTTGGGCGCGACCACCTGGCCGTGGATGTTGGTGGGGATGCCACCCATCTGGTAGTGGATGGTCGGCACGACGGGGATCGGTTCCTTGGTCGCGTCGACGTTGGCGAACTTGTGGGCGATTTCCAGGATCGAGGGCAGGCGCTTCTTGATGGTGTCGGCACCGATGTGGCGCAGATCCAGCAGCACGTGATCCTTGTGGGGACCGACGCCGCGGCCTTCCTTGATTTCCTGGTCCATCGAACGCGAGACGAAGTCACGCGGGGCCAGGTCCTTCAGGGTCGGCGCATAGCGCTCCATGAAGCGTTCGCCGTTGCTGTTGATCAGGATGCCGCCTTCGCCGCGCACGCCTTCGGTAATCAGCACGCCCGCGCCGGCCACGCCGGTCGGGTGGAACTGCCAGAATTCCATGTCCTGCAGCGGCAGGCCGGCACGTGCGGCCATGCCCATGCCGTCGCCGGTGTTGATGAAGGCATTGGTCGATGCCGCCCAGATACGGCCTGCACCGCCGGTGGCGAACAGGGTGGTCTTGGCGTGCAGCATCATGATTTCGCCGGTTTCCATTTCCAGCGCCACCACGCCGAGGACATCGCCCTCTTCGTTGCGGATCACGTCCAGCGCCATCCACTCCACGAAGAAGTGGGTCTTGGCGCGCACGTTGCGCTGGTACAGGGTGTGCAGCAGAGCGTGACCGGTACGGTCAGCCGCAGCACAGGCGCGCTGCACCGGCTTTTCGCCCAGGTTGGCGGTGTGGCCGCCGAACGGACGCTGGTAGATGGTGCCATCCGGGTTGCGGTCGAAGGGCATGCCGAAGTGTTCCAGCTCGTAGACGGCCTTCGGTGCTTCGCGGCACATGAATTCGATGGCGTCCTGGTCGCCCAGATAGTCCGAACCCTTGACGGTGTCGAACATGTGCCAGTACCAGTTGTCTTCGGACATGTTGCCCAGCGAAGCGCCGATGCCGCCTTGGGCAGCCACGGTGTGCGAGCGGGTCGGGAAGACCTTGGACAGGACGGCGACGTTCAGGCCGGCTTCGGCCAGTTGCAGCGAGGCGCGCATGCCGGAGCCACCGGCGCCGACGATGACCGCGTCAAAGCGGCGGGTAGTGATGGCGGATTTGATTGCAGCCACGATTAGTTTCTCCACAGAATCTGCGCGGCGTAGCCAGCGCAACCGATCAGCCACACGATAGTGGCAACTTGCAGGACCAGGCGAACGCCAACGGGCTTGACGTAGTCCATGAGCGCGTCACGCACGCCGATCCAGGCGTGGAAGAACAGGGCCATGAACACGGCAAAGGTAGCTACCTTGAACCATTGATGCGAGAACAGCGCCGCCCAGCCTTCGTAGCTGAAGTTGGTCGCCGTGAAGAAGCACACCAGCAGGATGACGGTATAGACAGCCATCACGACGGCGGTGGCGCGTTGTGCCAGCCAGTCACGCAGGCCATAGTGGGCGCCGACGACCAGGCGCTTGGGTCCGATGTTGTTATCAGCCATTTTCAGAATGCTCCGAACAGTTTCAATGCGACCAGGACCATCAGCGTGATGCTGATCACCAGGACAGTTGCCGAGGACTTGCGTGCGCTGTCCTTGTCCAGACCGACGTGGTTGTCCATGATCAGGTGACGGATGCCGGCGCAGAAGTGGTGCAGGTAGGCCCAGGAAAGCGCCAGGATGACGAGCTTGACGAACCAGCCCGAAGTGAAGCCCTTGAGATAGGCAAAGGTACCTTCCGAGAGCAGGCTGCTGTCCAACAGGAACAGGATGAAGGGCAGCATCAGGAACAGGAACAGACCGCTGATGCGGTGCATGATCGAGACGATGGCAGCCAAAGGCATGCGATAGCCGGCAATTTGGGTTAGGTGTATGTTACGAAATTGCGGCCGTTGTGGTTTAGCGGCTTCAGACATACAAGGTTCTCCTCAGTTTAAAACAATCATGCAATTTTCGCCGATTTTCGAAATCACCATCAACTTTTATTGCGCTTCGCAGCATGCCGAAAAGGCTTGACACCGGTCCTTCTGCACTGGACAGGCGCGTTGCACCTGAGGCCGGAATGACCGACCCGGCTTTGCTCAGCTCAACTCGCTTTGGTAATGGTGATTCGTCGTCAGGTACAGTCCGCGCCGCATTTCCACCGGCTTGTCGCCATAGGTAAATGAAGCCCGCTCCACACTCAGCAACGGCGTTTGGGGCGCTACGCCCAGAAACTCTGCGGCATCCTGATCCGCCCCGACGGCACGGATGCGCTCTTCGGCACGGATCATGCGCGTACCGAACTCGGATTCAAACAGACCATACAGAGGCCCGCGATATTCCACCAGGCGCTCGGCCGTCAGCCCCTTGAAGATGGCGCCAGGCAGCCAGATGTCTTCGAGGATGATGGGAACGCCGTTGAAGGATTTTACCCGGCGAATGAAAATGACGGAGTCACCCGACTTCATGTCGAGCTGACGGGCCACTTCGGCCGAGGCGCGTACGCGCCTGACTTCGATGATCTTGTTGGCGGGACGCTGCGGCTCGTCGCTGTCGGCCATGAGCCTGAGGAAGCGGAACTGCGCCTGCGTCTCGTGATGGGTGGCCACGAAGGTCCCCTTGCCCTGGCGACGCACCACCAGGTTTTCGGCTGCCAGTTCGTCGATGGCCTTGCGCACCGTACCCTGACTGACCTTGAACCGGCTGCCCAACTCCACCTCACTGGGGATCAGCTCGCCCGGCTTCCACTCGCCCGCTTCCAGGCGCTGCATGATGAGCGCCTTGATCTGCTGGTACAACGGACTGAAGGTGGGCGCCGGACTGGCAACACCCGCCCCCGCGGCTTGCGCGTCGACGTTGTTCGGATTGGGCAGGATCGAGCTCATAACCTCGAATTTCACCACAAAACTCCTTACGGCGTCCAGCAAAAACTAGGCAATAATATGTCTTATATAAGACATAAGATATTGATTGACAGCGGTCTTTCGCAAGCCTACACTCGCGAGCAACCTGAAGAGCCGCAAGGCAGGCAGGGAGCGATCTACCGGCCAGTAGACGATAACGAGAATCGCTCTCATCAAGACCTCTCCGATGCGACCATTTTCTGCAGGCAGAACACAAGTTTGACAGCTTTTTGATTTGTCGGCAGGACCCGGCCCGAAAGCACCTGACTCACTGCGTTTTCGACGGTATCATGGCGGCCTAACAAGAATTCGAGGAAAACCGCGCATTTTTCATGCGCACCCCTGAAGCAACCGCTACACGGCCCTGCCGCGCCACGCGCGACCTGACCGCAGCGGCCGCTTCGATGCAGTCTGAATGCTTTTTTTCATCACCTCTTTTGGAGATTCAACATGGCTAAAGCCCCCATGCGTGTTGCCGTCACCGGCGCCGCCGGTCAGATCGGTTACTCCCTGCTGTTCCGCATCGCCAATGGCGACCTGCTGGGCAAAGACCAGCCGGTCATCCTGCAACTGCTGGAAATCCCCGATGAGAAGGCACAGAAGGCCCTGAAGGGCGTCATCATGGAAATCGATGACTGCGCCTTCCCGCTGCTGGCTGGCGTGACCGCCCACAGCGATCCGATGACCGCCTTCAAGGATGCCGACATCGCCCTGCTGGTGGGTGCCCGTCCCCGTGGCCCCGGCATGGAGCGCAAGGACCTGCTGGAAGCCAACGCCCAGATCTTCACCGTGCAGGGCAAGGCACTGGACGCCGTAGCCTCGCGCAACGTCAAGGTGCTGGTGGTCGGCAACCCGGCCAACACCAACGCCTACATCGCCATGAAGTCGGCCCCCAACCTGCCGGCCAAGAACTTCACCGCCATGCTGCGCCTGGACCACAACCGCGCCCTGTCGCAAGTGGCTGCCAAGATCGGCAAGCCGGTCTCGGCCATCGAAAAACTGTGCGTGTGGGGCAACCACTCGCCGACCATGTACGCCGACTACCGCTTCGCTACTGCTGATGGCGCATCGGTCAAGGACACCATCAACGACCAGGAATGGAACAAGAACGTGTTCCTGCCCACCGTCGGCAAGCGCGGCGCGGCCATCATCGAAGCCCGTGGCCTGTCCTCGGCCGCTTCGGCAGCCAACGCGGCCATCGACCACGTGCGTGACTGGGTACTGGGCACCAACGGCAAGTGGACCACCATGGGCATCCCCTCCGACGGTTCCTACGGCATCCCCGAAGGCACCATGTTCGGCTTCCCGGTGACCACCGAAAACGGTGAGTACAAGATCGTCCAGGGCCTGGAGATCGATGAGTTCTCGCAAGAGCGCATCAACATCACCCTGAAGGAACTGCTGGAAGAGCGCGAAGGCGTCAAGCATCTGGTCGGCTAATTGACCATGGCGCGGCCGCCCTTCGGGGCGCCGCGCCTGCCGTTTCGTCTCCGTGTCACATCGCCCGTTTCGATAACCTCTACCCTGCTTTCATTCGCAGCAATGCTTCCTTCCCAGGTCTTGTTCCCAGGTGCCCAGCAACCGGTTTCGCTTCCGGTGTGCGATCACTACGCCGGCTCCGAAAAGCTGATGCGCAAGTCGATGGCCCTGCAACAGGAGCTCGGCCCCTTGTTCGACATCACCTTCGACTGCGAAGACGGTGCTGCCGCCGGCAATGAAGCCGCGCACGCCGAACTGGTCGCCTCGCTCATCGTCAGCCCCGACAACGTCTACCGCCGCATCGGCGCGCGCTTGCACGACGTGGGGCATGCGCATTTCGAGCAGGACGTGGCCATCATCTGCGGCGCCGCTGCGCGCGAGCTGGCCTATGTGATGCTGCCCAAGCCCGAAGGCATCGATGACGTGCAGCGCGCCCTGGAGAGCATCAACCGCGTGGCCCGCTCGGCGGGTCGCCCGCAGTTGCCGGTGCAGGTATTGATCGAGACCCATGGTGCCCTGGCCGATGTCGCCAGGATCGCCGCCCTGCCCCAGGTGCAGTCACTGTCCTTCGGGGTGATGGATTTCGTCTCGGCCCATTACGGAGCCATTCCCGGCAGCGCCATGCGCTCGCCCGGACAGTTCGACCATCCGCTGGTGCGCCGCGCCAAGCTGGAAATCGCCGCCGCCTGTCATGCGCATGGCAAGGTGCCGTCGCACAACGTGAGCACCGACATCAAGAATCCCGCCGCCGTGGCCGACGATGCGCGTCGCGCGGCGCAGGAGTTTGGCTATACCCGGATGTGGAGCATCCATCCGGACCAGATCCGGCCCATCGTGCAGGCCATGTCCCCGACCAGCGAAGAGGCCGGGACGGCGGCACAGATCTTGCTCAAGGCGCAGGCGGTGCAGTGGGGCCCGATTCAGCATGAGGGCAACCTGCATGACCGCGCCAGTTATCGCTATTACTGGAGTATCCTGCAACGCGCGCACGCCACCGGCATCGCGCTGCCGCCGGAGACTGCCCCCTGGTTCGCCCGCGGCGACGCCCTCTCAACCACGCAGTAACATCGTTTCAACCGACGTCCATGAAAAAGCACCTGACTCTCCTCGCCCTGCTGGGCGCCCTGTTTGCCACCGCCGGCATCACTGCGGCACATGCCCAACCCGACACCAAGCCGGCGGCCAAGAAAAAGGTCGTCAAGAAGGCGCACACCAGCAAGGCGCACGGCAAGAAGGCCGCCGCTGCCGCTGCCCCGGCCGCCAAGATGCCGTTCTCTTCCGATGCCGAGGATGATGACAGCGAACCCGACCTGGGCGGTACCGTCTCGGCCGACTTCCAGTGCGAAATGGGTCAGAAGCTGACCATCTGGAAGAACGAAGCCGATGACAAGCACATCGCCATCCGCTGGAACAAGCGCATCCACCGCCTCACCCGCGTGGCCACCACCACCGGTGCCAACCGCTTCGAAAACCACAAGATGGGCCTGGTCTGGATCGGTATTCCGGCCAAGGGCCTGCTGCTGGATTCCAAGAAGGGCCAGCAGTTGGCCAACGAATGCAAGAACGCCGAGCAGATGAAGGCAGCCGCCGCAGCACCGGCCGCCCTCCTCGCCGCGGCACCCCACCAGAACTGAGCCGGCAGCCGCCGGCGCAGTGTTTCAAGCAACACAGAATCAGGCAGCACCCCGCAGTTCACCATTGCAGCGCAAACCGGATTCGACTAGCTAGCATCACTAAATTGCCAAATTAAGGAGAAGAGGCCATGTCTCGCAACACATTGAACACCCTGAAGGAATTCAAGATTTCCGGTTCCAAGAAGGGCAAGTTCTACTCCCTGCCCGCCCTGCAAAAGTCGCTGGGCGTGAATATCTCGCGCCTGCCGGTGTCGATCCGCATCGTGCTGGAATCGGTGCTGCGCAACTGCGATGGCCAGAAGGTCACCGAAGAACACGTCAAGCAACTGGCCAACTGGGGCGCCAAGGCTGCCCGCGTCGATGAGATCCCCTTCGTGGTGGCCCGCGTGGTGCTGCAGGACTTCACCGGCGTGCCGCTGCTGGCCGACCTGGCCGCCATGCGCAACGTCGCCAGCAAGCTGGGCAAGAACCCCAAGAACATCGAGCCGCTGGTGCCGGTGGATCTGGTGGTGGACCACTCGGTGCAGATCGACCACTTCCGCGAGAAGAAGGCGCTGGACCTGAACATGAAGCTGGAATTCTCGCGCAACAACGAGCGCTACCAGTTCATGAAGTGGGGCATGCAGGCCTTCGACACCTTCGGCGTGGTGCCCCCGGGCTTCGGCATCGTCCACCAGGTCAACCTGGAATACCTGGCACGCGGCGTGCACAACAAGACCGGCGTCTACTACCCTGACACCCTGGTCGGCACCGACTCCCACACCACCATGATCAACGGCATCGGCGTGGTCGGCTGGGGCGTGGGCGGCATCGAAGCTGAAGCCGGCATGCTGGGCCAGCCGGTCTACTTCCTGACCCCGGACGTGGTCGGCGTGAACCTGACCGGCGCCCTGCGCGAAGGCGTCACCGCCACCGACCTGGTGCTGACCATCACCGAACTGCTGCGCCAGACCAAGGTCGTGGGCAAGTTCGTCGAATTCTTCGGTGAAGGTACCGAATCGCTGTCGCTGACCGACCGCGCCACCATCGCCAACATGGCACCGGAATACGGCGCCACCATGGGCTTCTTCCCGGTCGACGACGCTACCATCGACTACTTCAAGGGCACCGGCCGCACCAAGGCTGAAATCGACGCCTTCGAAGCCTATTTCAAGGCACAAGGCCTGTACGGCGTGCCCAAGGCCGGCCAGATCGACTACACCCAGGAAGTCTCGCTGGACCTGGGCACCGTCGCCCCGTCGCTGGCAGGTCCCAAGCGTCCGCAAGACCGCATCGAGATCGGCAACGTCAAGTCCACCTTCTCGGACCTGTTCACCAAGCCGACCGCTGAAAACGGCTTCAACAAGAAGGCCGAAGACCTGACCGCGTCCTACAAGAACGCCGATGGCGTGGATGTGCACAACGGTGACGTGCTGATCGCCGCCATCACCTCCTGCACCAACACCTCCAACCCGAGCGTGCTGCTGGCCGCTGGCCTGCTGGCCAAGAAGGCCGTGGAAGCCGGTCTGAAGGTCGCCCCGCACATCAAGACCTCGCTGGCCCCTGGCTCGCGCGTGGTGACCAAGTACCTGGAAGCGGCGGGTCTGCTGCCGTACCTGGAAAAGCTGGGCTTTGGCGTGACCGCCTACGGTTGCACCACCTGCATCGGCAACGCCGGCGACCTGACCCCGGCCATGAACGAAGCCATCGTCAAGAACGACGTGGTGGCCGCCGCCGTGCTGTCGGGCAACCGCAACTTCGAAGCCCGTATCCACCCGAACATCCGCGCCAACTTCCTGGCTTCGCCCCCGCTGGTGGTGGCCTACGCCATCGCCGGCAACGTCACCCGTGACCTGATGACCGAACCGGTCGGCAAGGGCCGTGGCGGCAAGCCGGTCTACCTGGGCGACATCTGGCCGACCTCGCAAGAGATCGAAAAGCTGCTCAAGTTCGCCATGAACGCCAAGACCTTCAAGGAAAACTATGCCGATGTGAAGGGCGCTCCCGGCAAGCTGTGGGAAGCCATCAAGGGCGTGGCCAAGGGCGAAGTCTACAACTGGCCGACCTCGACCTACATCGCCGAACCGCCGTTCTTCGAGAACTTCAGCGAAGAACCCAAGGCTGCTGCCACCGGCATCAGCGGTGCCCGCGCCCTGGGCGTGTTCGGCGACTCGATCACCACCGACCACATCTCCCCGGCCGGTTCCATCAAGGAATCCAGCCCGGCCGGCAAGTGGCTGCAAGCCAATGGCGTGCTGAAGGCTGACTTCAACTCCTATGGCTCGCGCCGCGGCAACCACGAGATCATGATGCGCGGCACCTTCGCCAACGTGCGTATCAAGAACCTGATGATCCCGGCCAAGGAAGACGGCTCGCGCGTCGAAGGCGGCATCACCATTCACCAGCCCTCCGGTGAAGAAATGTCGATCTACGACGCCGCCATGAAGTACGTGGCCGAAGGCACCCCGACCATGGTCTTCGGTGGCGAAGAGTACGGTACCGGCTCCTCCCGTGACTGGGCTGCCAAGGGCACCCAGTTGCTGGGCGTGAAGGCCGTGATCGCACGTTCCTTCGAGCGTATCCACCGTTCCAACCTGGTGGGCATGGGCGTGCTGCCGCTGCAGTTCCTGGGCAACGACAGCGTGCAGTCGCTGGGCATCACCGGTGAAGAAAGCTTCGACCTGAAGGGCCTGGAAGGCGAGATCAAGCCGCAACAGGAAGCCACCCTGGTGATCCACCGCAAGAACGGCCAGACCCAGGAAGTCAAGCTGCTGCTGCGTATCGACACCCCGATCGAAGTGGACTACTACAAGCATGGCGGCATCCTGCCGTTCGTGCTGCGTCAGCTGCTGGCAGCCTAAGCAGCGCACGTCCTACCTTGCAGCAAGGAAAACGCCGGATTCGTCCGGCGTTTTTTATTGCCCCTTGGCGCTGCGCAAAGGCAGCGGCTGACAGGGCTGACAAATCAACTACAATAGGCGGTTTCGTTTCCACAGATACAGATAGCCTACATGCGTCGTCCCGCCAAACGTTCCTCCTCCAAGCTTTCTGCCGACAGCCAGCATCTGGTGACCTTTGCGCAGGCCATCGCGCAGGCCTCCAGCCGGCTCGAAGAGCGCGCCTGGCTCAACCCCCTGGACGCCCTGCTCAACAAGCTGCTGCGCACCGGCCACCAGGGCTTGATCGATGCGGCCCTGGATCACCTCTTCAAGGCCGACCTGGATGCCTACGACGTGCTGATCGAAGCCGTCGAGGCCGGCAGTGAATCCACCTCGCTGGAACACGACGGCCAGCAATACGACGTGCAGCTGCTGGTGCTGCCGGTACTGGCCTGGACCCGCTTTGCCATCGCCTCCGGCCCCATCGGCAGCGAGCTGCTGGCGGCCATCGGCGCCCACCTGCACGCCCATGTGCTGGCCAAGGATGCCCGTCTGGCACTGGCGCCGACCCTGTTCTCCATCGAACAGCTGCCGCGCATGCACGCCGACGTCTTCGCCCTGACCCGCCAGATGGGCCAAACCGCCTTGAAGACCGGTCCGGTACAACTGCGCGGCGAACAGCCGCCCACCGCCGCCTTCCTGGCCGATACCCGCTATGTGATTGCGGCCGTGGTGGTGCCGGCCGGCGGCCCCCTGTTCCACTGGCAGGAAAGCGAACAACAGAGCCATTTCTCGGCCAGGAAGGCGGCAGCCTCCGAGGCCTGGACCCAGCAGGCCACACCGCTCTTCACGCGCCTGCTACCCGGCTGCAGCGTCGAACTGTTGCTGCCGCAAGCCTATTTCTTCGGCTGCCGCGAGGCCGACAAGCGCATCCGCCCGGCCTCCATCCGCGCCGCCGACTATTTCCTGACTCAGACCCTGGACATCTCCTCTGCCGAACTGCATGCCAGCATCGGTGGCTTCTCCGAGGACATCAATGGTCAGATCGATGAATACCGCATCGGCTTTTCCATCGGCGGCGATCCGACCGTAGTCTATGGGACCGTCTGGCCGCTGTATGAGCAGGAAAGCGGTGAAGAACTGCCCATGATCATCCCCGCCGGCGCCGGCCTGCTGGAGGGCATGCCCGCCAGTCCGCTGCAGCAGATCCTCACGGTGCTGCGCGAATGCGGCATCGTGCACATCAAGCATCATGCAGAACGCTTCACCATGGAGTTTTGCGACGACTGCGGCGCACCGCTCTTCCCTGATCGGGAAGGTGAACTGGTGCACGCGGAAATGCCGGAAGATACGCCTCCTCCGGTCGAGCACTTCCACTGAGAGATGAAGCAAAGTGCTGCTGCCGGGCAGCACGCGCGGCGCCGGACATGGCCGGCCTGCACAAAGCTTCACAGGCGCCGGACAGCGCCCATAAAAAAGGCATCCACCACAGGGCGGATGCCTTTTTCTCTTCTGTATCGGGCTATCGTGCCCGCTTTTCCTGCGCGACCGAATGACGACGGACGTCAGATCCGGCCTGCGTCTCCTCCGGATCCTCTGCGACCTGCCTGAGCAGCCTCAGTGACTCAGGCTGCCAGCTTTTCGATCAGACCCATCTCGGCGCTGGACATCAGCTTGTCGATGTCCACCAGGATCAGCATGCGCTGTTCCAGGGTACCCAGACCGATCAGGTAATCGGAATCGAAGGTGGTACCCATCTCCGGTGCCGGCTTGATCTGTTCCTGGGTCAGCGTGATGACGTCGGAGACGCTGTCGACCACCATGCCCACGACGCGACCGCCGATGTTCAAGATGATGACCACGGTGAACTGGTCATAAGTCGGCTCGCCCAGCTGGAACTTGATGCGCATGTCCACGATGGGCACGATGATGCCGCGCAGGTTCACGACGCCCTTGATGAAGTCGGGCGAATTGGCGATGCGGGTCACGGCTTCGTAGCCGCGGATTTCCTGAACCTTCAGAATATCGATGCCGTATTCTTCCTTGCCCAGGGTGAAGGCGAGAAACTCGTTTCCGTTGCTGTCGGTCTTGTCGCCGAAGCCGGAAAGATTCTTGGTTGCAGTGTCAGACATGTTGAGGCCCTTTAAATATCAGGAAAATACAGATTCGTCATTCAGTTGGCGGCTGGATCGCAGCAAGGCTGCCACATCGACAATCAGGGCGACGCCGCCGTCGCCCAGAATGGTAGCACCGGAAATGCCAGCAACTTTCCGATAGTTGGATTCCAGGTTCTTCACAACGATTTGCTGTTGTCCGATCAGGTCATCCACGAAAAGTGCCGCCTTTTTCCCATCTGACTCCAAAATGACCACCAATCCTTGCGAGGGATCGGTGAATGAAGGTTCGATGTTGAAAATCTGATACAGCGGGATCAGCGGCAGATATTCGCCACGTACACGCAGCACCTTGCCCTGACCGGAAATTTCCTTGATATCTTGCGGCAAAGGCTGCAAAGATTCAACCACATATCCTAGCGGCAATATGTAAACTTCTTCACCGATGCGAATCGACATCCCGTCCAGGATCGCCAGCGTCAGCGGCAGCGAGATTGAAATCGTGGTGCCGAAACCCTTGCTGGAGCGAATATCCACCGCGCCGCCCATGGCCAGGATGTTGCGTTTGACCACGTCCATGCCCACGCCGCGGCCGGACACGTCGGTGACCTGCTCGGCGGTGGAGAAACCCGGTTCGAAGATCAGTTGCCACACTTCGGCGTCGGTCAGGCTGTCGGTCACCGGCATGCCCTGCTGCTTGGCCTTGGCCAGGATCTTGTCGCGGTTCAGGCCGCCACCGTCGTCGGTAACTTCAATGATGATGTTGCCGCCCTGGTGCTCGGCCGACAGGGACAGCACACCGGCCTCGCCCTTGCCGGCAGCGCGCCGGGCCTCTGGCTGTTCGATGCCGTGGTCGATGCTGTTACGCACCAGGTGGGTGAGCGGATCGACGATGCGCTCGATCAAGCCCTTGTCCAGCTCGGTGGCCGCGCCGTGGGTGACGAACTCGACCTGCTTGCCCAGCTTGTGCGCCAGGTCGCGCACCATGCGCGGGAAGCGCGAGAAGACGTAATCCATCGGCATCATGCGGATCGACATCACCGATTCCTGCAGATCCCGCGTATTGCGGCTCAACTGGCTCACGCTGTTGAGCAGGTGTTCATGGTGCATCGGGTCGAGCTTGCCCACGCGCTGCTCGATCATGGCCTGGGTAATCACCAGTTCGCCGACCAGGTTGATGAGCTGGTCGACCTTTTCGATGCTGACCCGGATGGAGGAGGACTCCTGGCCGGTGCCGCCCTTGGCCGCCCTCTTTTCGCCGCCATGGTCGCCCTGCAGATGACCATCGTCGTGATGGCCATTGCCGTTGCCATTACCGTTACCGGCACCACCCGCATGGGCCTCGCCATCGGCCTTCTTGGCGCTGATGTCCAGGGGCACGAAGGGCGCGAAGAAACCGTAGCCCTGCTCGCGCTCCTTGTCCTCGATGGCGGTGTGATTGTCGAAGAAACCGTAACCCTGGGTGCGTTCACGCTCTTCCTGGGTGACGAAATTGTCGAAGAAGCCATAGCCGCGCTCTTCGTCGCTGCTTTTGGCGGTTTCGACGGCCTGCGAAATCTTCAGGTCGGCGACATTGACGATGAAGGCACAGATGGCGACCACGTCATCGATCGGTTCAGCCGTATCCAGAATGAAGATCCATTTGCCCTCGGGCGATTTGGACTTCTCCAGCTTGCCCAGCATGGAGAGCTCGTCGGCCAGGGCTTCGGCATCCTTGTCGGCGATCTCGGGCATGTCCAGGCGGTAGCGGCGCACGCCGCCCGGACCGACCACGACCGCAGCGCCCGCCTCCGCCTTGGGAGCGGCGCTGGAACTCTTGCCCTGCGACAGGGCTTCGAGCAGCATGCGCACGTCGCCGACCGCATCCTGATCGACCTCGGCGCCGTGCTTGTGGCCGTCCAGCATGGACTTGAGCACGTCCTTGGCCGCCAGGAAGGCATCTACGTGCTCCGAGGTCAGCTTCATCTGGCCCTGGCGGATGCGGTCCAGCAGCGACTCCAGGACGTGCGTGACTTCGGCAATATCGGTCAGGCCGAAGGTGGACGAACCACCCTTGATCGAATGCGCGGCACGAAACACCGCATTGAGGTCTTCCGGATCGGGAGACGCCACATTGACGGCCAACAACAGCTTTTCCATTTCCGCGAGGCCTTCCTCGGCCTCGTCGAAAAAGACCTGGAAAAACTGGCTCATATCAATGCTCATGCCTGGGCTCCATGCTGGATGCTGTACGTATCTTCTTGTTATCCCGGCAAGATCAGCCGATCACCTTGCGCACCACCTCGGTCAGGCGCTGCGGATCGAAGGGCTTGACCAGCCAGCCATTGGCACCGGCGGCCTTGCCCTTGGCCTTCATCTCGTCGCTGAATTCGGTGGTCAGCATCAGGATGGGCACGCGCGCATAGCTGGTCAGCTCGCGCAGGGAGCGGATCAGGGTCAGGCCGTCCATGCGCGGCATGTTCTGGTCGGTCAGGACCAGGTCGAAGGTATGCGTCTTGGCCTTTTCCAGCGCGTCCACCCCGTCGACCGCCTCGGTCACGTTGTAACCCGCAGCTTTCAGACTGAATACCACCATCTGACGCAGTGACCCGGAATCATCTACTGCGAGAATCGTTTTGGACATCGTTACTCCCTGTTTCTTCAATAAGGCTCATGCGCGTATGTATTATGCCGCACCCTTGGCCACCCACCTATCGTCCCGCCAAGGCCGGAATGACCTAGTTCAATCTTGTACCACTCAGCCAGCCACCGCTCAGAACAGCTCGATATCGCCACTTTCCATGCGGGTCTGGCGCACCGCCTTCCACAGTCCGGTGTCGAGCACGTTCAAGCGCTCCTCCATGACCTGTACCGTGCTGGCCAGCAGTTCCTTGACCTCTTCATCGGTCTGGCCCTGCTCGGGCACGATCTCGAAACTGTTTGCACTGAGCACGCCCAGCGCTTCACGCAGGCCGATCACGCGGCGCACGATGCGCTCGAGCAGCTGGCTGGTCATGTCCTGGAACTGCAAGCCGGTCACCGCCGCGTTGACGTGATGGCTGACCTCTGCCTGGGTGGCCTTGAGCTGCTCGATGCTCTGGCCGTCGAAATGACCGGTGCCGTTCATCAGCCCTTCCAGGATGGTCTGCTGCAACTGTACCGAGCGATGCAGTTCCATGAAGCTGTTGCCCAGCTTGCCTATGGCTTCGCCCAGCAGAATGTTGGTCTGGACCAGGTCCGACTCCACTTCCGTCAGTTGGCGGCTGCCGCCGCTGGCAGTATCGAGCAACAAGCGCTTGAGCTCCTGCAGCATGGTCTTGGTCGGCATATCCGGCTCTCTTCCCCTGTTCAAATGGAACACTTCTGCTTCATTGGCAAACCCCGCGTACAACCGCGCAGGCCTGGCACCTGCGCTCAGTTCTTGGCCGGCGCACTGAGCCCCTGCTGCACGTCTTCGCCGCTGGCGTCGGTGGGCACGTTCAACGAGCCACTGTCCTTTTCCACCAGTTCCTCTGCCTTCTTGTTCATGACGATGATGCTGATGCGACGATTGATCGGGTTGAACGGATCTTCCTTGTCCAGCAGCACCGCCGAGGACAGACCCACCACCCGCAGCACCTTCGACTCATCCATGCCGCCGATGATCAGTTCGCGTCGCGAGGCGTTGGCGCGGTCCGCCGACAGCTCCCAGTTGCTGTAGCCCTTCTCCCCCTGCGAATAGGGCGTGGCATCGGTGTGACCGGACAGGCTGATCTTGTTGGGCACATCGTTGAGCGTGCGACCGATCTCGTGCAGGATTTCCTTGGTATAGGGCTGCAGCTGGGCACTGGCCAGGGCAAACATGGGACGGTTCTTCTCGTCGACGATCTGGATGCGCAAGCCTTCGGAGGTGATGTCGATCAACAGCTGATTCTTGAACTGCTTGAGGGTCGGATTGGAATCGATGGCCTTTTCGATCCGCGCTTTCAATTCTTCCAGGCGGCTACGCTCGGCGCGCTCCAGCTCCTGCTGCGCCTGCTTGAGGTTCTGCTTGCGCGAGACCACATCGTTTTCACCCTTGCGCAGCTGGCCGTCCTGGCGGGTCAGATCCTTGCCGCCCCCCGGCAACACGGTGTTGGCGTCACCGCTGCCGGAACCACCGGCCATGGCCACCTTCAGCGGGGTCTTGAAGTATTCGGCAATACCGTTCAGGTCCCCCTTGGCGGTCGACCCCAGCAGCCACATGAGCAGGAAGAAGGCCATCATCGCCGTCACGAAGTCGGCGTACGCAATCTTCCAGGCGCCACCGTGGTGACCCCCGCCGCCTTTCTTGATGCGTTTGACGATAATGGGACGTAGACCTTCGTCGGCCATGCCTGTGCTCCTGCTTCAATACTGATGTCTGTGTGAATCGCCCTGCAAGCTGATCTCCCCGGACCAGCCTGGCAGCCTTACTTGCCCTTGGCCTGCTTGACGTGCTCTTCCAGTTCGAGGAAGGTCGGACGCTCGGTCGAGAACAGGACCTTGCGGCCGAATTCGATCGACAGGGCCGGCGCATAGCCATTGAGGCTGGCCAGCAGGGTCACCTTCACGCACTGGTAGATCTTGGTCGATTCGTGCAGCTTCTGTTCCAGCAGGCTGGAGAGCGGGCCCACGAAACCGTAGGCCAGCAGAATACCGAGGAAGGTACCGACCAGCGCGTGCGCGATCAGCATGCCCAGCTCGGAGGGCGGGATACCCACCGATTCCATGGTGTGCACCACGCCCATGACCGCTGCCACGATACCGAAGGCCGGCATGCCGTCGCCCAGCTTGGCGATGCAGTGCACCGGAATTTCGCCCTCGTGGTGGTGGGTCTCGATTTCGTTGTCCATCAGGTTTTCGATCTGGAACGCATCCATGTTGCCCGAGACCATCAGACGCAGGTAATCGGTCATGAATTCGATCAGGTGATGGTCCGCCAGCACGCCCGGGTACTTGCTGAAGATGGGGCTGCTCTCGGGCTCTTCGATATCGCCTTCGATCGACATCAGACCTTCCTTGCGGGATTTGGTCAGGATTTCGAACAGCAGCGCCATCAGTTCCATGTACAGCGCCTTGGTATAGGCACTGCCCTTGAAGACGGTGGGCAAGGCCTTCAGGGTCGCCTTGATCGCCTTGCCGTTGTTACCGACCAGGAAAGCGCCCCCTGCAGCACCGCCGATCATGAGCAGCTCGATTGGCTGGAACAGTGCCCCCAGGTGGCCCCCTGCCATGGCAAAGCCGCCGAAGACGGACGCCATGACCACGATATATCCAATGATGACTAACAAGTGCCTACTCCCGTCCCTGTGGCGTTGAGTGTATTTTCACGTTCATCAGATTACAGGTATTCCAATCAAGCAAATGAGGGAATACATATCCGAAAAACGCCCTTCCTTTTTGATTTACGGCTGAATTGGCACAAACTTGATACGTCGCGTCTCGCAGCCGCTGCCAAGGGCCTGCGCGGCTCCCAGCCCTCACATGCGCCACCCGTGCAGCACCCTGCCGCCGTCCTCGGGGGCGACCACGACATCAGGTGTAGCACCGGGAATATGAAACTCATAGCTCAGAAGCAGCGTCCCCGGCCGCATCTCGGCGCGCGCCTTGTGCCACAGCGCCTCCATCGCCGCCGGTGACAGGTAGGCGAACACCACGTCGTAATCACCGAAATCGAGCCGCAGGTAGTCGCCGCGCACGAAACGGCAGCGATCACCTGCCAGCATCGCGCGCACCCGGCTGACCAGCCAAGGCAGGGGCGCGATCTCGATACCGGTGAATTCGCTCTCGGGGCGGCGGCGCGACAGATCCAGCACGGCGCCGCCCAGGCCGCTGCCGATATCCATGAAGCGGATCGGCTGCCCCTCCGGCAGCAGGCCGGCCACCGCATCCCAGGCGCGCTGCCCGGAAGGATAGAACGGCACCTGGCTGCGGAAGGTCGACCAGAACAACACCAGCATGAACAGGAATACCGCCAGGAATACCCACGGCGGCACGTGCAGCTGCGCCACACCCAATGCGGCCACCGGGAACACCAGCAGGATCAGCCACCACCATATGGCCATGCGGCACAGACGCGCCAGCAGCGCGGCCATCACGCCATGCAGCAGGGCAGTCTGGAGGGGGGAAAGAGGAGCAAGACCGGCGCGCTGAAAAAGCACATCCAGCACATTGGCGCCGACCAGCGCCAGCGCGAACAGCAGCAGGGCCCGCAGCGCCGGCGCCTGCCACCAGGGCCTGCGACCGGCGGCGGGGTGATTCTCAGGTTCGGACATCGAGGCAATCGGCCTTATTCTTTTTTGGTTGAACACCCTGGCCCATTACCGCCTCGCTGCAGACCTGCAGCAAGGCATTGGTACATCCCTGCTCCGGCTCAGGCCACAGCGGCCAGGACCGACGTGGCGACCAGGGGCGCGGCAGCAGCCACCGGCAGGGCAGCCTCGGCCAGACCCATGGTGACGGCATCCTTGGCCTTCTTGGTCTTGCCGGCCCGCGACGGCATGTGGCACAGACCGCACAGGTAATCCTGGTGCAGGTCCAGACGATGCACGACGAAATGGCCATTGCACTTGCAGCAGGGCGTGGTCATGAGCATCTTGCTTTCGAAGAAGCGCACCAGCGTCCAGGCGCGGGTCAGCGAGAGCACGGGTTCGCCGGCATCGTTGTAGCCAACCTGCTCCAGGTAGAGCTTGTAGGCCTTCATGACGGCTTCGATGCCATTGATGCGGGCGTGCTCCACCAGATAGCGATGGATATTGATGAACAGCGACGAATGGATATTGGGCTGCCAGGTGATGAACCAGTCCGTGGAGAACGGCAGCATGCCCTTGGGCGGCGAGACGCCCTTCAATTCCTTGTACAGCTTCAGCAGACGCTCGCGCGAGAGTGAAGTTTCGGATTCCAGCAACTGGAGGCGCGCCCCCAGATTGATCAGTTCGATGGCCAGCTGAATTTCCTGCGCCTCTGTGACAACGCTCTTCTTAGCCATGGTGCTACCCCCCGGTGATTTCGTAATAAGTCTGCCTGACCCCGACTCGCGTGCCGCCGGCAAGCGAACTCTCAGGCATGAATGCAAGACACAAACTTGATAAAGCGTTGAACGTCTTCCCCTCCGGCGCGTTGACTTCCCCTGGACACGCCGGCCCTGCCTTGTCTTGTTGTTTTACGAAATTTGTTCGCTGGGCTGACAGGCCATCAGAATGGCCGCATGCGACTGCGCCAGGCTTTTGTCCTTGTTGTAGTTGGTCAGCATGCCGAGGATGGCACCATCGTCGAAACGGAAACGCGTCAACATCATGTTGGTCGCCGCCAGTTTCATGATCTGCACATTGGACAGACCTTCGATCAGATCGGCAATCTCGGCGCTGATGCCCAGACGGAAGATTGCGGTCGGCTTGTCCGAACGGATCATTTGCTGCGCCAGCATGAGATAGCTCAGGTTGGCATCGCGGATCTCCGCCATCATGTCGTTGGTATTCATTTGCACCCCACCTCGGTATGAGAACTTCCTACGGCTCGCGCTCAGGCTGCGTCGAGCTGCTTACAATCGCTTACATTTACTTGACTGCAAGCCAATTCTGAGGGGGGCAGGACAGGCGGGAAATTAGACTTGGTCGGTATTTTTAGACGGAGAACACCCGGTTCAACTTGTAGGAGTTCGTCTTACACGAGGGCGGGATATGCGTGAAGTTTTCTGCGTTGGATACGAGAGAGTCAGGATGCTTGCGACTTCCCGCTCCTATCAGGGATTTCCTGATCAAAAGGTTTCTTGCCTGAAATGACAACAGAAACTTGCCTTAAAAGAAACTAAATAAGTTGTAAATCTTCGAGGATTTCTCCCTGATTGTTGCTGGAGGGCGACTAGCTCATCCACATTTCTTCTCATATTGAGGGATTCAACTGTAGTTTGCTTCAGCTTCCCGACTAAGAAAACTTGCAGTTATTTACCTGCCTTGATGATTTTTGCGCAACATCTTCACAGGAAAAACCAAGGTATCGAGAATGGCTACCATTCTATGACGGTGGGCCAGGCCTCAAAACGATAAACAGATGCGCCATTTACCTTTATTCAATTTCTGGCAGGCAAACTGAACCTTGGCGCAGGGGTGACCGGGCCGCTCGCCTGCGGCCGGTGCGGGGATGGCAGGCGAGCAGGCAGCTTACAACCGGGCCAGGGCCTGTCCGATATCGGCGATCAGGTCATCCGGAGCTTCCAGCCCGATGTTGAAGCGCACCAGCAAGCCGTCGCGCTGCCACTGGTGGCGCATGCCGCGCATCCGGTACGGCACGCACAGGCTGTGGGCACCGCCCCAGCTGTAGCCGATCTTGAAGAGCTGCAGGCTGTCGACGAAGCGGTCGGTTTGCTCTTCGCTGTAACGGGGATCGAAGATCACCGAGAACAGCCCCCCTGCCCCGGTGAAATCGCGCTTCCAGTGGGCGTGTCCGGGGCAATCCTCGAAGGCGGGATGGAGTACGGCGACGATTTCCGGACGTTGCTGGAGCCAGGCCGCTACCTTGCGCGCAGCGGCATCGTGCGCCTCGAAGCGCAGGCGCATCGAGGACAGGCTGCGCAGCACCATATAGACATCGTCCATGCCCACGCCGAAGCCCAGGCGCATGTGGGCCAGTTCCAGTTTTTCGTTGAGGGCCTGGTCGCGCACGATGACCGCGCCCATCAGCACGTCCGAACCGCCGGACTGGTACTTGGTGACAGCCTGCATGACGATGTCCACGCCATGCTCGAAGGCCTTGAAGGCGATGCCGGCCGACCAGGTATTGTCGATGGCCACCAGCACGCCCTTGTCATGGGCGGCACGGCACAGGGCCGGGATGTCGGGCACCTCCATGGAGACTGAACCGGGTGCCTCGGTCCACACCAGGCGCGTATTGGGCTGGATCAGCGCGGACAGGCCAGCGCCGATCATCGGGTCATAGAAGCGCGCCGTGATCTGGAAATCGCGTTCCAGCCACTGGCCCAGATCCTTGCTGGGTCCGTAGACGTTATCGGGCAGCAGCACGTCGTCGCCGCTCTTGAGAAAGGCGAAATTGACCATGGCGATGGCCGCCAGGCCGCTGGGGGTGACACGGCAATAAGTGCCGCCCTCGATCTCGGCCAGCCGGGCTTCGAGCACGAAGCTGGTCGGCGTGCCATGCAGGCCGTAGGTGTAGCCGAGCTTTTCACGCCAGTCGCGTGAACGCATGGCCGCCACGTTGGGGAACAGCACGGTGGAAGCGTGATGGATACCGACCGGGAAGGCCTCGAAACCGTCGGGAGCACGGTAGCGACTATGGACCAGTGCGGTCTGCGGATCGAGCGGAAGGGAGGATGCGGGGAACGTTGCGTTGGAATCGGACACGGATCTGCCTCAGGAAACGATGGCGCCCCGGGAGCGGGGCGCAAAAGTCTCACTATACGCGCAGCTTGTTCACATCGAAAGCAAGAGCATGGGCCGCAGGCCCGCTGGCGACGGCGATGCTTGCGCAAGAGGCTGAACCAAACTTCATATCACCTTTTCAGCGCCCCTGTCCGGGGCTGTCCGTGGGCGGGCAATCAGGGCAACTGCAGCGCAAAGGGCTTGTTGATGCTGCCATCGGCATTGGACCAGGTACCGGTGATGGACTGGCCCTGACGGTGCCCTTCCCATTGGCCGGAGACGTCCTTGCCGTTGACGGATTCTTCCATCAGCAGATCGTCACCGTCGACCTCACCGGCCACCAGAATCTCGGGCGAACCGCCGAAGAAGAAATAACGCCCTTCCAGGCCATCCTCGTTCTTCTTGGGTTGCAGCGAAAGCTGGATCTGGCGCCCGTCGATCTGGCCGCGCAGCACCACGGCGTGCGTCATCAGGGTCTGCCGCAGCGAGCCTTCCGGGGCATTGGCGACCGGCCCGGAGGAAGCCGCCCGAGCTGGCAGGAGCGCGCTGGCGCTGCACAGCACCAGTGCCGCCAGCAGGGGGCGGCGCATCGGCAGTGCGTGCATCACTCGGCGGCACCCCAGAGGTCGTGGGCATCGGCGGCGGTGATGCGCACGTCGACGAACTGGCCGACTTCCAGCTTGCGGTGCGGTTCGAAGGGTGGTTTTACGTAGACCACGCCATCGATCTCGGGCGCATCCGAGTAGGTGCGGCCGGTACCGCCGTTGCGGTCCACTTCATCGATGAGCACGCGCAGGGTCTTGCCGACCTTGGCTTGCAGACGCTTTTTGGAGATGTCTTCCTGCAGCTGCATGACGCGGCCACGGCGCTCTTCGCGCACTTCTTCGGGCACCGGATTGGCGATCTCGTTGGCGGTGGCGCCTTCCACCGGGGAATAGGCGAAGCAGCCCAGGCGGTCGATCTCGGCTTCCTTGAGGAAGTCCAGCAGGTACTCGAATTCAGCCTCGGTTTCGCCGGGGAAGCCGGCGATGAAGGTGGAGCGGATCGTAATATCCGGGCACAGCGCGCGCCAGGCCTGGATACGCTCGATGTTCTTCTCGCCATTGGCGGGACGCTTCATGCGCTTGAGCACGTCCGGGTGGGCGTGTTGCAGCGGCACGTCCAGGTAGGGCAGGATCTTGCCTTCGGCCATCAGCGGGATGATCTGGTCCACGTGCGGGTACGGGTAGACGTAGTGCAGACGCACCCAGGCGCCATATTGCTGTGCCAGCTCGCCGAGGGCACCGACCAGTTGGGTCATGTGGGTCTTGATGGGCTTGCCGTTCCAGAAACCGGTACGGAACTTCACATCCACGCCATAGGCGCTGGTGTCCTGCGAGATCACCAGCAATTCCTTCACGCCGGCCTTGAAGAGGTTCTCGGCTTCGAGCATGACATCGGCGATGGGGCGCGAGACCAGATCCCCGCGCATGGAGGGGATGATGCAGAAGCTGCAGCGATGGTTGCAGCCTTCCGAAATCTTCAGGTAGGCGAAATGCTTGGGGGTCAGCTTGACGCCCTGCGGCGGCACCAGGTCGATGAAGGGCGCATGCGGCTTGGGCAGGTGCTTGTGCACGGCCTGCATGACTTCGCCCACGGCGTGTGGGCCGGTCACTTCGAGGACCTTGGGGTGGATCTTCTGGATGATGTCGTCGCCGTCGGCATCCTTCTTGGCGCCGAGACAGCCGGTGACGATGACCTTGCCGTTTTCGTTCAGGGCTTCGCCGATGGCGTCCAGCGATTCCTGCACGGCAGCGTCGATGAAACCGCAGGTATTGACGATCACCAGATCGGCGCCGTCATAGGACTTGGCGGTATCGTAGCCTTCGGCGCGCAGCTGGGTCAGGATCTGTTCGGAATCGACCAGTGCCTTGGGGCAGCCGAGGGAGACGAAACCGACCTTGGGCAGGGCCGGGGTGGCGGGGGAAGACGGGTTGGACATGGCAGATGGCTCAGTGAGGCGGGCCGGAAACGGCCGACAATACGGGAAAAAGCAAAAAATGCTTTAAAAATCAGGGCGCTATTGTACAACGTCCACTGCCGGGCGCTTGCTTTTGACGGTTTCGGGTGTACTTCGGGTGGGATCGCAACCGTCTCGGTCGCCTGACTGGTACTTGGCGAGAACGTGAGCTAACAGCAATTCGACATGCCAATCAGAAGTTGGATGCAATCTCTACAGCCTGCTGCTCCGCACGCTGCCTGGTCTGCTCGAAGTCAGGATTGACCACGGTAGGCGCAAAGTGAATTTGCTGAATATCCTCCACGCCAACGAACTTCAGCCAGTCGGTCAGATAGGGCGTACTGAAATCGGATCCGAAGTTCACCGGAATACGATGGTGATAGACACCACTGGCATGTATGATGCAAGCCTTTTTATTCTTCAGAAGGCCGCTGTATCCCTTCTCAAGATCGAAGCCGAATGCCCAGCCCGGCTGGGTAACGACGTCAATGAACTGCTTGAGAATATAGGGCAGGCCGTTGTTCCAAAGGGGTACGTTGATCACGTAGGCATCGGCAGAAGCAAACCGGTCAAACACTTCCCTGATGCCGGCCCATGCGCGTTTTTGTTCGGTGGCCGCCTCTGCGCCGGTAAACAGGGCCATCTTCGCACTGACGGCTAGCTCCCCGAACTCCGGCAGTTTTCCGGAGAACAAATCGAAGCGATCAACTTCAATGGCCTTGCGCTTTTTCAGTTCGCACAGAAACACTTCCGCGAGCTGCAACGAACGGCTGTCTGTACTGCGAGACGACGAATTGATATGCAGAATCTTCATGCTGTAGGTCCTCCTTGAGTTAAGTTTTTTAACTCTAAAGCAAGGATTTCCCTGAAGGAATTCCCAAAAATCAGCCTTCCTCTGTGCATAAATACCCATATGAATAGCTTGCAATGGGACGATGTTCGATATTTCCTGACCTTAAGCCGCGAAGGTAGCCTGTCCGCCTCAGCCAGATTGCTCGAAGTCGAACACTCAACGGTAGCGCGCCGCGTAGGCAATCTTGAAAAGACGCTCAAGGTCAAATTGTTTGACCGCTTGGCACGTGGATGGGTATTGACCAGGGAAGGCGTGGAACTGTCCAGGCAGGCAGAGTCGCTGGAAATGGAAATGCTCTCGCTGTGGCGTACGGCGTTAGCTAACACCACGCTGTCAGGCACGGTGCGTCTGTCGGCGCCGCCGATCCTGATGAGCGACTTTCTGGTTCCCAGATTGTCGTCTTTTCAGGAGAAATACCGGGAGATCGAGCTGGAGCTGATCGGCGAGAGTCGCGGCGCCGACCTGAGTCGCCGAGAAGCGGATATCGCATTACGCATGAGCGAACCAAAGAGTCCGCAACTGGTGGCACGTCTGTTGTGCAATGTGAACTACAAGCTCTATGGGGTACCGGCATGGCTGGAGAGACCGGAATCCGAGCGTTCATTCATCGGGCTCGACCTGAGGAGCGACTGCTGGCAAAAGATCTGGCTGGAAAAATATGTAAGCCCACGCAGTTACGCGCTAAGGACCAACGACATTCGCGCCATGTACCACGCCGCATTGTCCGGGATCGGCATGGCGCTCTTGCCGCGATTCATGGTGGCAGAAGACAGTCGGCTTGTGTCCATACCGATGCCGAAGTCCCCGCCGCCCTGCCCCTTGTACCTCGTCATGCATTCCGACGTACGCAGAGCACCACGCATCCGCGCGACGGCTGACTTTCTGATCGACCTGGTGCAGTCGCACGCCCACAACTTCTGAGCGGTCCAGTCAGCCTGCGGGGAGGAGAAAGAACCGTTTATTTCTTCTGATCCGGCGGCGTACCCGGCGCACCAAAGGGGAAGGTACCAAACATGTTCTTGGTCTGACTCTGCATCTGCTCCTGCATCTGGATGAACAGGTTCTTGCTCTGTTCGATGTAGTTGCTCATCATGCCCTGCATCATCGGACCTTGTACGTTCATGAACTGCGTCCACATCTCGGGGCTGAAGGGCTTGCCTTCGTAGAAGCCCTTGGAGTTCTCGGCCAGCTTGTTCTGGATGTCGATGAAGGTCTGGATGTTCTTTTCCAGGTAGTTGCCCATCATGCCCTGCATGGCATGGCCGTAGTAACGGATGATCTGCGACAGCGCGCCGCTGGAGAACATCGGCACGCCATGCGACTCTTCTTCCAGGATGATCTGCAACAGAATGCTGCGGGTCAGGTCGTCGCCGCTCTTGGCGTCGACCACGGTGAATTCTTCATTGTCCAGCACCAGTTGCTTGACGTCGGTCAGCGTGATGTAGGAACTGGTCTGGGTATCGTACAGACGGCGGTTGGGATATTTCTTGATCAAGCGATCTGCCGAATTTTTTGCAGTAGTCATCTGAAGTCCAGTCTCTCTCTCATTGCAGCCGTCTTGCCGGCCTTGGTTTGCAGCGGTGCGGGTGGCATCGATGCGGTCCTCACCCGCGGGCGTCCGGGACATTGTGCTGTCCTCTCCTTGCTTCTTCTCTCTTCTACTGTGTGCCACCTGCTTTTTGCAGGGCAGCAACGCAAGCCATTATAGGGGCGAAGAGCGGCAAAAGGGGAGCCCTGACGTGCCAGACTGACAAAATCCCAGCCCGTGACACACGTAAAAACGGCCACGCATGCGGCACTGCCGCGCACGTGGCCGTCGAAGACGGCATCAGCCCATGTACAGGCCGCCGTTGAGCGAGAAGTCCGAACCGGTGGCGTACCCGCCCTCAGACGAGGCGATCCAGGCGACGATGGAGGCGATTTCCTCCGGCTCACCCAGGCGCTTGACGGGAATACCGGAGACGATCTTCTCCAGCACTTCCGGACGGATGGCGCGCACCATGTCGGTCCCGATATAGCCCGGCGAGACGGTGTTGACCGTCACGCCCTTGGTCGCCACTTCCTGCGCCAGCGCCATGGTGAAGCCGTGGATGCCGGCCTTGGCGGTGGAATAGTTGGTCTGGCCGAACTGGCCCTTCTGGCCATTGACCGAGGAGATATTGATGATGCGACCAAAACCGCGCTCGCACATGCCCTCGATGACCTGCTTGGTAACGTTGAAGAGCGAATTCAGGTTGGTGTCGATGACCGCATCCCAGTCGCCCTTGCTCATCTTGCGGAACTGGCCGTCGCGGGTGATGCCGGCGTTGTTGACCAGCACGTCCACTTCGCCGATCTCGGCGCGCACCTTCTCGAAGGCGGCCTTGGTCGATTCCCAGTCCGAGACGTTGCCTTCGGATGCGTGGATGTCATAGCCCTGGCCGCGCATGGTCGCCAGCCAGGAATCCTTGCGGGTGGAATTGGGACCGCAGCCGGCCACCACGGTGTAGCCGTCCTTGCACAGACGGGTGCAGATGGCGGTTCCGATGCCGCCCATGCCGCCGGTCACATATGCGATACGCTTGCTCATTATGCTGCCTCCTATAGGGATGGTGATTTATTGGGGTAAGCCCTGCTCCCCTCTTTCGCGTCTGCTTTGCGCCGCATTGGTGGAGGCCCTTCGCGCGAAGGGCGCTCCTTTGTCTTGTCAGGCCGGGCTGCGCCGCGGATGCGCTGTCGGCCGTCTCTCTCTGTCGGCGGGCCGGTACCGGTCACCGCCCTCTTCTTTATCCATGCCGCCGGCTTCTGTGGCCCTTCCTGGCCGGCTGGCAGATTCGCATCAACCAGCCGCCTGGTCGGCCTTGACCTTGACGTAGCGTCCCGGTGCCGGTTCGATGGGCTTGTAGCGCGTCGAACCCGCAGCCTTGGGGGCAGCCACCTTGCGCCCGCCATGCTTGGCCAGGAAGGCGGCCCACTCGCCCCACCAGCTGCCCGGATGCTCGGTCGCACCCGCCATCCAGGTATCAGCATCGCTGCCGGCACGGGCCTTGTCGTTGATCCAGTAGTTGCGCTTGTTCCTGGAGGCCGGATTGATCACTCCCGCAATGTGACCCGAGGCGCCCAGCACGAAGCGGTTGTTGCTGCGCTTGCCGGCATTGATCAGCTCCAGCGACGCATAGGCCGATTTCCACGGCACGATGTGGTCATCGCGCGAGGCATAGATGAAAGCCGGCGCGCTGATCTTGCGCAGGTCGATCTTCTCGCCGCCCACGGTGAGGCGCCCGGGTTCCTTGAGCGCATTCTCCAGATACATGTGCCGCAGGTAGTAGCAGAACATCGGCCCGGGCAGGTTGGTGCTGTCGGCATTCCAGTACAGCAGGTCGAAGGCGCTGGGCTTCTCGCCCTTCAGGTAATTCGATTCGACGTAGTTCCACAGCAGGTCGTTGGGACGCAGGCTGGAGAAGGCACTGGCAAAATCGCGTCCGGCCATCAGGCCGCGCTGGCCGATCATCTGCTCGCGCAGGGCCAGCTGCATCTCGTCGATGTAGACATCGATGGCGCCAGTGTCGGAGAAATCGAGGAAGGTCGTCAGGAGTGTCAGGCTGGACACCGGATCTTCGCCGCGCGCGGCCAGCAGCGCCAGCGCACAGGACAGGATGGTGCCCCCCACGCAGAAACCGAGCGCATTGATCTGCGGCTGCTTGCTGATTTCCTGGACCAGATGGATGGAGCGCACCACGGCGTCATCCACGTAGTTTTCCCAGGTGGCGGTCTCGACCGTGGCATCAGCATTGCGCCAGGAAATCAGGAACACGGTATGCCCCTGCTCCACCGCATAACGCACCAGCGAATTCTGCGGTTGCAGGTCGAGAATGTAGAACTTGTTGATGCAGGGCGGCACGATCAACAACGGCACCGCATGCACGGTCTTGGTCAGCGGTGCGTACTGGATGAGCTGGAACAGTGCGTTCTCGAAGATCACCGAACCGGCACTGGCGCCCACGTCGCGACCCACTTCGAAAGCGGTCTCGTCCGTCTGGGAGATGTGCCCCTTCTGCAGGTCGGCCAGCAATTGCGCGATGCCTTGCGTGAGACTCTCGCCGCGTGTCTCCAGGATCTTCTGCTGCGCCACCGGATTGGTGGCCAGGAAGTTGGCCGGTGACATCGCATCAATCATCTGCTGCACCGCAAAACGCAGTTTGTGGCGCACCTTCTCGGTGCCCTTGACCGCATCGGCCAGGGCCAGCAGGAAGCGGGAATTCAACTGGTAGGCGGCCGCCTGGAACGCGAAGTAAGGGTGTTCCTGCCAGGCCGGTGCCGACAGGCGGCGGTCGGTGATGGCCGGCGTCTTGGCCGCCAGCATCGACTGCCACAGCTCGCCGAATTCGCGGGTGTAGTCCTGCTGCAGGCGGACCAGATCGGCGGGATCGAGGGTGGCACCCAGGTCGCCAAGTTGCTTGAGCAGGACCGTGGGATCGATCTGCCCGGCACCGGGCGGCATCGCACCACCGGGGAAACCCTGAAAGCCCGGCATCTGCGGCATGCCCGGCATCGCGGGCACGGGCGGCAAATGCGACTTGAACTGCTCGAACTGGGATTGGAATTGGGACTGCAACGAGGTCCAGAACTTCGGATCGGACATCTGTGCCAGCCACGCGGATACATCGGGAGAGGGTTGCTGCGGATTCTGCTTGTTCATGCTCGGATCTGCAATTTTCGCGTATCGTTACGGTTTGTCTCGAAGCGTCACTTCACCATGGTCATCGTCGCTATCGCATGGCTCTACGTCGTCTTCATGATGTCGATCACCGAACAGTCGGCGATTGCTGGCGTCGCCACTTTCCTGCTGTACGGGATAATTCCCCTGACCATCGTTTTATACCTGATGGGTACGCCGCAACGCAAGCGGAATCGTCAAAAGATGAAGAAATTGACAGCTGAGCGCAAGGAAGAAATCAGCGATGAGCCGCCCGTCAAACGCGAGTCCGTCAACCCGGATGGGGCACCGCGCGATCCCGCTGGGTGAGTCCTCCCCCTTCCGATGCTCGTGCGGAAAACTTAGAAAACGACATCAACCGCCAAGCTGTGCGCGCCTCCACAACGCCCGCAGCATGCCGGTTTGCGCACTGCATCATGCAGTGATGCCGGGCGGCAAAACTCAGCAAAACGACCAAGATCACGTCAGCCTCGCGCCACCCGTCGCAAGGTGATCCGGCGATAGCAGGGTTTCAGTACGGCAAGCATGTCGCGCAGCACCGCCGATCCACGCCAGGGTGGCGAAACATAGGCCATCCGTAACTTCAGGCCATCGCGGTCACGTAACTCACAATCAAGCATGGCGATCATGCTGCCATCGAGCCAGGCATAGACATGCACTTCATTGGCCTGGCGCTGCCGGGGGCCTTCGATCTGCCAGCCGCGGGACTGCTGGATGGCGTGACTCATCGTGTCGCCTCCAGCAGATCGAGCAGGTGCCAGGCCAGATGCAGACCCAGCAGCAGCAAACCGATGAAGAAGCAGCGACGGAAGGTGGCGGCGCGCACCCGCGCCCGCACCCGGCTGCCGATGGCCATACCCAGCAAGGCGGGCAACAGCACCATCAACGACGCCCAGCCTACGCCTGCGCTGAAGGCTCCCGCTTGCCCCAGGTTGACGGCCAGGGCCAGCGTGGAGACGGTAAAGGACAAACCCAACGCCTGGATCAGCTGGTCGCGCGGCAAGCCCAGCGCTTGCAGATACGGTACCACCGGAATCACGAATACGCCGGTGGCCGCCGTCACCAGCCCTGTCAGCAAACCGATGAGCGGCGACCACCAGCGCTCATGACGGGGCGGTACCGTCGGTGTCCAGGCTGCCAGTCCGGCCAGCGCATACAGCATCAGCGCCACACCCAACACCACGATGGCATGACGGCCACCATCGGCGCGCATGAATCCGGCACCGGCCAGCGTGCCGATGACCACGCCTGCGAGCAGCGTCCACAGGCGTTTTGCCAGCATCAGCAAGGCGCCGCCCGTGGCCAGCTGCCAGCCATTGGTGACCATCGAGGGCAGGATCAGCAAAGCCGCTGCCTGCACCGGTGACATCACCAGACTGAGCAATCCGATGGCCACCGTCGGCAGACCCAGGCCGATCACGCCCTTGACGAAGCCGGCCAGCAGGAACACGGCCAGGCTCACGGCCAGCGTCGCGGCGTTCATCTCGACAAGGGAAAGCAGGCTGGGCATGGCGGGAAAAGGAGTGTGAAGAGAGGATGGCGAAGAATCGATGCTTGCCAGTCTGCCAGTCCTCGCCCGCCCTGAAAATGTGGAATACACTTAGCCAGCCTTCGGCCTGGCCGAAGGCTCAACGCGACTCCCCCACCTTCCAGGCACACCGATGAGCCATCGTTTCGAACTGTCCGACCTGCGTCTTTTCCTGCACATTGTGGAAAGCGGCAGCATCACGGCCGGCGCCGAACGCGCCCACATGGCGCTGGCCTCGGCCAGTGCACGCATTCGCAACATGGAGGATGCACTGGGCACCGCCCTGCTGGAACGCGGCCGGCGCGGTGTGCAGACCACCGATGCAGGGCGCGCCCTGGCCCATCACGCACGCATGATGGCGCAACAGATGCAGCAGCTGCGCGATGAACTGGGCCAGTATGCGCAGGGCCTGAAGGGCCATATCCGGCTGCTGTGCAATACCTCGGCCATGACCGAATTCCTGCCGGAAGTGCTGGCCCGGTTCCTGGCCCGGCATCCGCACACCGATATCGAACTGGAAGAGAAACTGAGCTATGAAGTGGTGCAGGCCGTGGTCGATGGCGTGGCCGATGTCGGCATCATCGCCGACTCCGCCGACAGCGGCCCGCTGCAGACCTTTCCGTTCCGCCAGGATCATCTGGTGGCGGTGCTGGCCAGGAAACATCCGCTGGCGCGCCGCAAGTCATTGGCCTTCAGTGAATTGCTGGGCGAGGATTTCATCGGACTGTCCGGTGACAGCGCCCTGCAACAGCACCTCTCCAGCCATGCCGCCCGTGCCGGACGGCGTCTGCAATACCGGGTGCGGCTGCGCAGCTTCGACGGCATCTGCCGCATGGTGGAGCATCAGGTGGGCGTGGCGGTGATTCCGGCCACGGCGGCCCAGGACTGCGCGGCGCACAGGGATATTCGCACCATCCCGCTCACCGATGGCTGGAGCCGGCGCCAGCTGCTCATCTGCGTGCGCGGGCTGGAAGGCTTGCCCGGCCCTACGCGCGAACTGATCCTGGCCCTGCAAGGCCACGCGTGAGGCAGCAGGAAAAATGGCGGCGCCGCAGAGCCGCCATCGATCAGGCAAAGAAGGATTCGCCCCCGCTCGCAGTCTTGCTCACTTGAGCCAGATCAGCGAGCCCATGCGTCCGGTGGTCTTGTCGCGCCGGTAGGAATAGAAACGGGAATCGGCCACGGTACAAAGGCCGCCTCCGCTGACCTCCTGCACATCCACGCGGGCCAGGCGCTGGCGGGCCAGTTGGTAGATGTCAGCCAGGTATTTTCCGGGGCGTCCCGGATACCCACGGAAGGCCATGTGCGCCGCGGGCAGTTCCGCCATGAAAGCCTCGCGCACCTCGGCGCCGACCTCGAAATGCTCCGGCCCGATGGCCGGCCCCAGCCAGGCCAGGATGTCCTGCGCGCCACGTGTGCGCATGGCCGCCACGGTCTGTTCCAGCACGCCGGCAGCCAGCCCGCGCCAGCCGGCGTGGGCGGCACCGACGACGCTGCCGGCGCGGTCACAGAACAGCACCGGCAGGCAGTCGGCCGTCATCATCACGCACACCGCGCCGGGCGTACTGCTGATGCAGGCGTCAGCCGTGGGCTGGTCGGGCAGCGCGGCGGCATCGAGCACCGTCACGCCATGCACCTGCGTCAGCCAGGCCGGTTCGGCGGGCAGCAGGCGGCGCAGCAGCGCGCGGTTGCGTGCCACCCGCTGTGCATCGTCCTCGACGTGGGTGCCCAGATTCAGGCCGTAGCCGCCCTGCCCGTCCCCGTAGGGCGCCGGGCTGAAGCCGCCGGCGCGCAGGGTGGTCAGAGCACCGATGTTATCGGGTGCGGCCCAGTCGGGGATCAGCAGTTCCATGGGCGGGCTCGCTCAATAGTCGTCATCGTCTTCGTCATAGTCGCCCAGGACCGGATCGGCCTCCTCGCTCATCTCCGGGATGACCGCCAGGGCCGGGTCGATGTGGGCGCTCTTGAGCAGGGCTTCGATATCCGCCGGCAAGGGTGCCGCCCACTGCCGGAACTTGCCCGAAGTCGGATGCACCAGGCCCAGGCGCCCGGCCAGCAGTGCCTGACGCGGGAAGATGGGCGCCAGATGCTGCTTGCCATAGAGCGTATCGCCCACCAGCGCAAAGCCCAGCGATTGCAGGTGTACGCGGATCTGATGGGTACGACCGGTTTCCAGGCGGCAATGCACCAGACTGACCGGCTTGCGGTCGATCTCGCCGGTCGCCAGGCGACGGTAATGGGTCACCGCCGGCTTGGCGCGCATGCTCTGCGACACGGCCATCTTGATGCGGTCGCGCGGATGGCGCGCCATCGGTGCATTGATGGTACCGGAGAGCTGCGGCAGGCCCCACACCAGCGCCAGGTACTGACGCTTCATGCTGCGTGCCTGCAACTGACGCACCAGGTCGGTCTGGGCGGCCAGGGTCTTGGCCACCACCATCAGGCCGCTGGTTTCCTTGTCCAGACGGTGCACGATGCCGGCGCGCGGCACGTTGGCCAGGGCCGGGCAATGATGCAGCAGGCCGTTCAACAGCGTGCCGCTCCAGTTGCCGGCGGCCGGATGCACCACCAGGCCGGCCGGCTTGTTCAAGATGATGATGGACTTGTCCTCATGCAGGATGTCCAGATCCATGGCTTCGGGGGCATAAGGCTGGTCGGCCGGCACCGATTGCGGCGCCACCTCCACCAGCTCGTCGCCCAGCATGGTCATCTTGCCCTTGGCGGGCGCGCCGTCAACGGTCACGTGGCCGTCTTCGATCCATTGCTGGATGCGGCTGCGCGAGAATTCGGGCATCAGGCCGGACAGGACCTTGTCCAGCCGCTGGCCGATGACCTCGTCATCCAGGCGAAAACTCAGGGGCTCCAGGCTGGAGACGCTTTCCTCACCGGCTTGCTCGCCGTCATCGAAATCGTCCTCCAGCGGGAGGTCGGTCTTTACAGGCTCATCGCCATTTGTAATCGGAAGGGGTTTCTTACGTGACATCAGCTATAATCGCCGGATCGGGTTGATTGTATTTCGGGTATCGATGCAGCCGGCTCGGGTAGGCGCACAGCGCCATGCACAACTGATAGTCCCAGACAAGCACACAAGAGTCATGCACAAAATCTTATTGAAGTTTTTCATCATCGGTTTTGCCCTCTCGCTCACCGCCTGCGGCCTCTTGCCGGAACAAAAGGACGAGACGGTCGGCTGGTCTGCCCCGAAATTATACTCGGAAGCCAAGGATGAACTGAATGCCGGCGGCTACGACAAGGCGATCAAGTATTTCGAGAAGCTGGAATCGCGCTACCCCTTCGGTACCTACGCCCAGCAGGCACAGATGGACATCGCCTACGCCTACTATCGCCAGAACGAGCAGGCGCAGGGTCTGGCCGCGGTGGACCGCTTCATCAAGCTGCACCCGAACCACCCCAATGTGGACTACATGTACTACCTGCGCGGCCTGATCAACTTCAATGATCGCACCAGCATCTTCGACACCTTCACCGACCAGGACAACACCGAGCGCGATCCCAAGGCCATGCGTGACGCCTTCGACTCGTTCAAGCTGCTGGCCGAACGTTTCCCCGACAGCAAGTACACCCCGGACGCCATTGCCCGCATGAAATACCTGGTCAATGCCATGTCGCAATACGACGTCCACGTGGCCAACTACTACTTCCGCCGTGGCGCCTACGTGTCGGCCGCCAACCGCGCCCAGGCTGCCATCAAGCAGTATCCGGATTCCCCGGCCAACGAAGAGGCGCTGTTCATCCTGATGCGCTCCTATGAGGCTCTGGGCCAGACCAAGCTGAAGGAAGATACCGAACGCATCATCCAGGCCACCTATCCCAACAGCCCCTGGTACCACGGCGGCCCCAAGCCCAAGTCCAAGCCCTGGTGGAAGGTCTGGTAAGCCCGACCCGGCAACGACAAGCAAAAAAACCTCGCCATGCGCATGGCGAGGTTTTTTTTCGCGTTGCCGGTGGACCTGTCGGCCCGGGCTCAGCCCTCCAGCTTGCGGCGGAACACCCAGCTGCTCTCGGTCGAGACTTCGGGTGCAAAGGCATAGCCCTCGACATCGAAGCCCTTGAGCTTTTCCGGCTGGCTGATGTTCTTCTGGGCCGCATAGCGCGCCATCAGGCCGCGCGCCCGCTTGGCATAGAAGGAAATGATCTTGTACTTGCCGCCCTTCCAGTCCTCGAACACCGGACAGACCACCTGTGCCTTGAGCAGCTTGGGCTTGACCACCTTGAAGTATTCCTCCGAAGCCAGGTTCACCAGCACCGGCGTCTTCTGCGCCGCCAGTTCGCCATTGAGCGCCTCGGTGATCTCGCTGCCCCAGAAGGCATAGAGATCCTTGCCGCCCGGATTGGCCAGCTTGGTGCCCATCTCCAGGCGGTACGGCTGCATCAGGTCCAGCGGGCGCAGCATGCCATACAGGCCCGAGAGGATGCGCACGTGCTGCTGCAGGTAATCCAGCTGCCTGGCATTGAGCGAGCCGGCATCCAGCCCTTCGTAGACGTCGCCGTTGAAAGCCAGCACGGCCTGCTTGGCATTTCTGGTGGTGAACTTGCGCGACCAGCTGGCATAGCGGTTCACGTTCAGCACCGACAACTGGTCGGAAATGCCCATGAGACTGCCGATCTCGGCCGGCGACTTGGTCTTGAGGACCTCGATGAGTTCGGCCGAACGCGACACGAAGGCGGGCGTGGTGTGGAGCTCGGTGTTGGCAGGCGTGTCATAGTCCAGCGACTTGGCGGGAGACAAAACAATCAGCATGAGGCGTTCATCCAATGATCAGGTTGGGACAGAGTGGCCGTCATGATACCCAAAGCGCGGCGCTTGCGTGCGGAGGGGGGCGGCTGGAAGCCGATATGAAAGTCTGGACAACAAAATGCCGGTTGTTGCGCCTTTGAAGCGTGCACCGCGGCTCCTACACTGAAGCATTGGACATGATGGCGAACCCTGGCGCCAGGACGCTCAAGCGCCCGTCCGTCGACGGCGGCACGGGGGAGCAGCGTGGCCGCACGGAGAGCGGGATCGGTTCCGATTCAAGTTCGGCAGCAGACTTGCCGTTAATCAACAAGGCAGCAAGCAGGTGATTTGGCAAGGAAGCAAGGAAGCACGGCAGCAGCAGCTCAGTCTTCCAGGGCCGACATCGTCTCGGCACTTTGCCGGCATTTTGCTGTCCATGAGAGACAAGGGCAGCCCTGCCCGCCTGACCCCGCCGGCCACCGGCAAGGAGGACATCATGAAACGAGACAAAGCCCTCATGGGCGAAATCCTGAAACAGCTGGCAGCCTTCGGCACTCTCTACGGCGACGTCGAGAAGATCCAGAGCACCCTGCCCGGACAGGTGGCGCCGGAGGTGATCCTGCATCATCTGCGCCTGCTCTATGACCGGGGGCTGGTGGCGGTGGACATGCACAATTTCTGGCGCGTCACCGATCAGGGGTATGATGCGCTCGAAGCCGGCGGCGATCTCTTTGCCAAGCAGGAAGCGCCGCCTCCCGGCCATCGCGGCATCGACAACTAGTTTTCACTCAATGAGCATCCAGGCAACACCTTCCCTCAGCGCTGTGCTTCCCCAGTCTTCCGGCCCTGCTGCTGACGCCCCCGCCGGGCGCCAGCGCGTGGTGCTGGACACCAACGTTTGTCTGGACCTGTTCGTCTTCCGCGACCCGCGCTGGGCCGCCTTGCTGGCAGCTCTGGAGCAAGCAACGGTAGAGGCCTACACCCGCGAGGATTGCCGCAACGAGTGGCTGGCCGTGCTGGACTATCCGCATCTGCCGGTCACGCCCGAGACCAAGCCGGCCATCTGCGCCGAATTCGACCGCCTGCTGCGCTGCCTGCCGCTGGCGCAGGTCAATACCTTCGGCCTGCCCCTTTGCACCGATGGCGATGATCAGAAATTCCTCGAACTGGCCCTGCAATGCCAGGCCCACGTGCTGGTCAGCAAGGACAAGGCCGTTCTCAAACTCGGCAAGCGCACCCTCAAGCGCGGCCTCTTTGCCATCGTGCCGCCCCAGCTCTGGCGGGCCGATGCCTTCCTCGATCCGGCGACCTGAAGCGCCGCGAGAATCCGGCTAGAATAGCGGGCTTGCGATCATCACAAGAACGAGCCCGCTGCAATGAGCACCCCCAACATCGTCACCAAGCTGCCCAAGGTCGGCACCACCATCTTCACCGTCATGTCTGCCCTGGCCAGCGAAAAAGGCGCGGTCAACCTGGGGCAAGGCTTCCCTGATTTCCATTGCGATCCGGCGCTGGTCGATGCCGTCACCCGCGCCATGCAGGAGGGTCTGAACCAGTACCCGCCCATGGCCGGTGTGCTGCCGCTGCGCGAAGCCATCGCCGACAAGGTCGAGCGCCTCTACGGCCATCGCTATGACCCGGTCTCCGAGATCACCGTCACCGCCGGTGCCACCCAGGGCATCCTGACCTCGGTGCTGTGCGCCGTGCATCCGGGCGATGAAGTCATCGTGATCGAACCGGTTTATGACTGCTACGTCCCCGCCATCGAGCTGGCCGGTGGCGTACCGGTGTTCGTACAGATGGAAGTGGGCGCGGCGGGTTACAGCATCCCCTGGGACAAGGTCAAGGCAGCCGTCACGCCCAAGACCCGCATGATCATGGTCAACACCCCGCACAACCCGACCGGCAGCGTCATGCGCGCCGCCGACGTGGCCGCGCTGGCCGACATCGTACGCGGCACCGATATCCTGATCCTCTCCGACGAGGTCTACGAGCACATGGTCTTCGATGGCCAGCCGCATGAATCGCTGGCACGCCATCCGGATCTGGCCGGGCGCAGCTTCATCAATTCCAGCTTCGGCAAGACCTATCACGTCACCGGCTGGAAAATTGGCTATGTGGCGGCACCGGCTGCGCTCACCGCAGAATTCCGCAAGGTCCACCAGTTCAACGTCTTTACCGTCAACACCCCGGTGCAGTATGGTCTGGCCGAGTATATGAAGAACCCGGCACCGTACCTGGACTTGCCGGCGTTTTACCAGAACAAGCGTGACCTTTTCCGCGCAGGACTGGCCAACACCCGTTTCGAGCTGCTGCCCTCGCAGGGCACCTATTTCCAGTGCGTGAAGTACGACGCCATCTCGGACCAGTCCGAAGCCGACTTCTGCAAATGGCTCACCAGTGAAATCGGCGTGGCGGCCATCCCGGTCTCGGCCTTCTACAACACGCCCAAGGAATCGGGCATCGTGCGCTTCTGCTTCGCCAAGAAGGATGAAACGCTGCAACTGGCGCTGGACCGGCTGGCGAAGCTGTAATAAGACGGTCAGTGCGCAAATCGTTTAGATGTTTTCGATAACGTGACTTCCCCCTCAACACGACACGCAGAAAAGGAACGCCATGATTGACGTCTACAGCTGGGCTACCCCCAATGGCCACAAGGTCCACATCATGCTGGAAGAATGCGGCCTGCCCTACACCGCGCATGCCATCGATATCGGTGCCGGTGACCAGTTCACGCCCGAATTCCTGAAGATCTCGCCCAACAACAAGATTCCCGCCATCGTCGACCCCGATGGTCCGGACGGCGCACCGATCTCGCTATTCGAATCCGGCGCCATTCTGATCTACCTGGCCGGCAAGACGGGGCGCTTCCTGGGCGAGACCGTGCGCGAGAAGTATGAAGTGCTGCAATGGGTGATGTTCCAGATGGGCGGCCTGGGGCCGATGCTGGGCCAGGCGCATCACTTCCGCCTGTACGCGCCGGAGCAGATCGAATACGCCGTCAACCGCTACAGCAACGAAGCGCGCCGCCTGTATCAGGTCATGGACAAGCAACTGGGCCAGCATGCTTACCTGGCCGGAGACAACTACACCATCGCCGACATCGCCTGCTTCCCCTGGACCCGTTCGCACAAGAACCAGGGTATCGATCTGGCGGATTTCCCCAACGTCAAGCGCTGGTTCGATGCCATCAACGCGCGTGCCGCCGTACAGCGTGGCGTGACCGTGCTGGCCGACCAGCGCAAGCCGCTGCAGGACGACAAGGCCCGCGAACTGCTGTTCGGCAAGAGTCAGTACCAGAAACGCTGATCAGCACGAGGGACGGGAACTGGCTGGGAGCACGGCTGCACGCCAGCCGCACCCGACTCAGGGACAGGCAAAGGGCGCAAACTCGAAACGGTTGCGCCCTTTTTCCTTGGCGCGGTAGAGGGCATCGTCGCTGGCGCGCAGGACCTGCTCCTGACCGATGCAGTCGCTCTGCATCAGGGCGATGCCGATCGACAACGTCACCTCCACCTCCTTGCCCTCGTGCAGCATGGGATGACTGGCAAAGCTGGCCTGCAGCCGCATGGCGAACTCGGCGGCGGCCTGCAGATTGGCGCCGGTCAGGATCACCGCGAATTCCTCGCCGCCCAGTCGGCCCGCGGTATCGGTCCTGCGCAACTGGCTCTTGAGCACTTGCGCAAAATGTGTGAGGACCTGGTCGCCCACGGCGTGACCGAGGCTGTCGTTGATGCGCTTGAAATGATCGAGGTCGCACATCAGCACCGCCGCCGTATCGAGCATGCCGCGCTGGATGCGGTTGTACTCTTCCTGCAGGCGCTGCATGAAGAAACGACGGTTGGGCAGCTGGGTGAGGAAATCGGTGAGCGCGAATTCCTGCAGCTCCAGTTCGAAGGTCTTGCTCTGGCTGATGTCACTGATGAAGCCATGCCACAGCGTGGTGCCGTCTTCCAGGCGGCGCGGACGCGCCTGGCCGCGCAGCCAGCGCACGCCATGGTCGGCCGAGATGACGCGGAACTCCAGCATCCAGTGCGCAGCGCCGGCCAGAACCGCCTGGCGCGCCGCCTCGTATAGGGGCAGGTCTTCGGGATGGATGACGGTATCGATGATGGCGGGTGTCTCCAGCAACTGCTGAGGCGTCAGGCCATAGGTCTCGCGCGCCCCTTCACTGACGTAGGTGAAGTAACCGCGCTCGCCGGGCGGAACGCGAAACTGAAACACCATGCCGGGAATCTCGCTGGTCAGGTAATCGAGCATGCGGCTGCTCTTGGCCAGTTTTTCCGTAAGCCGCTTGATCTCGGTGATGTCGGTGGTGGTACCGATCATGCGCAGCGCATTGCCCTGGGCATCGCGCGCCACCACCTTGCCACGGCTGCTGATCCACTTGTAGCTGCCGTCGCGGCAGCGGATGCGGTGCTCCACCTGGTAAGTGTCCGAGCGCGAAGCAAAATGCTGGCGGATGCTCTCCTGCACCTCGGGCAGGTCGTCCGGATGGATGCGCTGGTAGGCATCTTCCAGATGGCTGGACAGCTCCCAGTCCTCGTAACCGAGGATGGCCTTCCAGCCGCGCGAATAATACATCTCGCCGGTCACGGCATTGCGGTCCCAGATGCCGGTGCCACTGCCCTCGATGGCCAGCGCCATGCGCTCGTCGGCTTCGCCCGGCGGCTCGCTCTTGACGCGCGCATGGACCGGTACCAGCGCCCGCTCGATGGCCAGCATGGCCATCGATACCGCTGCGCCGACGGTATCGCGATAGGCCTGATCGGAATGAGAGGCGTGGCCAAGTGCCTCGGTGGCGGCGCAAATGGTCAGGATGCCCGCGACTTCACCTGCGAAGGAGCGCAGCGGCAGCATTTCCAGCAGGCAGCGTTCATGGCGCGCCGCCAGTGCGGTCAGGCCATGCCAGAACTGCGGCGTATCGGGATCGTCCACCTCCAGCGCGGTCAGCTCGGCCAGGAAGGCCGGCGCCACGCGCGGGGCCGCGCCCACGCGCATGCGGCGAGCCTGCGGATCGAACAGGAAGATGGCCAGGGCACGTTGCGGATAGCTGCCCGAGAAACCGCTGGCGATCCGGTCCAGCAATTGCTCCAGCGGCGCACCGCGCGCAATGTAGGACAGCGTCACGTTGTTGAAGGCGAGCGCCTTCCGGTTGAACTCGGGATCGGCGTCGATCTGGCAGGGCGGGCGTTCTGGCATCATGAGCAACAGGATCGGCAAGGACGCGGCGGTGGCAGGCACGCCACCGTACGTAAAGACATTAGCACCTTATGACAACTTTTGTCAGCTTCGCACCCTGGCCCGCATGAAAAACCATGCCGATCGGCAAGGACGATGCCATCAGGCCACACAATGTATGAGCTTCTGCGAGGAAGCGTGCAGGTGTTGCGCGCCTAGTACCGGCGTACGAGGAATTCGGCCACGCATACCGGCTTGTCCGAACCTTCACATTCCACGGTAATGAGCCAGGTCAGTTGCACGCCCCCGGGGATGTCCTCGGTGGACTCCAGCCGGATGATGCCGCGCACTTTCCGCCCCACCGGCAGGGGCGCCGGGAAGCGTACGCGATTCAAGCCATAGTTGAGCAGCATGCGCACATCCGGCCCCAGGCTGATGGACTCCGAGAGCAGGCGCGGCAACAGCGCCAGCGTCAGGAAACCATGGGCCACGGTGCCACCGTAGGGCAGCTCGCGGGCGGCGCGTTCGGGGTCGACATGAATCCATTGGTGGTCGCCGGTGGCGTCGGCGAAACGGTCCACCTGCTCTTGCGACACGCTGATCCAGTCACTGCTGGCCACTTCCTGGCCCGCCAGCGATTTCAGTTCTTCCAGGCTGGCAATGGTACGCATGCTGGCTTCCTTCCCTTGTCGTTATCGTATGTATGGGCCACGGGCGCACGGTGCGCGGCCTTCCTTGTCGTCCTGTGTTCAGCCGTCCTGCCAGACCACCCGGTTGCGGCCCTGCTGCTTGGCCAGGTAGAGACGACGGTCAGCCATCTCGATCAGTTCGCGGATGTCCTGCTCGGGGCTCGGTACCATGGTGGCAGCACCAATGCTCACGGTGAGCCAGGCACCGACCTTGGAGCGCTCATGCGGGACTTGGTTCGCCTCGATCAGCTGGCACAGCTTCTGGCCCAATGCCTGCGCCCCCTCCAGCGGGGTGCGCGGCAGGATCATGGCAAATTCCTCGCCGCCGAAGCGCGCCGACAGGTCGGCCGGGCGCTGGATGCTCTCGTCCAGCGTCTGCGCCACCTGGCGCAGCACCGCATCGCCTGCGACGTGACCATAGTTGTCGTTGTAGAGCTTGAAGAAATCCACATCGATGAGCAACAGCGACAGGTGCAGCCCGTCCCGCCGTGCGCGGCGCCATTCGGCACCCAGGTAGTCATCGAAATATCGACGGTTGGCGATGCCGGTCAGGCCATCGGTATTGGTCAGGCGCTGCAGCTCGAAATTGGTCTTCTGCAGCTGTTGCTGGCTCTCGCGCAGGGCACGGTACGCCGCGTCCCGCTGCAGCAGGTTGATGTAGGAGCGCGAGTGATAACGCAGCCGCGCCACCAGTTCGATCACATCCGGCAATTTGACCATGTAATCGTTTGCCCCGCCGCCAAAGGCGTCGCGCTTGATCACGGCATCATCCCGCGAAGACAGCACGATGATGGGCACATTGGCCAGCACCGGGCTGGCGCGGTACTGTCGCACCAAAGTCATGCCATCTACGCCCGGCATCACCAGGTCCTGCAGGATGACCGTGGGTCGCGTCTTTTCGGCCACGGCCAGCGCCTCATCGGCACGGGTGCAGAAGTGGAAGTCGATGTTCTCTTCGCTGGCCAGGGCGCGACGGATGGCCTCCCCGACCATGGCCTGGTCATCCACCAGCAAGACCATGATCCTGTACTCCTCGGCGGGCAAGACGGGGCCGCCGCCCGGGGTGTCGGTTGCTTGCACCGAGCTCATCATGCTTTCCTTCATTTCAATTCAATGGCCTCACGCTGCGGCCAGCAGTGTCTGCAGTCGCGCCGCCATGGCACTGACCGGCAAGACATCGACGGCGGCGTTGAGCGCTACGGCAGCCTTGGGCATGCCGTAGACGGCGCAGCTTTTCTGGTCCTGCGCCAGGGTGTGGCAGCCATTGTCGCGCAGGGCCTTGAGGCCGGCAGCGCCATCACGGCCCATGCCGGTCAGCAGTACGCCGGTGGCCCGGCCTTCCCAGTGGCGCAGGATACTATGGAAGAAGGCATCCACCGAGGGCCGGTAGACATCGCCTGGCGCGCCGTCGATGTAGCCAAGACGGTTGCCTTCCTTGAAGACGAGATGGTGGTTGCTCCCTGCCAGCAGGACCTCGCCCCGGCGCGGCAGGTCGCCTTCGACGGCCAGGCGCACGCGCAGCACCGACTGCTGCTGCAGCCATTGCGCCATGCCGGGGGCGAAGGCGGCATCGATATGCTGCACGATCACGATACTGCCGGGAAACTCGCGCGGTACCAGCTTGAGCAGGGTCGACAGCGCCGCCGGTCCGCCGGCGGAGGCACCGATGGCCACTAACGGCGCCAGGTCCCCGTGGGCGGCCGGCAGTGGCGGGCGCACCGGTCGTCGCACGGGTGCGGCCATATCGTCCGGGCTCAGGCGTCCGAGATTGTCGATCTTCTCGATCAGGGCCGCCGCATCGCGCTTGCCGGCCGCACCGATGAGCGCCGGCGTCTGGGTGGCGTCGAGTGCGCCATATCCCATGGCTTCGTAGATCTTGGCGGCGCTGGTATCCATGTCGGAGGTCACCACCAGGATCGGGCACGGGGTGTCCTGCATGATGCGGCGGGTGGCTTCCACACCATCCATCTTGGGCATGAGCAGGTCCATCAGCACCACATCGGGCAACTGCCAGGCACACATCTGCACGGCCTGTTCGCCATCGCGGGCGATCCAGATCAATTCGTGGCGGCCACTCTCGGCAATCACCCGGCGCAGCACTTCCACCATCATGGGGGTGTCGTTGACGATGCCGATCTTCACGTTGTCGCCTCTCCAATCAAGTCTACGACGGCCTGCAACAGGCTTTCATCGTGGAAACTGCTCTTGGTGAAGTAATGATCGGCACCTGCGGCCAGGCCACGCTGCCGATCTTCTTCACGATCCTTGTAGGACACGATCATCACCGGCAGCGCCTGCAATTGCGGCGCACCGCGGATCAGTCCGACCAGCTCGATGCCATCCATGCGCGGCATGTCGATGTCGGTGATGACCAGGTCGAAGGGCTCGGCACGCACGGCGTTCCAGCCATCCATGCCATCCACGGCCACCGTGACCTGATACCCCCGGTTGCTCAGCAACTTGCGTTCCAGCTCACGCACGGTGAGCGAGTCATCCACCACCAGCACCTTCTTGCGCACGACCACGGCGGCCTCGCCGGCACCATCCTGGTCGACCGTCTGCAGGCGTCCGGAAGCGGTCAGCTTTTGCACCGTGCGCAGCAGGTCGGCCACGTCCAGGATCAGCAAGGGTGCGCCATCTTCCATCAGGGCACCGGCCAGGATGTCGGCAATCTTGCCCAGGCGTGGATCCAGCGGTTGCACCACCAGCATGCGCTCGCCCAGGAAAGCATCGACCGCCACCCCGTAGCTGTGTTCTCCCTCGCCGATGACCACGACGCACACGCTGCCATCACGGGCGCGCCACTGGCCGCGCTGCAGCACCTGGTGCGCACTGACCAGGCCGACCTGGCGGCCCTCATGGCTGAAGTGCTGGTAGCCTTCCAGGGTCTGCAGGGCTTCGGCCGGCAAACGCAAGGTCCGGTTGACGTAGGCCAGCGGAAACGCATAAGGTTCACCGGCAATGTCCACCAGCAGGCTGCGGATCACCGACAGCGTCAGCGGCAGCTGCAACAGGAAGCGGCTGCCCTGCCCGCTGCGCGTGGTGATACGGATCGTGCCACGCACCTGCTTGAGCATGTCGGCCACCACGTCCAGACCGACGCCGCGACCGGAAATCTCGGTGACCGTCTCGCGCAGGCTGAAGCTGGGCAACAGCAGGAAATCCAGCAATTCCGCCTCGGACAGGCGCGCGGCAATCTCCGGGGTCGACAGTCCTCGTGCTACCACGGTGCGGCGCAGTTCCTCCAGGTCGATGCCGGCACCATCATCGGCCACCTCGATCAAGAGCATGCCGGCACTGTGACGTGCCTCCAGCCGCACCACCCCCTGTTCCGGTTTGCCGGCCGCACCGCGCGTGAGGGGATCCTCGATGCCATGGTCGACCGCGTTACGCAGCAGGTGCCCCAGGGGCGCCTCCAGTTTTTCGAGGATGTCGCGGTCGATCTGGGTGGCATTGCCGTGGATGTCCAGTCTCACCGACTTGCCCAGTGCATGACCGACATCGCGCACCATGCGCGCAAAGCCGGCGGTCCCGTCCGCAAAGGGCCGCATGCGGCAGGCCAGCGCCTCATCATAGAGCTGTTGCGAGAGATTGACCGAGCGCCGGTCAAAGGCATCCAGCGCAATCAATTGTTCCCCCAGCAGTTGCTGGTTGGTCTGCATCAACGCACGCAGTTCGCTCAGGGTGGCCTGGGCGAATTCATCGAGCTGGCTGGTCGACAGTTTCTGTTGCAACAGGTCCAGCGCCTGCACGGCTTCACGCTGTACGCGCTTCATGCGCAGCATGCTGGCCGAAAACGGCTTGAGGCGACGCGACTCCACCAGCGATTCGCCGGTCAGGCTCAACAGCCGGTCCAGGCTGTCCGCACTGACCCGCACGGCACGCGCAGCCGGTAGCGACGAGGCAGTCTGCGCGAGCGGGGAAACGGCAGCGGCTTGCGCCGTCGGCAGCGAGGAGGGAGAGCCAGCTGGCTGCGTGGCCGCCTCGGCAGCCTGGGCCTCCTGCATCGCCGCCGAAGGCACCGGCCAGGGATCGGCCTGGCCGCCACTCATCACGGCCGGCAAGGCTTGCAGGAAAGCCTGTACTTCAGCGTGGCCGGCAGAATCGGCCCAGGACTCGTCGCCGTCAGGCGGCGAGGCGATACGCCCCAGCAGATCGGCGCCGCGCAGCAGGACGTCGATGTGCTTCTTCTCCAGCAGCAGCTTGCCCTGCTGCGCCAGCACGAAACAGTCCTCCAGCACATGGGCCACCTTGACTGCCGTTTCCAGTCCGACGATGCGGGCCGCACCCTTGAGCGAATGGCCGGCACGCATGCAGGCCTCCAGGTGTTCGGCGGCCGTCGGTTGCTGCTCCAGCGCCAGCAGGCTGGTGTTGAGCTGGGCGATCTGGCTTTCCGCCTCGAAGCGGAACAGGTCCAGCATGGACATCTGGCTGAGATCGGGCGTACTCATGTCATGCTCCGGTTGAGTACGTAGAACAGCAATTCGTGGTCCAGCAGGCCGATGGGACGACCGCGCCATTCCAGCATGCCACGTGTGTACTGGATCGCCGCCTGGGCCAGCGTGGTAGGCACCGGTGCCAGGCTCTGCGGGGCGTAGCGATGGACGCCGGCCACTTCCTCCACCGGAAACACCAGCACCTGCCCTTCATGGGCGGCCACCAGCAGATGCGGCGCCGGGGTCTGGTCCGGCAGCTGGAACAGCCGGGCGAGCCAGACGCAGATGCGCAGGCTGCCGCGAATGTTGAGTACTCCGGCAATGGCGGCATTGCGCTGATGCGGCAGGCTGTGCAGCGGGCGCGTCGCGGTCACTTCCTGGACCACGGAGGTGGCGATGGCCAGCCACTCGCCGGCCACGCGTACCACCAGGGCCGAGGCCATTGCGCCGCGCTCCTGTCCGCTCTCCGCCTGCGCCTGGGTTTCGCCCGCGTGCAGCCATTGCTGTGCCACCTCGGCCGAGGCCTCGACGCGATCGAGCTGCTGCAGGGCAGCGCGGGCAAAGGTCGGACAGTTCAGGCAGCGGATGTGCTGCGCCAGTTCGGCACAACTGCCGTCGCCCTTGGTACCGATGCGATTCCAGCAGGCATCCGGCGTCGTGGGCGCGGGGGGCATCGTCGGCTCAGCCATGATGCGGCTCCTCGCTCGCCGTCACGCGATCGGCGCGCTGCCGCAGACGTTCTGCCCCGGCCGGATCGCCCTGGGCCTGCAACAAGGCCGCCAGCTGCAGCAAGGCGGCCTGGTGCCGGGGCGCCAGATAGAGCACCTTGCGATAGCAGTGCCGGGCCTGCTCGGTCTGCCCCCCAGCATCGTGGATCAGGCCCAGCAGGTAGAAGGCGTCGGCACTGGGCCCCTGCTCGCCGATGGCCTGCTCGCACAATGCGGCGGCCTGGGCCAGTTGCCCCTGATCGGCCAGAGAGCGGGCACGCTGCAGCACCGTGCGGGCAGGGTTCGACGGGGCGGGCTCAGCGGGGAGCGCAGGCGCGGCGGCACCAACCGCCCTTGAAGTCGGGGGCACGACCGGCCGCCGTCGACCACCGAGGTCGGAGGGTGCCAAGAGCGGCAGCGGCATGACCAGCGGCGCTTCGCGCGTGGCCGAGCGCGGCACCGCCACGCGCTTGCGAAAACCAAAGGCCAGTGCAATGCCGGCCGACTCCAGGCGCGGACTGAGCAGGATGCCGCCTTCGGCGGGACCGACGAAGATCAGTCCATCGGGTTTCATGAGACTTTCCAGCAATGTCACGACCTGGCGCTGCACCTCGCGCTCGAAGTAGATCAGCACATTGCGACAGAAGATGACATCGTAAGGAGCGGCCTGGCGCAGAAAGTCCGGTGCCAGCAGATTGCCGGGCGCAAAGCGGACCAGCTGGCGTATCGCTTCATGCAGTTGCCAGCCCTGCTCCGCAGGCGTGAAATGGCGGTCCCGGAAACCCAGTTCCTGGCCCCGGAAGGAATTGCGGCCATAAAGACCGGCGGCAGCAATTTCCAGCGAGCGTGTCCGGATATCGTAGGCGTCGATGACGAACTGCGATGGCATCACCCCCGCCTCCAGCAACGCCATGGCCAGCGAATACGGCTCTTCGCCAGTGGAACAAGGCAGGCTGAGAATGCGCACCGGTACGGTCGGCTGCGCCGCCAGACGTTCGCGCGCCAGGCGCGCCACGGCCAGGATGGCTTCACGATCGCGAAAGAACCAGGTCTCCGGCACCACGGCCAATTCGATCAATGCCTGCAACTCGACCGCCGAACTTTGCAGCCGCGCCAGATAGCGGCCATCGTCATCGATTTCCAGCGCCGCCATGCGTTCGCGCACCACGCGCTCGATGAGGCTGCTGCCCACGGTGGCCATGTCCAGCCCCATGGCGGATTTGAGCCTGTCGGCGATCAGCGGCAGACTCTTCATGCCGGCACCTCGGGATAGAGCAAGGCGCGCGTGGCCGGATCGAGCAGGTCGCCCACCTCCACCCGTTGCAGCAATCCGCCCTGATGGGGCATGACCGGCCCCAGATAGGGCGCGCCCTCATTGCGCACGGCAGCGGGCACGAAATCATCAGGATCGATGCGCAAGGTCTGCGTGGCCTGTTCCAGGATCAGCCCGAGCAACACCGCCACCGCCTGGCTGTGGTGGTAGTGCACCAGCACCAGGCGCGTGCTCACGCGGGCCGGGGCGGGCCGCCCCAGCACCAGCATGGACAGGTCGATCACCGGCACATGGCCGAGGCCATGCGGCAGCAGTCCGGCCACCCAGGCCGGCGCGCCGGGCAAGGACTTGCAGGGCGACAGCGGCAACACCATCGCCACCTCGGCAGTGGGCAAGGCGTAGCGCTCTTGTCCAAGGGAAAACAACAAGTGCAGGCACTGGCTCATGGGGACGCTGGGGCAGAGCGACGCGGCGCTCAGTCCGTTACCTTGAAGCGCGAGACGCCATTGCGCAGTTCATTGGAGACCACGTTCAACTCGTCGATGGCCTGACTCGATTGTTGCAGCGATTCCACGGTCTGCTGGGCCGCTTCGGAGAGCTGCACCAGAGCCTGGTTGATCTGCTCGGCGCTGCTGGCCTGGGCCTGCATGCCTTCGTTGACGATCTGAAAGCGCGGCGACAGCGCCTGCACCTGGGCGATGATCTGCGAGAGCTGGCTGCCGGCGGTCTGCACGTCCTGCATGCCGCGTCGTACCTGGTCGGAGAACTTGTCCATGCCCATCACACCGGCGGCCACGGCCGACTGGATTTCCTTGACCATCACCTCGATGTCATAGGTCGCCACCGCAGTCTGGTCAGCCAGACGACGGATCTCCGTGGCCACCACCGAGAAACCGCGACCATGTTCGCCGGCCTTCTCGGCCTCGATGGCGGCATTGAGCGAGAGCAGATTGGTCTGGTCGGCCACCTTGGTGATGGTAGTGACGACCTGGTTGATGTTGCCCGCCTTCTCGTTGAGGATGGCCAGCTTGGCGCTGACCGAACCGGCGGCGTCCATGACGTTCTGCATGGTGTCGCCCATGCGGGTAAGACCCGCCTGCCCGCTGCCGGCCAGGGCAGACGTCTGTTCGGAAACGACCGACACTTCATTCATGGTCCGCACCAGGTCACGCGAGGTGGCATGAATCTCGCGGGAGGTGGCGCCGATCTCGGTGGTGGTGGCGGCGGTTTCGGCGGCGGTGGCCTGCTGCTGGCGCGCCGTAGCAGCGATCTCGGTCACCGAGGTGGCCACCCGAGCAGAGGACTTCTGCGCCTGCGACACCAGCGCGGTCAACTCATCGGTCATGCGGTCGAAGCCAGTGCCGAGCACGCCGAACTCATCATTGCGCTGCAGCGACACGCGACGCGAAAAATCGCCCGAGCGCATGATATCGAGCAAACCCATGAGCCTCTGCAACGGCTCGTTGATCGCCCGCATCAGGAAGAAACCGCACACCAGCGCAACCAGCAAGGCGGCCATGAGCGAGGTCATCATCGCGAACTGGGCGGCGTTGACCGCGTCGGTGATGCGGCTGGCAGCAAGGTCGGCAATGCCCTTGTTGGTATCGACCATGCGCTGCGTCAACTGGTAACCGGCGCGCCATTGCGGACGGAGTTGCTCGTTGACGATCTTGTCGATGGGCGCGCGCTGGCCGAAGTCCATCTTCAGCAACTCGCCCACAATGGCACGGTACTTCTGGCGCGTCTCCTTGAATTGCTCGAAGAGCTTGCGGTCGTTATCGCTGAAGACGGACTTGCCGTAGTCTTCCTGCAGCCGGTCCAGGCGTTCACCGTTGCGGCGCAGCAGGGCCAGGTCGGCCTGGCGCTCCGCGTCACTGTTGTCGACCTGAATGATCTGCTGGGTCATGAGCAGGTTTTCATACCAGGCGGCATTGATCTGACTGCTGTAGTAAAGGCCGGGCGTGGAATCCTCGCGCAGCGCCGTGGCGCTTTTCTCGATACGACCGAGATTGACCGCCGAGATGCCAGCCATGAGCGCCATGAGCAGCAGGATGAGCGCGAAGCTCCCGAGGATGCGTTGCTTGATCGTCCAGTTCTTCATGCGCAGTGTTCCCCCTTGGAGTGAGCGGCCCCGCCCTGGCGCCCCGAGCGGGAGGCGCATGAACGAAAGTTCGCCTGATGCTAGCCTGATGCTAGCCTGATGCACTCTGGTGCATAGTGCAATTTAGTAATAATTCGAGATTATCATTGAAATCTTTCAATATCACCATTATCCCTTGTGCAAAGCCTCTTTGCTTTCCAGCAATGCGAAACGGCACCCTGAGGTGCCGTTTCGGTCGTACAGCCAGCGCTGGGGTCACACCGGCATGGGCTTGTTGTCCTGCAGGTCGAGGAAGCCCTTGATGAGGCGGTAGGCTTTCCAGATCCAGGCCAGCGAGAACACCAGGATGGCCAGCGGAATGCCGATCACGGTGGCCCACAGGACACCGCCGGCGAACAGCCAGAACAGGTACCACCAGAAGGACCGGATCTGCCAGCGATGGTGGGTGTAGAGGAAGGTATCGCGCACCTCGCCGCGCTTGAGATAGTTGACGATCAGCGGCAGCCACGACAGCATGCCCAGGGAAAACACCAGGCAGGCGGCATGCGCCAGATAGAGCCACCAGACCAGGTCACGGCCGGTCTGGGTCTGCGGGTCCAATACCAGTTCCTGGTTCATCGCATCTCCTGAAGTGAGGGGAAACCGGCCACGGAATCAGGCCAGCAGATTCAAGATGCCGTCCAGCCCCACGAAATTCAAGCCCACGTTGGCCTGGGCGCGCACCACCGGCTTGGCACGGAAGGCCACCGACAGGCCCGAGATGCCCATCATGCGCAAGTCGTTGGCACCATCACCCATGACGATGGCCTGGGATGGCTCGGCGCCGATTTCGCGGCAGACACGCTCCACCGTCGCACGCTTCTCGTCGGCATTGACGATGCCGCCCACCACCTTGCCGGTGAGCTTGCCATCGACCACTTCCAGGGTATTGGCATGGGTGTAGTCCAGCGTCAGACGCGCCTTCATGCGGTCGGTGAAGAAGGTGAAACCGCCCGAGACCAGCAGCGTCTTCAGGCCCGCAGCCTGCACGGCCTTGAGCATGTTCTCTGCGCCCGGGGACAATTGCAGGCGCTCATCGTAGACACGCTGCAAGGCGCCCGCATCGAGCCCCTTGAGCAAAGCCACCCGGCGCGTCAGGCTTTCGTTGAACTCGATCTCGCCGCGCATGGCTGCCTCGGTAATCTCGGCCACCTGCGGCTTCAAGCCCTGCATGTCGGCGATCTCGTCAATGCACTCGATAGTGATGAGCGTCGAATCCATGTCCATGGCCACCAGGCGAAAATCAGTCAGCTTGCGGCCTTCCTCGATGAAGGCATAGTCCAGCCGTGCCTGCAGGCAGGCAGCGTCGATGCGGGCCTTGAGCGCATCGCTCGGGCTCACCCCGGCCACGCGCCAGGCATCGGCGTCCGCCACGCGGCTATCACCGAGGCGTTCGGCGCGGCCACCGGCCAACTGCGCAATGGTCTCGATGGCCGAAGAAGAAACAGCGTGGTGCTTGGGGGCTTGCAGGATCAGGTTCATGTTGTTCTGTTGATTCGTTGATGCGGTTGGAGTCGGTAATACGCGGCCGGGAAGCGGTTCAGCCGGTGAGTGCCTTCATGGTCGCCTTGACCTGCTGCACACGGGCATTGAGATCCGGCATGCTGGCCGTGATGCGCAGCTTGTCCGGACCATTGAGCTTGACCTGGCGGTTCTTCTGCACCAGCTCGATGATGCGCATGGCGTCGATCGGCGGATTGGGAACGAACTGCAGCAGCGCCGCCTCCGAATGCGCATCGATCTTGATGATGCCCAGCGGCTTGGCGGCAATGCGCAGGCGGTGCGTTTCGATGAGCGCCTTGGCGGCATCCGGCAGCTTGCCGAAGCGGTCGATCAGTTCTTCCTGCAAGGCGTCGATGGCATCGGCTTTCTCGCAGTTGGCCAGGCGCTTGTAGAGCGACAAGCGCTCATGCACGTCGCCGCAGAAGTCATTGGGCAGCAGTGCAGGCGCATGCAGGTTGATTTCGGTAGTGGTCGACAAGGGCGCGGCGAGATCCGGTTCGCGGCCATCCTTCAAGGCGCGCACGGCTTCGTTCAACATGTCCGAATACATCTGGAAACCGATCTCGTGGATCTCGCCCGACTGATGATCGCCCAGCACTTCGCCGGCGCCACGGATTTCCAGGTCGTGCATGGCGAGATAGAAACCGCTGCCCAGTTCCTCCATCTGCTGGATCGCTTCCAGCCGGCGCTGGGCCTGCTTGGACAGGCCCTGCACATCCTGCACCAGCAGATAGGCATAGGCCTGGTGATGCGAACGACCGACCCGGCCACGCAACTGGTGCAGCTGGGCCAGACCGAACTTGTCGGCACGGTGCATGATGATGGTGTTGGCGGTGGGCACGTCGATGCCGGTCTCGATGATGGTGGTGCACAACAGGATGTTGAAGCGCTGCGCCACGAAGTCGCGCATCACCTTTTCCAGGTCGCGCTCGTGCATCTGGCCGTGGGCCACGCCGATGCGCGCTTCAGGTAGCAGCTGTTCGAGCGCAGCCTTGCGGTTGGCGATGGTTTCCACTTCATTGTGCAGGAAGTAAACCTGGCCGCCACGCTTCAACTCGCGCAGGCAGGCTTCGCGGATGGTCGATTCCTGCTCGGCGCGCACGAAGGTCTTGATGGCCAGACGCTTTTGCGGGGCGGTGGCGATCACCGAGAAATCACGCAATCCTTCCAGCGCCATGCCCAGCGTGCGCGGAATCGGGGTGGCCGTCAGCGTCAAGACATCGACCTCGGCGCGCAAGGACTTCAGGGCTTCCTTCTGGCGCACGCCGAAACGGTGTTCCTCGTCGATGATGACCAGCCCCAGGCGCGAGAACTTCACTTCGTCCGACAGCAGCTTGTGCGTGCCGATGACGATATCGATGGTGCCATCAGCCAGGCCCTTGATGGCCTGCGTGACTTCCTTGCCGGTACGGAAGCGCGAGAGCTCGGCGATCTTGACCGGCCAGTTGGCGAAACGATCGGCAAAGGTGGCGGCGTGCTGTTCGGCCAAGAGCGTGGTCGGGGCCAGAATGGCGACCTGCTTGCCACCCATCACGGCCACGAAGGCGGCGCGCAAGGCGACCTCGGTCTTGCCGAAGCCGACGTCGCCGCAGATGAGGCGGTCCATGGGCTTGCCCCCGGTCATGTCCTTGATGACGGCTTGGATGGCGGCGGCCTGGTCGGCAGTCTCTTCGAAACCGAAGCTGTCGGCGAAGGCTTCATAGTCATGTGCCGAATACTGGAAGGCATGGCCCTGCCTCAATGCGCGGCGGGCGTACAGGTTCAGCAGTTCGGCGGCGGTATCGCGCACCTGCTGGGCCGCCTTGCGCTTGGCCTTTTCCCACTGGCCCGAACCCAGCGCATGCAGCGGTGCATCTTCGGGCGAGGCGCCCGAATAACGTGAAATCACGTGCAGTTGCGAGACCGGGACATAGAGCTTGGTTTCCTTGGCATATTCCAGATGGAGGAATTCGGTCTCGCCCTCCCCCAGGTCCATGCTGACCAGGCCCATGTAGCGACCGATACCGTGGCTGCTGTGCACCACCGGGTCGCCGATCTTCAGTTCCGACAGATCGCGCACCATGTATTCCACATCGGTGGCGGCCTGCTGCTTGCGGCTGCCGACGCGGCGGCCACTGCCGGCGTACAGCTCGGTCTCGGTGACCAGCGCCAGGCCGCCCGCAGTGACGAAGCCCGTGTGCAAGGGGGCCACGCCCAGCATCAGCGGTTCATCACTGGAGAGGAAGCTGTTCCAGTCCTCGCACAGGACCGGATGCACATCGTATTCGGCAAAGTACTGCTGCAAAGTCTCGCGTCGGCCATTGCTCTCGGCACAGATCAGCACCCGCTCGGCCCCCTTCAGGAGGAAGCTGCGCAGGTTGACCAGCGGATCATCCGCACGACGGTTCACGGCGATATTGGGCAAGGGCGAGGAGATGGCCGAGGGCGCATCATCGCTCTTGAGCACCCAGCGGGCGTGGGGTTTCAGCAGGGTGAAGAAATCTTCATCGTCCAGGTAGATGGCGCGCGGCTCCAGCACCGGGCGCTCGCGGTCGGCGTGAAGGAAATTCCAACGCGAGCGGGTATCGCTCCAGAAGCGCTTGATGGCCTGCTCGATGTCACCCACGGTGGCGAACATGGCATTGGCCGGCAGGTACTGGAACAGCGTGGCCGTCTCTTCGAAGAACAGCGGCAGGTAGTATTCGATACCTGCTGCGGCGATGCCGTTGCCGATGTCCTTGTAGATGGCCGAGCGTGATGGATCACCCTCGAACACTTCGCGCCAGCGATTGCGGAAGGCCAGGCGCGAGGCTTCATCCATCGGGAATTCACGGCCCGGCAGCAGCCGCACCTCCGGCACCGGATAGAGCGAACGCTGGGTATCGGCATCGAAGGTGCGGATGGTCTCGATGGTGTCGCCGAACAGGTCCAGGCGATACGGCAACACCGAACCCATCGGGAAGATGTCGATCAGGCCGCCACGCACCGAATATTCACCCGGCGACATCACCTGGCCCACATGGGTGTAGCCGGCCAGGGTGAGCTGGGACTTGAGCTTGCCTTCGTCGAGCTTTTCGCCCTGCTTGAAGAAGAAGGTATAGGCCGCCAGGAACTGCGGCGGGGCCATGCGCAGCAAGGCGGTGGTAGCCGGTACGATCAGCAGGTCGCACTGGCCGGACTGCACTTCATAGAGCGTGGCCAGGCGTTCGGACACCAGGTCCTGGTGCGGCGAGAAGGCGTCATAAGGCAGGGTTTCCCAATCCGGCAGCAGGTGGCAACGCAGGCGCTCGCCCTCCTTGGGCTGGAACCAGGGGATTTCAGCCAGCAGGCGCTGGGCATCGGTGGCCCCGGCCACCACCACGGCCAGCATGCGCCCTTCGGCCTTCAGGGCCAGCGCGGCCTGGGCCAGCAGATAGGCATCGGCGGAACCGTGCACGGCGGGAGGCTGGAAACGCACACCTGCCTTGGGCAGGCTTTTTTTCGGATCAAAAGACATCAGGATCGGGAGGATCGGCTTGGTTTGGACTTGTTTCGCGTACGGCAACTGACGAGGCCCGGCGGCGGCGACCAGGCTGGCAGCGCCGCAAAATGCCGGTCGCTTGCAAGGGATTGGCATTAGAATTCAGCCTCTCATTATAAACGAAGGCCCCATCGCAGGCCGCCGCCAGGCGGGTGCCGGGGCCAGGTGCATGGCATGAACCCTTCGCAGTCCGCTTCTTCCCCGCCCCGCCACTTTGCGCTCATCCCCGCCGCAGGCGTGGGCGCGCGCATGGGCGGCCAGATTCCCAAGCAATACCTGCCGCTGGCAGGCCTCCCCATGCTGCTGCATGCGCTGCAAACCTTCGCGGCGCATGGCCGCATCGCCCACACCTTCATCGTGGTCAGTGCCGAGGATGGCTGGATCGACTCCCTCATGACGCCCGCCCTGCTGCAACGCGCAAGCGTCCTGCGGGTGGGCGGACCGACGCGGCAGGACAGCGTCTTCAACGGGCTCAACGCCATCCGTGATCAGGTGGCCGATACCGACCGCGTGCTGGTGCACGACGCCGCCCGCCCCGGCCTGGATGTGCCGCTGCTGGACCGTCTGCTCGATGCCCTGGCCGACGATGAAGTCGGTGGCCTGCTGGCCCTGCCAGTGGTCGATACCCTCAAGCGCAGCGATGGCGCCGGATCGCCCCGCTCGCAGGAGACCGTGCCGCGTGCCGGCCTGTGGGCGGCGCAGACACCGCAGATGTTTCCCTATGCCCTGCTGCGGCGCGCCTTGCGGCAGGCGCAAGCGCAAGGCCGCCTGGGCGAGATCACCGACGACGCCAGCGCCATCGAAATGCTGGGCTTGCGTCCGCGCCTGGTCGAGGGCAGCCCCCGCAATCTCAAGGTCACACTGGCGCAGGACGCCGCCCTGGCTGAATTCTTCCTGAAAGGTCCGCACGCATGAACGCTTCTCCCCCCTTCCCTTTCCGTATCGGCCAGGGCTATGACTGCCACGCCCTGGTGGAAGGCCGCCCGCTGATCCTGGGTGGTGTCACCATCCCGCACAAGAAGGGCCTGCTCGGCCACTCGGACGCCGATGCCCTGCTGCATGCCATCACCGATGCGCTCTTCGGCGCTGCCGCGCTGGGCGACATCGGCCGCCACTTCCCCGATACCGATGCGCAGTTCAAGGGCGCCGACTCGCGCGTGCTGCTGCGCGAGGCGGCCAAGCGCCTGGCTGCTGCCGGCTATACCGTGGGCAACGTGGATGCCACCATCATCGCCCAGGCGCCCAAGATGGCCCCGCATATTCCCATCATGGTGGCCAACGTGGCGGCGGACCTGGGGATTTCTGAAGGGCAAGTCAATATCAAGGCAAAAACCAATGAAAAAATGGGTTTTTTGGGACGTGAAGAAGGGATTGCCACCGAAGCGGTTGTGCTGGTCCACCGTCAAAACGGTTGAAAAACGCTGTCAGAAAGTTCCCGACAAGCCGGCGTAGGACACCCACCGACACGCCAAAAGCCGCACCAGACAAGGGATTGAAGCCGGTTTGGCGCACCATTTCCCGGCATGGAAAGAAATCTAAGGCACCAGAATCAGCCATTAAAACTTTTAATGGAAGATTCGTACCGAAAATGGCTTGCATTCTCGATTTAATGAGTATAATCGTCGCGTCGTTAGGATTCGAGCTGGTAGTGCGGTTCTTCGCTGTCATTCCTCCCGAGTAACGATAAAGAGCCGGGCGCAAGCCCCAATCAATTAAATTTAGGAGTCCGTAATGGCAACTGGTACCGTCAAGTGGTTCAACGATGCAAAGGGTTTTGGTTTCATCACCCCCGATGAAGGCGGCGAAGATCTGTTCGCTCACTTCTCGGCTATTCAATCGAATGGTTTCAAGTCCCTGAAGGAAAACCAACGCGTTTCCTTCGAAGTGACCACCGGCCCGAAGGGCAAGCAAGCTTCGAACATCGTTCCGGCTGCTTAAGCTTTTCAAGCTGATAAAAAATCCCCGACACGTCGGGGATTTTTTTCGTCTGCAGCTTTCACAGTGTGAAGAAACAGACCTGAAAGAGACCTCAAAAAAATCCCCGCCCTCTTGCGAGAGGCGGGGATTTTCATTTCTGCTCAAGCAGAGCTGAATCAGATTTCTTCGTACAGCGGCAGCGTCAGGAACTCGGCGAAGGTCTCGGAGGTGGACATTTCTTCAAAGATCTTGGCCGCGCGGTCATAGGTCGGGCCATCACCTGCCACTTGCTTCACCTTGGCCAGCTCTTCCGGAATCATGGCGCGTACCATGTCGGCAGTGACCTTGCGACCGTCTTCCAGATTGCCCTTGGCACTGCGGATCCACTGCCACACCTGGGCACGGCTGATCTCGGCGGTAGCCGCATCTTCCATCAGGTTGTGGATGGGCACGCAGCCATTGCCGGCCAGCCAGGCGCCCAGGTAATGGATGCCGACGTTGATGTTGTAGCGCAGGCCGGCCTCGGTGATCGGAGTTTCCGGCTGGAAGTTGAGCAGGTCAGCGGCTTTCACTTCCACGTCCGGACGCTGCTTTTCGAACTGGTTGGGCTTGTCGCCCAGCACGGCCACGAATTCCTTCATGGAGGCTTCGACCAGGCCCGGGTGAGCCACCCAGCCGCCGTCGTAACCGTCGGTCGCATCGCGGCGCTTGTCGTTGATGATGCCCTGCATGGCGATGGCGTTCTTTTCCGGATCGTTCTTGATCGGGATCAGCGCGCTCATGCCACCGATGGCCGGGGCGCCGCGCTTGTGGCAGGTCTTCAGCAGCAGCAGTGCGTAGGCGCGCATGAAGGGCGAGGTCATGGTGACCTTGGCGCGATCGGCCAGGCAGAAGTCCTTGTCGTTCTTGAACTTCTTGATGCAGGAGAAGATGTAGTCCCAACGACCGGCGTTCAGACCGGCGCTGTGCTCACGCAGTTCGTACAGGATTTCTTCCATCTCGAAGGCGGCGGTGATGGTTTCGATCAGCACGGTGGCCTTGATGGTGCCTTGCGGCAGGCCGATCTCGTTCTGCGCCATCACGAAGATGTCGTTCCACAGACGCGCTTCCAGATGCGATTCCATCTTCGGCAGGTAGAAGTAAGGACCGGCGCCGCGCGCCAGCTGTTCCTTGGCGTTGTGGAACAGGAACAGAGCGAAGTCGAAGATGCCGCCGGAGATGCGCTTGCCATCGATGGTGACGTGCTTCTCGTCCAGGTGCCAGCCACGCGGACGCACCACCAGGGTGGCGATCTTGTCGTTGAGCTTGTAGCTCTTGCCGTTCGATTCCAGCGAAATGGTGCGGCGGATCGCGTCGTAGAGGTTGATCTGTCCGCTGATCTGGTTGTCCCACACCGGCGAGTTGGAATCCTCGAAGTCGGTCATGTAGCTGTCGGCGCCCGAGTTGAAGGCGTTGATGACCATCTTGCGCTCGACCGGACCGGTGATTTCCACCCGGCGGCACTTCAGGGCTTCGGGGATGGGAGCGATCTTCCAGTCGCCGGTGCGGATGGCTTCGGTTTCCTTCAGGAAGTCGGGGCGTTCGCCGGCATCCAGGCGCTTGACGCGCTCGGCACGGGCGGCCAGCAGTTCCTGGCGACGCGCTTCGAAGGCGCGCGAGAGCTTGGCGACCAGTGACAGGGCGTCAAAGGTCAGGACGTTCTCGTAACCCGGCTTGATCTCGCCGGAGATTTCCATGCCGGTGGGCAGCTTCAGTTGCGTCATGCTGGACTCCTCAAAAAGAAAAATGGACTGGTGAATCTTGTTTTCATGATTGTGCCTGAGACTATGCAGCTTTTTGCATCGCATCAGACACTTTATGTACGCAGTATATTTAAACCAAATCGATAGTAGTGAAAGCTTTTATCAATTTATCTTTGCGTTTTAGTCATAAGTGAGCAGATAATCGCCGCAGCACGTCGGCGCAGGGCCGGCGCGGCTTTGCCGCCCGTTTCCGGGTCTTTTGAAGAGGACAGCATGGACCAGTTCAAGCAGATTTCGACCTTTGCCGAGGTCGCCGCCCGTGGCAGCCTGTCGGCGGCGGCCCGTGCCGAGGGCATCGCCCCGGCCATGATAGGGCGGCGGCTGGATGCGCTGGAGGAGCGCCTGGGCGTGAAGCTGTTGCAGCGAACCACGCGCAAGATCGTGCTCACCAACGAAGGCGCAGCCTTTCTGGAAGACTGCCAGCGCATCCTGGCTGACCTGGAAGATGCCGAATCGGCGGTGTCCGAACGCAGCGCGCGTGCCAGTGGCCAGTTGCTGATTTCGGCCCCGGCCGGGTTCGGTCGCCAGCACGTGGCCCCCCTGGTGCCCTCCTTTCTGGCAGAGCACCGCGATGTCACCCTCACGCTGAACCTCAATGACCGCATTGCCGACGTCATCGGGGAAGGCATCGACGTCGCCATCCGCATTGCCACCCTGACCGACTCCAACCTGGTGAGCGTGAAACTGGCCGAGAATCATCGGGTCATCGTCGCCGCTCCCTCCTACCTGCGCCGCCACGGCACCCCGCAGACCCCGGACGAACTGGTACGCCACAATTGCCTGGCCATGAGCAGCGAAGGCAGCCAGCGTGGCTGGACACTCAAGCAGTCCGGCAAGGTGAGCGTCTACAAGGTCGGGGGCAACATGGTCTGCAATGACGGTGAAGTGCTGCACAACTGGGCGCTGGCCGGACGCGGCCTGGCCTGGCGGTCGATGTGGGAAGTGGGCGCAGCCATCGAAGCTGGCGAGCTGGTGACGGTGCTGGACAAGTTTGCCGCTCCGGCACCATCGATCTACGCAGTGTTTGCGCAGCGACGCCACCTGCCCTTGCGCATCCGCACCTTCGTGGATTTTCTGCGTCATGCCTATGCGCAGCCGGATTACTGGAAGCAGCGTCGCTGAGGCTGCCGCAGCCGCAGAAAAGACAAAACGGCCCCCGCGGGGCCGTCCTGGCAAGTCCAGTCAGTGAGCTCAGTGCGGCAGCGTCGGGCCGGCCGGGGTCACGTCGATCTCCCGCCTGACCGGCGCCTCGCCTTCATTGACCCGGAACACGCTGACCATCTGCGCCAGCCGTCCCGCCTGGTTCTGCATCGAGGCAGCAGCAGCTGCCGCCTGCTCGACCAGGGCCGCATTCTGCTGGGTCACCTGATCCATCTGCGTAATGGCCAGGTTGATCTGCTCGATGCCGCTGGTCTGCTCGGCACTGGCTGCACTGATCTCGGCCACGATATCGGTAACGTGGCGCACGCTGCTGACCACTTCCTGCATGGTGGCACCGGCCTGCTCGACCAGGCGACTGCCGTCGCCGACCTTCGCGACCGAATCATTGATCAGCTCCTTGATCTCCTTGGCCGCCGAGGCCGAACGCTGGGCCAGCGAACGCACTTCCGAGGCCACCACGGCAAACCCGCGTCCCTGCTCACCGGCGCGCGCTGCTTCCACGGCGGCATTGAGCGCAAGGATATTGGTCTGGAAGGCAATCCCGTCGATCACGCTGATAATGTCCACGATCTTGCGCGAAGAAGCATTGATGGCGCCCATGGTATCGACCACCTGACTGACCACGCCGCCACCCTGCTCGGCCACGCTGGAGGCCGATTGCGCCAGCTGGCTGGCCTGGCGCGCGTTGTCGGCGTTCTGGCGCACGGTGGAAATCAGCTCTTCCATGGCCGAGGCGGTTTCTTCCAGTGAACTGGCCTGCTGCTCGGTACGACTGGAGAGATCCAGATTGCCGGCGGCGATCTCGGCCGAGGCCGTGCTGATGGTATCGGTGCCGTTACGGACATTGGAGACGATGCTGCGCAGGCTGTCATTCATCTCCTTGAGCGATTGCAGCAGTTGGCCGGTCTCGTCGCGCGAATTGACCTGTACCTGGGTGGCCAGGTCGCCCTCGGCCACCTTGCGCGAGACCACCACCGCCGTCTGCAGCGGCCGGGTGATGCCCAGCGTGAGCAGACGCGCCAGCACGATGCCCAGGAGCAGGATCAGCCCCTCCAGCACCAGGATCAGGATGCGGCTCTGGACGGCGATGTGGTCGATTTCCTTGGCGGTCTCATCGATATCCAGGCGCTGGATGTCCACCATGTCGCGCATCAGTTTCTGATAGGTCGCGGCCGCCGGGACGAAGACCTTGTCGAGCAGGCGCATGGCCTCCTCCACGTTGCCCGCGGCCTTGAGCTTGACGATCTCGTCGCGCGAAGACAGATAGACCTTGCGCTGCTCCCCGATTTTCTGGAACAGGGCCTTTTCCTCCGGGGTGACCAGCAAGGGTTCGACCTGTTTCTGGTACTCGGTGGAACTCTTGGTGGAGGCAGCGGCTTCCTCCGCGAAGTAGGTCGCCAGCGACGGGTCGCTGCTCTTGGCGATGGCCAGCGTGCGGCGGATACCCGCCGTCAGATTGGTATACCAGTCGCCCATGAGGCGCTCGGTCTTGATGGGGTCGCTCATCATCTCGCGCGTGGCGGACGCGACCTGCTCCAGTCGCCACAGGCTGATGCCCGCCACGATCGCGGAAAACGCCAGTATCACGGCAAAGCCCAGCGTGAGGCGTTTGCCAATGTTCATATTGCCAAGGATATTCATCTCTGCTCCATCCCCAGCGGAGCGTCCGGGCGGAGGCTCCGCAGTGTCATCTTGATTATTGTTGTCACCCCGGCAGTCCCCGACTGCCGTCCCTCAGCACTATGGCATGCGAGCGCAGGCAGGACAAGAAAGCTAAGCCTCGAACAGACGGGCAATGGCGGCTCTCTTCCTGCCTGAACGGAAAACCCGATAGTGCCCCCAGCAGACGGGAATTCAGCTTGCCTGCTCCAGCAAGCTGGCCATGGCGGCGGTAAATCGCGGGTCCGACAGCAGGCCGACATTGAAGCGCGACCACGGGACGCTGTGCTCGGGATCGACGTGGAAGATGCTGCCCGGCGCCAGCACCACATGATGCGCCATGAGGCCCCGGGCCAGTTGCCTGGCATCGGCAAAGCCGGGAAATCTCGCCCACAGGTACATCGATTGCTGGGGCGTACAAAACAGTTGTGCCCCAAGCTGCTGCAACTGATGGCCGGCCGCTTCGGTGGCCTGCGCCAGACGGTCGCGCAGGCGGGCGGTGTGGCGGCTGAAGTGGCCATCGGACAGGATCACGTCCAGCGTGCGCTCGCAGTATTCGGAACTGCTCATGTGCACCAGCATCTTGATATCGGCCAGGTCGCTGGCCAGATCCCGATGGCAGGCAATGAAGCCCACCCGCAGCGCCGCCGAGACCGACTTGGAAAAGCTGCCGATATAGAGCGTTCGGCGCAACTGGTCCAGCGTGGCCACGCGCGGTGCGGTGGCCGGTTTGAAGTCGGCGAAGGCATCGTTCTCCACGATCAGGGCATCGTAGCGGTCGGCCAGTTGCAGGATCTTGTGAGCCTTGTGGGGCGAGGTGTCCGAGGCCGTGGGATTGTGCCCCAGCGACTGGGTGAAGAACAGCAAGGGCTTGCCCGCCACCTGCAGTTCACGCTCCAGGGCCTCAATGTCCGGCCCGTCCGGGTGGCGCGGGATGCCGATGATGCGGGCACCGGAAAGCTTGAGCTTGCCGTACAACATGTAGTAGCCCGGTTCATCGACCAGCACCCGGTCCCCCGGGCCAATGAAGTTGCGGATCACGATATCGAGCGCCTGGTTGGCACCGTGGGTCAGCACGATCTGGCTGGTCGCGGCCTCGATCCCATGCTGCGCGAGCTTGTGCACCAGGTGCTGGCGCAGCGGCAGGTAGCCGAAGCGGCTGCCGTAGCCGAACAGCGCGCCCATGCCGGTGCGCACTACCTTCTGGTGGAACTTGTCCAGCCGCACGTCATGCAGCCATTCCACCGGCGGAAAGCCATCCCCCAGGCGCAGATGACCGGGGTCGTGCTTCAACTGCTCACGCATGAGCCAGACCACGTCCATGGCACGGCTGAGACTGCCCTCCTCCTCTTCCTTGGGGCGCGGCGGCGTGGCGCACACGAAGAAGCCCGAGCCGCGCCGGGGCTCGACCACGCCCTGCGCCGTCAACTCCTCGAAGACATTGACGATGGTGTTCTTGGCGCAGTCATGCTGCGCCGACAGCGCGCGGATCGACGGCAGACGGCTGCCGGGCGCATAGGCGCCCTCGGCGATCTGGCGGCGGATCAGTTCCACCAGTGTCCGGGTCAGGGTGAGGGTCTGGGCTGGGGCCATGGGTGATCAAATCTTGCTGCAATGCAAAGGGATTGTCCTGGGTACAGTTGCACCACTGTTGGCGCCAACTGTACCCATGCGCAATGGTACACCCTTGTTATTCTGCCAGCGCTGGAGAGGGCCGCTGCAAGCGCTGCCCTTTCACAAGCCTTCATATCACGACCAAAAGAGAGACAAGCGCATGCACAGTGACACCCACTCCGCCAGCGATTCGCGACTGCCCGGATTCCGCACCCTGACCCCGCCCCAACGCCTGGCCGAAATCGCCCGACTGGCCGGACTGGGAGAAGGCGAGCAAGCCTTGCTGGGCCAACCTGGCGGCCTGCCGCTGGGCACGGCCGATGGCATGATCGAGAACGTGGTCGGCACCTTCCAGTTGCCGCTGGGCGTGGCGGGCTACTTCCAGCTCAACGGCCGCGACGTGCTGGTGCCGATGGCCGTCGAGGAACCCTCGGTGGTGGCCGCTGCCTCCTTCATGGCCAAGCTGGTGCGCGCCTGCGGCGGCTTCCAGACCTCCAGCAGTACACCCCTCATGCGCGCCCAGATCCAGTTGCTCGGCGTGACCGATCCGCATGGAGCGCGGCTGGCCATCCTCAAGGACCGCCAGGCCATCATCGACATCGCCAACAGCCGTGACAAGTTGCTCAACGACCTGGGCGGCGGGTGCCGGGACATTGAAGTCCACGTCTTCCCGGATACACGGCGTGGCGCCATGGTGGTGACCCACCTGATCGTGGACGTGCGCGACGCCATGGGCGCCAATACCGTCAACACCATGGCCGAGGCGGTGGCCGGGCATATCGAGGAGATCACCGGCGGCAAGGTGCGGCTGCGCATCCTCTCCAACCTGGCCGACCTGCGCCTGGCGCGAGCCAGGGTGAAGGTTTCTGCAGAGGTCCTCGCCACCAGCGCTTATGGCGGCGAGGAAGTAATCGATGGCATCGTCGATGCGTATGAATTTGCTGCCGTCGACCCCTACCGCGCAGCCACCCACAACAAGGGCATCATGAACGGCATCGATCCGGTCATCGTCGCCACCGGCAACGACTGGCGCGCGGTGGAAGCCGGCGCCCACGCCTACGCCTGCCGTCATGGCCGCTACACTTCGCTGACGCACTGGGAAATTGCTGCCGATGGCGACCTGGTCGGCACCCTGGAGATTCCCATGCCGGTCGGTCTGGTAGGGGGCGCCACCAAGACCCATCCGGCGGCGCGCACCGCGCTCAAGATCCTGGGCGTGCAATCCGCACAGGAACTGGCCGAGGTCGCGGTGGCCGTGGGCCTGGCGCAGAACATGGCGGCCCTGCGCGCACTGGCGACCGAAGGTATCCAGCGCGGCCACATGGCGCTGCATGCGCGCAACATCGCGCTGGCCGCCGGCGCCGAAGCGCACGAGATGGACTGGCTGGTCCAGCAGATGGTGGCGCGCCACGATGTGCGCGTGGATTACGCCAAATCCTTGCTGGCCGAACGCCGCGGCTGAAGCAATGACACAAATCAAGCAACTCAAGCAAATCAAGCAAATCAAGCAAATCAAGCAGCGACAAGCGCATGACCCCGAGCCGCCCAGCGGCCAATCAAGACGAGGAGACAAACGCATGATCCCATCGAGCAAGCTGCGCAAGCTGGCAGCCGCCTGTGCCATCGCAGGCATGTTTTCGGGCCCGGCCTGGGCCCAGGTATCCGATGACGTGGTACGCATCGGTTTCATCACCGACATGTCCGGCCCCTATGCCGACACCGACGGCCTGGGCGGACTGGAAGCGATCCGCATGGCGGTGGCCGACCATGGCGGCAAGGTGCTGGGCAAGCCCATCGAGATCCTCTCGGCGGACCACCAGAACAAGGCCGACATCGCTGCCACCCGCGCCCGCGAATGGGCCGACGAACGCGGCCTGGACATGCTCATCGGCGGCGTCAATTCGGCCACGGCCTTGTCGATGAACAAGGTGATGGCCGAGAAGAAGCGCGTCTACATCAACATCGGAGCCGGCACCGCGCGCCTGACCAACGAGGAATGCACCCCCTACACCGTGCACTACGAATATGACACCGTGGCCCTGGCCAAGGGTACGGCCAGCGCGGTGATCAAGCAGGGCGGGAAGTCCTGGTTCTTCCTGGTGGCGGACTATGCCTTCGGCCATTCGCTGGCCAATGACACCAGCGCGGTGGTCAAGGCCAGCGGCGGGACGGTGGTCGGTTCGATCAAGCATCCGCCGCAGTCCTCGGACCTGTCGTCCTTCCTGCTGCAGGCGCAGGCCTCCAAGGCACAGATTCTGGGTCTGGCCAATGCGGGCGAGGACACTGTCAATTCGATCAAGGCCGCCAAGGAATTCGGCGTGACCAAGACCATGAAGCTGGTGGGTCTGCTCATGGTCATCAACGACATCCACGCCCTGGGACTGGCCAATGCCGAGGGTCTGATGATGACCGACAGCTGGTACTGGGACAAGGACGAACCTTCGCGCAAGTTTGCCGAGCGTTTCTTCCAGAAGATGAAGAAAATGCCCAGTACCCACCAGGCGGCGGCCTATTCGGCCACCATGACCTATCTGAAGGCGGTGGAGGCGGTCGGCACCGATGATTCCACCAAGGTGATGGCGCAATTGAAGAAGGCCCGCATCGATGATTTCTACAACAAGGGCTATATCCGCGCCGATGGACGCAACATCCACGACATGTACCTGTACCAGGTGAAGTCACCGGCCGAGTCCAAGAAGCCCTGGGATTACCTGAAATTGCTGGAAACCATCCCAGGTGAACAAGCCTTCACCAGCGTGGCGGATTCCAAGTGCAGTCTGCTCAAGCAATGATGGCAAGGTGAAGTTTCAGAGCAAAACCTGCGGGCCCTGGCCGGCCGGCAGGTTCAGCAGTTGGAGGGCGGGACCTGCGGGGCGGGTCTCGCCCTTCATGCTTGATCTGCCGGGTGGACGACCTGGCGCTTCCTTGACGATCCGTGCGCTCTTTACATCAACGACTTGCCTTGACCGGGTCTTGCACCTACTCTTGCAAGCGCCCTGCTCGTCTGGCACATCGATCCGGATGCCTCAACGGTGACAGGGCACACAATATTGCACACGGTCATCCGTCAGCGCAGACACAGCGCCCTGCCATCGGTACATCGGTACCCGTGCGGCGATGAACCCGCTGACCAGCCGGTCAGACCCCTACGCCAAGGAGCCCCTTTGAGTCAGTCCCCTC
>NZ_JABFMQ010000017.1:0-100852 GCF_013359625.1 Herbaspirillum sp. C9C3
GGGGCGAACTATAGCAATGCCCTCCACACCACGCAAGCACTTTTTGAAAAATAATCGAAAATAATTTAGCAAGAGCGCTCCACGCGCTTTCGCGATCCGCTCAAGGCCCTTTACCGGCGCCGGTTCCAGCCGATATGAAGAAATGCGAAATCATTCAGAAAAAAGGGCCGCCCTGACGGGCGGCCCTTTTTACAACCTCAAAAGAGAAGTGATCAAGCGTTCTTGAACACCGCTGGTCGCTTTTCCAGGAAGGCTTTCATGCCCTCCTTCTGATCTTCGGTCGCAAAGCAACTGTAGAAGAGCGCCCTTTCATACTTCATCCCCTCCGACAAGGTGGTCTCATAGGCCCGGTTGACCGAGTCCTTCACCATCATGGCCACCTGCCGCGGCATCTCGGTAATGGTCACCGCTGCGGCCATGGCTTCATCCATCAGCTTGTCGGCCGGGACGATGCGCGAAACCAACCCGGCGCGCTCAGCCTCCTGGGCATCCATCATCCGGGCAGTCAGCGCCAGGTCCATGGCCTTGGACTTGGACACCGCCCGCGGCAGGCGCTGCGTACCGCCCGCCCCCGGGATGATCCCCAGCTTGATCTCCGGTTGGCCGAACTTGGCATTGTCGGCAGCGATGATGAAGTCACACATCATCGCCAGCTCACAGCCGCCACCCAGCGCATAACCCGCCACTGCCGCAATGACCGGCTTGCGGATGCGACGCAGGGTCTCCCAGTTGCGGGTGATGAATTCGCCGTTGAAGACATCCATATAGTCAAACCCGGCCATCACGCTGATATCGGCCCCGGCCGCAAAGGCCTTTTCGCTGCCGGTCACGATGATGCAGCCGATCTCGTCCTGAGCATCAAAGGCCAGCAAGGCCGTACCGAGCTCGCTCATCAGGTCGTCGCTGAGCGCATTGAGCGCCTTGGGACGGTTCAGGCGAATCAGGCCAACCTTGTCATGGGTCTCGACCAGGATGTTCTCAAAGCTCATAGTGGGTCTCCTTCTTATGAATGAATCGGCAATCCGTCCGGGCGTGGCAGCCACGGCACGGCAAAGCGCAAGAATAAGCCAAAAATAATGCGTCGGTCCGACCTGGCGCAATGACTGGCAAGAATTTCATGCGGGCAAGGCACCACGGGGCTATATTGGAGTCATCCCCTTGGCGCCACCGGCGCCTTCCCTATGTCTATAAAAGGAGGCCTTCATGTTCAAGACCATACTCGTGCCCACCGACGGCTCGGACCGCTCGGAAAAGGCCATTGCCACCGCCGTCGACTACGCCAGGAACAGCGGTGCCCGCATCATCGGCATCTCGGTGGCCGAGCCCTACCCCTTCTCGCCGCTGGCCGAAAGCTCGATGGCCATCGATCCCGCCTTGTATGAAGAAAACGTCAAGACCCTGGCCACACAGCACATCAAGCGCATCGAGGACGCCGCAGCGGCCGCTGGCGTACCCTGCCAGACCGAGATCGTGATGTCCTTCAATCCCGATGAAGAGATCATCAAGGCCGCGCAGCTCCATGGCTGCGACGCCATCTTCATGGCCTCCCATGGTCGCAGCGGACTGTCGCGCATCTTCCTGGGCAGCAAGACCCAAAAGGTACTGACCCACTCGACCATTCCGGTGCTGGTGCTGCGCTGATCCGGCCTCCCTCAGCAAGAAAAGCCTGATCCCTCGACAGGATCAGGCTTTTCTTTTATTTTCTTGCCGAAGAGAAACCAGAAAAATCAGTTACCCCCGCGCGGCACCATGCCCTTGGGCAGCAACACCCACATCATGCCGCGCTGCTTCATGGCGCCGGCGCGATCCTCGGCTTCGTCGCCAAAGCCCCAGAAATAGTCAGCCCGCACCACGCCACGGATGGCACCACCCGTATCCTGGGCCACCACCAGGCGCTGCAACGGACGGTCACTGTTGGGCAAGGTGGTCGAGAGGAATACCGGCGCACCCAGCGGCACATGCTGCGGATCGATCGCAATCGAGCGCTGCGGCGTCAGCGGGATGCCTTGCGCGCCCTTGGGCCCCTTGGAGGGGTCCGGCAACTTCTCTTCCTTGAAGAAGACGTAGCTGGGGTTGGCATTGAGCAACTCTTCCTTGCGCGAGGGATTGGCGCGTACCCAGGCCTTGATGTTCTGGGCCGATGCCTGCGACAGCTCCATCTCGCCCTTGTCCACCAGATAGCGTCCGATCGACTTGTAGGGACGGCCATTCTGGTCCGCGTAAGCCAGGCGGATGGTCTCGCGCGACTCCGGCAGATAGACGCGGCCGGAACCCTGCACCTGCAGGAAGAAGGCCTCTACCGGATCATCCACCCAGACGATTTCCTTGCCGGCCAGACTATTACCCTGCATCAACTCGGCGCGGGTCGGGTAAGGCACGACCTTGCGTCCTACCACCTTGCCGCGCAGCCGCAGGTTCTTCAGTTCGGGATAGACGCCGGCCATGTCGATGGTCAGCAGGTCGTCCGGCGCCTGGTACAGCGGGGTCTGATAAGGTCCGCTACGACGACGCGAACCACGCAGCAGCGGCTCGTAATAGCCGGTCACCAGTCCGGTATCGGTGCCATCAGGATTGAACAGTTGCCAGGGGGTGAAATAGGTCTCGAAATACTGGCGCAGGAAACCCAGGTCATTGGCATTGACCTGCTGGGCTGCGGCACAGGCTGCACGCCACTCAGGCTTGCGGATCATCACCGAGCAGGAGGACTGCACCGCCGGCCAGGCTTCGCGCAGGTCGTCGTTGTTCCAGCCGGGCAATTGTTCGAAGGTCGCGGCGCGCATGGCCGGCCCCGGCTGAACGACCGGCCTGGGCGCAGGCTGGCCGGGGGTTGGCGTGGTCAGCGGGGTGGTCTGGCAGGCTGCCAGCAGGACGGCGACCGAGACCGCCATTGCGGGTACACTGAGGCGCCGCAGCGCCGAAAGCTTGGCAAAACGATTCAATGACATCGGAGACAAATTCATGTTGTGGTTGATCCTGGAGGCTTGCGCCGCCTTCTTCGCCCTGGTTTTCATCGTCTGGTGGACCATGTTCTCAGGTCGCAAGGAACACAATGGCCGGCCCGTCAGCGCCAGACAGAAAGAGCAGCAGAAACGACAGCAAGCGCGAGAGACGACAGACAACGACCCGCGCTGAAAAATCCGTCGCCCGGTTTCAGGAAGGAAAATTCAGTGCAAAGTGCGCGGCAGCGACAGCACGAACTCGGGAATGCGCACGTCGAACTGCTCGCCGTCCTCGGCCACGCAAAAATATTCACCATACATGCTGCCCTGGGGGGTCTTGAGCGAGGTCCCGCTGGTGTATTCGAACTGCTCCCCCGGCTGCAGGAAGGGCTGGTGCCCGACCACGCCCAGCCCGCGCACTTCCTGCACGTGGTTGTTGGCGTCGGTGATGACCCAGTGGCGCGAGATCAGTTGTGCCGGGACGGTACCGCTGTTGACGATGCTGATCGCATAGGCGAACACGTAGTGCGAACGCGATGGATCGGATTGTTCCTCCAGGTACTGGGTCTTGACCGTCACCGTGAACTCATACGCTGCCATGGGATTTCCTGTGTTGTTGCCGTGTTGTGAAGGGAGCTGCCACCGCGCCTGCCCCTGGGGCATCCGCGCGACCACCCCGGATTGCACACGAATTCAGCAAGCAGCGCAAGCCGATGCGTTTCGTGTGATCCCCTGGAGGCTGGGTCGCCAGCTCATCGGCCGGTCCGGTGCGCAGCACAGCAAGGTAGAATAGCGGTTTTGCCGCCTCCGCGCCTGTGCCCGGAGGGCAAGCGTCGATTCAGCCATCCTTTCTTTACAGCCATGCCGACCTACCGTATCGCTCCCAGCATTCTCTCCGCCGATTTTGCCCGCCTGGGTGAAGAAGTGCGCAATGTCGTCGCCGCCGGCGCCGATTTCATCCACTTCGACGTGATGGACAACCACTATGTCCCCAACCTGACCATCGGCCCGCTGGTGTGCGAAGCCATCCGCCCGCACGTGCAGGTGCCCATCGACGTGCACCTGATGGTCAAGCCCGTGGACCGCATCATCCCCGACTTCGCCAAGGCCGGCGCCAACCTCATCACCTTCCACCCGGAAGCCTCCGAGCACATCGACCGCTCCCTGCAACTGATCCGCGACAACGGCTGCAAGGCCGGCCTGGTGTTTAACCCCGGCACACCGCTGCACTACCTGGACCACGTGATGGACAAGCTGGACATGGTCCTGATCATGTCCGTCAACCCCGGTTTCGGTGGCCAGTCCTTCATTCCGGAAGCCCTGAAGAAGATCGCCGAAGTGCGCCGTCGCATCGATGAATCCGGCCGCGACATCCTGCTGGAAGTCGATGGCGGCATCAAGGTCGAGAACATCGCCGCCGCCGCCCGCGCCGGTGCAGACACCTTTGTCGCCGGTTCGGCCATCTTCGGCAAACCGGACTACAAGGCCGTCATCGACGCCATGCGCGCCGAACTGGCCCAAGTCTGATCTCCCACCCCTTCGCCAGACGCACAAACTACGAGGTTTCCAGGGCATATGAAGAATCTGACCAATATCAAGGCCGCCATCATCGACCTCGACGGTACCATGCTGGATACGGCGGCCGACTTCCATGTAGCGGTCAACCGCATGCGTGAAGAATTGGGACTGACGCCCCTGTCCCAGGAAACCATCGTCAACTTCGTCGGCAAGGGCACCGAGAACCTGATCCGCCGCGTGCTGGCCGTGGATTATGCCGAGGATGAGGCGGCGCAGTACTTCCAGCAGGCGCTCGATAGCTATACCGAGCACTACCTGGCCATCAACGGTGACTATTCCTCGCTCTACCCGGGCGTGGTCGAGGGCCTGCAAGCCCTGCGCGGCAAGGGCCTGCGCCTGGCCTGCGTGACCAACAAGCCGCTGGCCTTCGCCGTGCCGCTGCTGCAGAAGAAGGGCCTGCGCGACTTCTTCGAGATCGTCTATGGCGGCGATTCCTTCCCCAAGAAGAAGCCCGATCCCATGCCCCTGCTGCAGGTCTGCCAGGATTTCGCCCTGGCACCGGCACAGGTGGTGGCCATCGGCGACTCCAGCAACGATGCCCAGGCCGCCCGCGCGGCGGGATGCCGTGTCCTGAATGTTCCGTATGGATACAACCACGGTGAATCTATACACGACGTCGATTCGGATGGTATAGTTTCGACGCTTGTAGAAGCAGCGCAGCAAATCTCGGTGGACTGACACCCTGTCAGCTCACCGGTCGATAGACCGAAGATCCAACCGCGACCCCACATCAATGTTTCGCAACAACAAACGTACCGCTCAACCGACAGCCGCCCCTGAGGCCTGGCTGTGGCGACGCTGGCAATTCCAGGCTCTGTAAATGACGCCTGGACCTGGCCGCTCCTGCGTGCCGGGTCGTTTGTTGTAGTACCCGCATCCCCCCGTATTTCCCTTAACGACACCGCTGACGAGAGTCCGCAGCTGTCCACGGTTATCGTGTGCATCGCGCATTGCGCCTGCGCACCGCCGGTGGGCAGGCCCGCGTACCCTACAATGGCGGTCTGGAGTGAAACATGACCGAACTCGAATTCAAATCGCTGGCCGCCGAAGGCTATAACCGCATCCCCCTGATCGCCGAAGCCTTCGCCGACCTGGAAACGCCGCTCACGCTCTATCTCAAGCTGGCCCAGAGCCACAACACCGGCAAGAACACCTTCCTGCTGGAGTCCGTGGTGGGGGGCGAGCGCTTCGGCCGCTATTCCTTCATCGGCCTGCCTGCCTCGACCAAGATCCGCTGCAGCGGCAAGCAGATCGAAGTGCTGAAGAATGACGTGGTGATCGAAACCGCCGAAGGCAATGCGCTGGAATTCATCGCCCAGTACCAGTCCCGCTTCAAGGTCGCCATCCGCCCCGGCATGCCGCGCTTCTGCGGCGGCCTGGCCGGCTACTTCGGCTATGACGCCGTGCGCTACATCGAAAAGCGCCTGGAAGACAGCGCGCCCAAGGACACCCTGGGCCTGCCCGACATCCAGTTGCTGCTGACCGAAGAGCTGGCCGTCATCGACAATCTCTCGGGCAAGCTCTACCTGATCGTCTACGCCGACCCCAGCCAGCCGGAAGCCTTCTCCCGTGGCCGCCAGCGCCTGCGCGACCTGCGCGCCATGCTGCGACGACCGGCCGATGCGCCCGTCACCACCGGTTCGGTGCGTACCGAGACCATCCGCGAATTCCCCAAGGACGAATATCTGAAAGCCGTGGCCCGCGCCAAGGAATACGTGATGGCCGGCGACCTGATGCAGGTGCAGATCGGCCAGCGTCTGAAGAAATCCTATGTGGATTCGCCGCTGATGCTGTACCGCGCACTTCGCTCGCTGAACCCCTCGCCTTACATGTACTTCTACAACTTCGGCGACATGCAGATCGTCGGCGCCTCGCCCGAAATTCTGGTGCGCAACGAATCCATCGGTGAAGGCCAGAAGAAGATCACCATCCGCCCGCTGGCCGGCACCCGCCCGCGCGGCTCCACCATCGAGCGCGATGAACAGCTGGCCCGCGAACTGCTGGCCGATCCCAAGGAAATCGCCGAACACGTGATGCTCATCGACCTGGCCCGCAACGACATCGGCCGCATCGCTACCACCGGCAGCGTCAAGGTCACCGACCAGATGGTGATCGAAAAATATTCCCACGTGCAGCACATCGTCTCCAACGTCGAGGGCATCCTGAAACCCGGCATGTCCAATCTGGATGTGCTCAAGGCCACCTTCCCCGCGGGTACCCTGTCGGGTGCCCCCAAGGTGCGCGCGATGGAAATCATCGATGAACTGGAACCGACCAAGCGCGGCATCTATGGTGGCGCCTGCGGCTATCTCTCCTTCGGCGGCGAGATGGATGTGGCCATTGCCATCCGTACCGGCGTCATCAAGGATGGCACGCTGTATGTGCAGGCCGCCGCCGGCATCGTGGCCGACTCGGTGCCGGAAATGGAATGGGAAGAAACCGAAAACAAGGCGCGTGCCGTGCTGCGCGCTGCTGAACAAGTGCAAGATGGCCTGGACGGAGAAATCTAAATGCTGCTGATGATCGACAACTACGACTCCTTCACCTACAACCTGGTGCAATACTTCGGCGAGCTGGGCGAAGAGGTGCTGACCATCCGCAATGACGAGATCACGCTGGATGACATCAAGACACTGAACCCCGAGCGCATCTGCCTCTCCCCCGGCCCCTGCAGCCCGAAGGAAGCCGGCATCTGCGTGGATCTGCTCAAGGAATTTTCCGGCAAGCTGCCCATCCTGGGCGTCTGCCTGGGCCATCAGGCCATCGGTGAAGCCTTCGGCGGCAACATCATCCGCGCCAAGCAGGTCATGCACGGCAAGACTTCCAGGATCGCGCACACTGGCGTGGGCGTCTTCAAGGACCTGCCCACGCCTTACACGGTGATCCGCTACCACTCGCTGGCCATCGAACGCGCCACCCTGCCGGATTGTCTGGAAGTGACCGCCTGGACTGACGATGGCGAGATCATGGGCGTGCGCCACAAGGAGTTCGATCTGCAAGGCGTGCAGTTCCACCCCGAGTCCATCCTCTCCGAGCACGGCCACGCCCTGCTCAAGAACTTCCTGAGCGGCAGCGCCCACGGCTGAGACCATCACACAAGACGAGACACAACATGCCCATCACTCCGCAAGAAGCGCTGCTGCGCTGTATCGAACATCGCGAAATCTTCCACGATGAAATGCTGACCCTGTTCCGCCAGATCATGAGCGGCGAGATGTCGCCGGTGATGATCGCGGCCCTCACCATGGGCCTGCGCGTGAAGAAGGAAAGCATCGGCGAGATCGCCGCCGCCGCGCAAGTCATGCGCGAATTCGCTACCAAGGTGCCGATGGCCGACACCACCGGCCTGCTCGACATCGTCGGCACCGGCGGCGATGGCGCGCATACCTTCAATATCTCCACGGCTTCCATGTTCGTGGCCGCTGCCGCCGGTGCGCGCGTGGCCAAGCATGGCGGGCGCAGCGTATCGTCCTCGTCCGGCAGCGCCGACGTGCTCGAAGCCCTGGGAGCAGACATCAACCTGCAACCCGAGCAGGTGGCGCAATCGATCGCCCAGTCCGGTATCGGCTTCATGTTCGCCCCCAACCACCACGCCGCCATGAAGCACGCCGCGCCGGTGCGCAAGGAGCTGGGCGTGCGCACCATCTTCAACATCCTCGGTCCGCTGACCAATCCGGCCGGCGCACCCAATATCCTCATGGGCGTGTTCCACCCCGATCTGGTGGGCATCCAGGTACGCGTGCTGCAACGCCTGGGCGCACAGCATGCCATCGTGGTCTGGGGTCGCGACAACCTCGACGAAGTCACGCTGGGCGGCGCCACCATGGTGGGCGAACTGGTCAACGGCGAGATCCGCGAATATGAGATCCATCCGGAAGACTTTGGCCTGTCCATGTTTGCCAGCCGCAACTTGCAGGTCGGCAATGCCACCGAATCGAAGGAGAAGATCTTCGAAGCCCTGCGCGGGGAACCCGGTCCGGTGCACGACATCGTAGTCATCAATGCTGCCACGGCCCTGTACGCGGCAGGTGTGGCAACCTCGATTGCCGAGGGGCTGGCCACTGCGCGCGCCACCATCGCCTCGGGCGCTGCCCGTGCCAAGCTGGACCAGTTCGTACAGGTCACGCGCCAGCTCGGCGGCAAACACTGAAACCGACAAGGAGCCCCATGTCAGACATTCTCAACAAGATCCTCGACGTCAAGGCCGAGGAAGTGCGCCTGGCCAAGAAGCAGCGCGACCTCGCCAGCCTGCGCCGCGATGTGGAAACCGACAGCGAATTGCGCTCCGAACTGCGCAACTTCGAAGAGAGCCTGCGCGGCAAGATCGCCAGCGGTCAGGCCGGCGTGATTGCCGAAGTCAAGAAGGCCTCGCCCTCCAAGGGTGTGATCCGTCCCGACTTCAAGCCGGCCGAGATCGCCGTGAGCTATGCCGAACATGGCGCGGCCTGCCTGTCGGTACTGACCGATGAACAATTCTTCCAGGGCTCGCCGGACTACCTCAAGGCGGCGCGCGCCGCGTGTGCCCTGCCGGTACTGCGCAAGGATTTCATGATGGATCATTACCAGATCTATCAGGCCCGCTCCTGGGGGGCGGACGCCATCCTGCTGATCGTGGCCGCACTGGACCATGGCCTGATGGCCGACATGGAAGCCTGCGCCCATGAGCTGGGCATGAGCGTACTGGTGGAAGTCCATGACCAGGCCGAACTGGAAGCCGCCTTGAAACTGAAGACACGTCTGTTGGGCATCAACAACCGCAACCTGCGCACCTTCGAGACCACGCTGGACACCACCCTGAACCTGCTGCCGCGCATCCCGCCGGAAAAGCTGGTGGTCACCGAATCGGCCATCGCCACGCCTGACGACGTCAAGCGCATGCGCGACGCCGACGTGCATGCCTTCCTGGTCGGTGAAGCCTTCATGCGTGCGCCGGAGCCGGGCGTAGAGCTGGCACGCCTGTTCGCCTGATTGCCTCGCTCACGAAAAAACCTCGCCCGGTGCAAACCGGTGCGAGGTTTTTTTACGTCTTGAGCGTGACGGGCCCCGCAGCGATCAAGCCGAGAAACCGCCATCGATCATCAGGTTGGCGCCGGTGATGTAGCCCGATTCCGGACCTGCCAGATAAGCCACGAAACTGGCAATTTCCTCAGCCTTGCCATAGCGCGGCAGTGCCATCAAGCCAGTCAGGGACGTAGCAAAGTCGCTGTTGGCCGGATTCATGTCGGTATCGACCGGACCGGGCTGGACATTGTTGACGGTGATGCCGCGCGGCCCCAGGTCGCGGGCCAAGCCCTTGGTCAAGCCGACCAACGCCGACTTGCTCATGGCATACACGGCGCCGCCGGCAAAGGGGATGCGGTCGGCGTTGGTGCTGCCAATGCTGATGACGCGGCCACCTTCGCCCATGTAGCGCACGGCCGCCTGGGTGGCCACGACGACACTGCGCACGTTCACGGCCAGGGTGCGGTCCAGGTCTTCCAACTTGAAATCATCGATGGGGCCCATTGCCAGCACGCCGGCATTGTTGACCAGGATATCGAGGCGGCCGAAGGTCTCGGCGGCCAGGCGGATGGCTTGCTGCAGGGCGGTGGCATCCGAGCTGTCGGCCTGGATCGCCAGGGCGCGGCCACCGCCGGCTTCCACGCGGGAGACCAGGGCTTGCGCCTTCTCCGGCGAAGTGACATAGGTGAAGGCGACGGTGGCGCCTTCGGCGGCCAGGCGCTGCACGATGGCCGCGCCGATGCCGCGCGAACCGCCTTGCACGAAGGCAATCTTGGAGGCCAAGGTGGAGGCGGATGCGGCGGCGGTCTGGATTTGCTTGTTCATGATCTTGCTCCTTGAAAGTGATGGATTGGCTCCTTCGGCCTGCAGCGGGGTGCTGCTGTGTGCGTCCGGGTTGAAGCAAGTATCGGCGTTTGATTATGTGGCGACTAGCTGGCAATCCCTATCTTCTTTTTAAACCAATGGTTTAGAATCAAGCGATGGAAACCATGACCAGCATCGAATGCTTCGTCGCTGCAGCCCACGCCGGCAGCTTTTCGGCGGCGGCACGCCAGCTCGGACTGACCTCGGCGGCGGTGGGCAAGAATGTCGCACGGCTGGAGACTTCACTGGGCGTGCGACTGTTTCACCGCAGCACCCGCAAGCTCTCGCTGACCGAAGCGGGCGAACGCTTCCTGCAGGAAGTGGGCGGCGGCCTGCAAGCCATCCGCAGTGCCGTGGCCAATCTCGCCAGCGCCGGCGGGCAGCCAGCCGGCACGCTCAAGGTCAGCATGGGGACAGGTTTCGGACGGCAATACATCGTGCCCTTGTTGGGAGAATTTCTGGGACGCTATCCGGGCATCCAGCCGGACTGGCATTTCGAGAACCGCTCGGTGGATCTCATCACCGAAGGCTTCGATGCCGCCATCGCCGGCGGCACCGAGTTGTCGCCGGGCGTGGTGGCGCGCGAGCTGGCCCCGGCGCATCGGGTGCTGCTGGCCTCGCCCGCCTACCTGGAGACACATCCCGCCTTGCGCTCGCCCGCCGACCTGGCCGAGCATGCGGGCATCCTGATCCGCTCGCCGCAGACGGGACGCGTGCGGCCCTTTTCGCTACGCGACCACGGCGGCCAGCAGGCCCCGGTGACGCTGCAGCAACGCATGACCATGAGCGATGCCAATGCGGCCTGCGAAGTGGCAGAAGCGGGTCTTGGCATCACGCTGGTGTCGATGCCGCATGCCCTGCTCTATCTGGACCGTGGCACGCTGGTGCGGGTACTGCCGGACTGGTACGTGGATACCGGCATGCTCTCGCTCTACTTCACCGCAGCGCGGCTGCTGCCGGCCAAGACGCGGGTATTCGTCGATTTCGTGGTCGAGCACTTCCGCCGCGAGCGCCTGGCGGAGCGCTTTTCGGCGCACCGCTGAAGGCGCGCCAGCGCAGTTCAGCGCTTGCCTTGCGCAGCGCGCATGCCGCCACCGATATTGCTGCCGGCGTCTCGTGCCAAGCCGCGATAGCCCATCACCGAGATCAATGTCACTACACCGGCCATCGCAAAGGCCCACTGGAAATCGCCCAGCGTGAAATGCGCGCCGCTAGCATCGATCTCCTCACCCCGCAGCGCCGCCGCGATCCGCAAGGCCAGCGCACCGAAGGCGATGCCCATGCCGATGGTCATCTGCTGCGCCACGCTCCAGAGCGTGCTGGCCGAGGATTTGCGGGCATCGCTGATATCCGCATAGGCCAGCGTGGCCAAGGTAGAGAACTGCATCGAACGCGACAGGCCATAGCAGAAGATCACCCCCAGGATCACCGGCAGCGGCGTGCCTGGCGTGAGCAAGCCGCAGGCGATGATGAGGCAACCCGCCATCGCTGCGTTATTGACCGCCACGCTGCGAAAACCGAAGCGCTGCAGGATGCGCGTGGTGAACGCCTTCATGCCAAGGTTGCCGAGCGCAGTGGCCAGCAGCAGCAAACCCGACTGGAACGCCGTCAGGCCGAAACCGATCTGGAACATCAGCGGCATCAGGTAAGGCACCGCATCCACGCCGATACGCGTGAGCGAACCGGTCAGCACCGTCACCGAATAGGTCGGGATACGCAGACTGGAAAAATCCAGCAGCGGATGTTCGATGCGCTGCATGTGGCGCCACGCACAGTAGCCGAGCACCACGCCCAGCGCAACGAAGCCGAGCGCCACCTTGATGTTGGATTCCATATGGCTGGCGATCTCGGTGCCATACAGCAGCGAAGTCAGCGCCGCCCCCGAGAGCAGGAAACCGATCACATCCAGCGGCCTCTTGCTGTGACCATGCTCATTGCGCACCACCCGCATCACGGCAATGAAGGCAGCAATCCCGAACGGGACGTTCATCAGGAAGATCCAGTGCCACGACGCATAGGTGGTGATGAAGCCACCGATGGAAGGCCCCACTACCGGTGCCACGATGGCCGGCCAGGTGATGGTGGCGATGGCTTTCATCAGCCTGTCCTTGCCGGTGCTGCGCACCACGATCATGCGCCCGACCGGCACCATCATTGCTCCACCCAACCCTTGCAGCACACGCGCGGCGGTGAACTGCCACACATTCTGCGAGTAACCGCACAGCACGGATGCCAGCGTGAAGATGGCAATGGCCATGCCGAATACGGTGCGCGAACCGAAGCGATCGGCCACCCAGCCACTGATGGGAATGAAGACGGCCAGGGTCAGCATGTAAGCCGTCATGCCCAGGCTCAGTTCATTGGGTCCGACCCCGAAGGATTGCGCCATCTGCGGCAAGGCAGTGGCGATGATGGTGGTATCGAGATACTCCATGAAGAAGGTCGCCGCCACGATATAGGGCAGCATGCGCACACGTGCGTCGGACAGCTTGTTGTCGTTGGTTCCCACGTTCTCTGCCTCTGCTTTTCTGGTCGCCCATGCGAAACGCCGGCATATGCCGGCGCTTTGCTTGGAGAAATGATTTAACCCATTTATATCAATAGAATCTGAGCAGGTGCATCAACAACTGCACCACGATGATGCCGCCGATCAGCCCGCCACCGAAATACACGATCACGCCCAGCAGCATGTTGGTGCGGCGCTGTTCTGTCAGGAGCTTGCGGATCAGTTCGGTATTGTGCGACTGGCCTTCGCCTTCGGTATAGCGCGTCAGCGCCTGGTGCGCCAGGCGCGGCAGTTCGGGCAGCAGGCGGCTGTAGCGCGGCACTTCCACCTTGAGCTGTTCGACGAACCCGCGCCAGCCGATCTGCTCGCTCATCCAGCGTTCGAGATACGGCTTGGCTGTCTTCCACAGATCCAGGTCGGGATCGAGCTGGCGGCCCAGTCCTTCGACATTGAGCAGGGTCTTCTGCAGCAGCACCAGTTGCGGCTGCACTTCCACGTTGAAACGGCGCGAGGTCTGGAACAGGCGCAGCAACACCTGGCCGAAGGAAATGTCCTTCAGGGGACGATCGAAGATCGGTTCGCAGCAAGCACGTACTGCCGCTTCCAACTCATCGACGCGGGTATCCTTGGGGGCCCAGCCGGATTCGATGTGGGCCTCGGCCACGCGCTTGTAGTCGCGACGGAAGAAGGCCAGGAAATTCTGCGACAGGTAATCCTTGTCGAAATCATTGAGCGTACCGACGATGCCGAAGTCCAGCGCGATATAGCGACCAAAGCTCTCCGGCGCCACCGACACCAGGATGTTGCCGGGGTGCATGTCGGCATGGAAGAAGCCATCGCGAAACACCTGGGTGAAGAAAATCTCCACGCCATCGCGCGAGAGCTTGGACAGATCGACCCCTTCGGCGCGCAGGCGCTCGGTCTGCGAAATGGGGATGCCAACCATGCGCTCCATGACGATGACCGAAGGTGAACAATAATCCCAATACATCTCCGGCACCATCAACAACGTCGACTCGGCGAAGTTGCGGCGCAGCTGGCTGGCGTTGGCGGCCTCGCGCATGAGGTCCAGTTCATCGTGCAGATACTTGTCGAACTCACCCACCACTTCCTTGGCCTTCAGGCGGCGGCCATCGGCCCACAGGCGCTCCAGCCAGTCGGCGGCCACGTGCATCAGGCCGATGTCATGGTCGATGATGTCGCGCATGCCGGGGCGCAGCACCTTGACGGCAACTTGCTTGCCATCCTTCAAGGTGGCGAAGTGGACCTGGGCAATCGAGGCCGAGGCCACCGGAGTGCGCTCGAAGCTGGCGAAGAGCTGGTCCGGATGCGCACCCAGCGACTTCTCGATCTGCTTGATCGCCAGTTCCGAATCGAAGGGCGGCACGCGGTCCTGCAACAGGGTCAGCTCATTGGCGATGTCGGGCGGCATCAGGTCGCGCCGGGTCGAGAGCACCTGGCCGAACTTGATGAAGATGGGGCCGAGGTCTTCCAGCGCACGGCGCAAACGCTCACCGCGCGGCGCAGACAGATCGCGCCAGAAAAAGATGCGGTTGGTGATGCGGGCGATGCGCGGCGGCGCGAATTCGGAGGCGATGATTTCATCCAGACCATAGAGAATGGCCACACGGATGATCTTGAGCAGACGCAGGGAACGCAGCAGCATTTAACGACGCTCCAGTTTCTCGATGCGCTTGGACAGGCGTTCCAGGTCGTCACGCAGGCGCACGACATCGGCGGAAAAGTCCTGCAACTGGCGGGGGCGGATCAGCATCGGTTGTTCTTCCAGGAAATACTCGGCAAGGTTTTCGCTCAGCTTGCGGCCGCTGGTGCGGGCGGTCTCGAACAGGTCGCGCGCACCGGAGACGATGCGGGTGGCGGCGACATCGCCGAGCACGCGGGAGAGATCATCCTCGGCATCCCAGCGCAGCTTCTGGCTCAGTTGAGAAATCGCATTGGCGAAGTCGGCATCGCCTTCCAGCTTGACGTAGGAAACCGCGCGCTCGCGGTTGGCGGCAATGAGCGGCAGGTCGGAGAGCTTCAGGCGGATGGTGACATCGGCCACGGCAGCAGCCGGCACCTCCTGCAGGTAGCCGTCAGCGGTGACGCTCAAGCGCAGCTGCATGACACCGGTATCGATGCAGGCCACCTTGCCGGCATGGGTGATGAGCGTCTCGCGCGCCCACGGTTCCTGTGCCAGCAGGTGGTTGATCACTGCCGCGGCAGGTTTCATCGGATCGAGGCCGGAGGCAAGAGTGGACGGATCGGGCAGCACGGACATGGATTCCAGAATCGGGGTGGATCAGAGCGGGTCGAACTGACCCGGTTGACTGCGTTGGAGGGCAAGCAATTCCCCTCCACAAAAACAAAACCGCCCGCAAAAACCGGGCGGTTTCAAGTGTACCAGCTTGGCGCCCCGGCAAGGTCCGGGCACTGCAGCTTGCTTGATCCAGCGCGCCTTCGGCACACCTCAAACCTGCTGGATACCGGCCAGCACCCAACCACCGCTGCCGTTGAGCGGCTTGGAGAGGTTCCAGATCTCGGCGAAGGGTTCGGCCGAGGCATCCGGCGCTTCCTTGATGAGGCCCTGGAAGCGGACCGTGGCCAGGTAATCGAAGGCCATGGTCTCGATGCCCAGCAGTTGCGCATCGAGCTGCACGACATCGGTGGCATTGGGCGCGGCCCCCCGTTCGGTCAACTGCATGCGCAGTTCGGCGAACATCTCGGGCGTGGTGAACTCGCGGATATCGTTGACATCGGCGCGGTCCCAGGCGGCCTGCAGGCGAATGAAATAGGTCTTGGCATTGCGCACGAAGCCGGCCGTATCGAAGCCTTCCGGAATACCCCACTGCTGGATCTGTACCGGCTGGGCCGTCGCGCCGTAGCCGCTGCCTTGCAGGGCGGTGGGCGGCGGGTTGATGTCGCGCAGGCCGGAACCGATTTCCGGGGTGGCCCCGGCGGCGCTGCCGATGGGACTGACGCGCGGCATCGGTGCGGCATAGGCCGGATTGTTGTTCTGCGCCTCACGACCACGGGCGAACAGGCGGATCAGGAAGATCACCGCCGCGCACAGCAGCGCGATCGTCAAGAGCGAGCCCAACATGCCGCCGAGCGCGCCACCAATACCGAAGTGCGACATCAGCGCACCGAGACCGAAGCCCAGCAACGCACCGCCCAGCATATTGCGCCAGGGACTGGCGGGCCTGGGCATGGGCGCGCTTTGCGGTGTGGCGGCAGGCGCCGAAGGACGATAGGGTGTGGCCGACGGCTGGTTGTAGGAGGGAGAGGACGGCGCCGCCTGGCGCGAGTAATGGGAGGATTGCTTGCCGAAGGAACCGCCACCGCCCAGGCGCCGCGCCTCGGCGGGCGACATGATGAGCGACAGCGATGTGATCGACAACAGCAGTGCGAGCAGTATTTTTTTCATGGCCTTGCCTCTTGTGGATGATGCCGGAGCAACGGGCCGTCGAGGGAGAACGTATCCGCAGATCCGGAGCAATCATTGTCGCCGGGCAGAATTAAGCCAGCCTTAATGCTGCTGCGCCCAGCATTCATTACATCTTAATGCCCGTATGCAGCGCGGCCACACCGGCAGTCAGGTTGAAGTACTGCACGCGGTCCAGTCCGGCCTGTTCCATCATCTGCTTCAGGGTTTCCTGGTCGGGGTGCATGCGGATCGATTCAGCCAGGTAGCGATAGCTGTCGGCATCGTTGGCGACCTTCTTGCCCAGCCACGGCAGGACCGAGAAGGAATAGACGTCATAGGGTTTCTTGAGCGGCTCCCAGACCTTGGAGAATTCCAGCACCAGCAGCTTGCCGCCAGGTTTCAGTACGCGGCGCATTTCAGCCAGGGCGGCATCCTTGTGGGTCATGTTGCGCAGGCCGAAGGCCACCGAGACGCGGTCGAAATAATTGTCCGGGAAGGGCAGCTTCTCCGCATCGCACAGCATGGTGGGCGTGACGATGCCCTTGTTGAGCAGACGATCACGGCCCACGCGCAACATGGATTCATTGATGTCGGTGAGCCAGACTTCGCCGCTCGGACCAGCCTGCCTGGCGAAGACCTTGGAGAGGTCACCGGTGCCACCGGCGATGTCGAGCACCTTGAAGCCCGGACGCACGCCGGCCTGGGCGATGGTGAAGGCTTTCCAGATGCGGTGCAGGCCCGCCGACATGAAGTCGTTCATCACATCGTACTTGGCAGCGACGGAGTGGAACACTTCCGCGACCTTGCGGACCTTCTCTTCTTCTTTGACGGTTTCGTAACCGAAATGGGTGGTGTTGGTCATGGCTGGGCCTGTAACAATGAAGACGACATTATAAGAGACGGGCCCGCGCAGAGCTTGCCCTGGATCAGCAGCGGGCGTGCCTCAGTGCGAATGGCCGCAGCCATGGCCGCCTGCGGCCTCGGGCTGGTGATCGCGCCCGCTTTCACGGGTGAAGCCGGCCGCTTCCAGCTTTTGCAGATAGGCTTCCCACATCGCGGCCTGGTCACGGCCGAGCTGGTAGAGGTAATCCCAGGTGAAGATGCCGCTGGCATGGCCGTCCGAGAACAGCGGTTTGACGCCGTAGTTGCCGACCGGTTCGATACCGTGGATCTCGACATCGCGCTTGCCGGTCTGCAGCACTTCCTGACCCGGCCCGTGGCCGCGCACTTCGGCCGAAGGCGAATAGACGCGCATCAGTTCGAAGGGCAGGGAAAACATCACGCCGTCATCGAACTCGACTTCGACCACGCGCGAGCGCTTGCGCACCTTGAAGGACACCGGAACCGGAGAAGACGGGGCGCTCATGGGCTCTCCCTTGAAATTCGTAAGAAGAAATGCAAACCCGGCCGGAGCTGTCCAGGCCGGGCTTGCGCAGTAGCTTGCAGATCAGGCCGTCAGACCTGCTGCATCGAGCTGCTGGCGCACCGCTTCGCGCAATTGCGGCAGCAGCGCGCGACGCGCGTCGAGGCTGGCAGCATCGGCCGCACGGCGTGGCTCGGCCCAGACCGGGCTGGGGAAATGACGATCATCGGTAAAGCGCGGAATCACGTGCCAGTGCACGTGCGGCGTCATGTTGCCCAGCGTGGCCAGGTTGACCTTCTCGGGCTGCATCACTTCGCGCTGTGCGGCCTCGACCGCCCACACCGCATTGGCCATGCGGGTGCGCTGCGCCGGGGCGAGGTCGGTCATTTCCTTGACGTGCTCGCTGCAGATCACGCGGCAGAAGCCCGGGTAATCCGGCTCATCGACCAGCACTACCCGGAACTCGGGATGGCGCCACAGCACTTCGCCGCCGTCACCGGCGCACAGTTCGCAGGCAGGAATCTGGCTCATCGTCAGCGCCTCCGCTTACACCAGGATACGTTCGATGCCGCCATTGTTGGCGCGCTCGACGTATTCCGGCATCCAGTTCTCGCCCAGCAGATGACGCGCCATCTCGACCACGATGTAGTCGGCAGTGGTGCCGGCATCCTCGTTGTAGCGCGACAGGCCCTGGAAGCAGGACGGGCAGGAGGTCAAAATCTTGACGTCGCCGGTGAAGCCATCGGCGCGCACCTTGTCGCTGCCCTTCTTCATTTCCTCTTCCTTGCGGAAGCGGACCTGGGTCGAGACATCCGGACGCGAGACACCGAAGGTGCCCGACTCGCCGCAGCAGCGATCGTTCTTCTCGATCTTCTGCGCGTCCACCGTGGTGATGAGCGAGTTGACGGTCTTCAGCGGATCCTGCTGTTTCATCGGGCTGTGGCAGGGGTCGTGGTACATGTAGCGGGTACCGGTCACGCCTTCGAGCTTGACGCCCTTCTCCAGCAGATATTCGTGGATGTCGATGATGCGGCAGCCGGGGAAGATCTTTTCGAATTCATAGCCCTGCAACTGGTCGTAGCAGGTGCCGCAGGAGACCACGACGGTCTTGATGTCGAGGTAGTTCAGCGTATTGGCCATGCGATGGAACAGCACGCGGTTGTCGGTGATGATCTTCTCGCCCTTTTCGAAGTCGCCGGTGCCGCGTTGCGGATAACCGCAGCACAGGTAGCCCGGCGGCAGCACCGTCTGCACGCCGACGTTCCACAACATCGCTTGCGTGGCCAGACCGACCTGCGAGAACAAACGCTCCGAACCGCAACCCGGGAAGTAGAACACCGCCTCCGTATCGGCCGTGGTGGTCTTGGGATTGCGGATGATGGGGACGATCTTGTCATCCTCGATATCCAGCAAGGCGCGCGCGGTCTTCTTGGGCAGGTTGCCCGGCATCTTCTTGTTGATGAAGTGGATCACCTGCTCCTTGATCGGCGCCTTGCCGACAGTGGCTGCAGGTTTCTGGGTCTGCTTCTTGGCAAACTTCTTCAACAGGTCATTGCCCAGGCGCTGCGCCTTGAAGCCCCACTGCGTCATCACCTTGCGGGTGGCGTTGATGGTGGCCGGGTCGGTGGCGTTGAGGAAGAACATGGCCGCATTGGTGCCGGCATTGAAGGACTTCTTGCCCATCTTGCGCAGCAGGTTGCGCATGTTCATCGAGACATCGCCGAAGTCGATATCGACCGGGCAAGGCGTGACGCACTTGTGGCAGACAGTGCAGTGGTCGGCCACGTCTTCGAACTCTTCCCAATGCTTGATGGAGACGCCGCGACGGGTCTGCTCTTCGTAGAGGAAGGCTTCCACCAGCAACGAGGTCGCCAGGATCTTGTTGCGCGGCGAGTACAGCAGGTTGGCGCGCGGCACGTGGGTCGAGCAGACCGGCTTGCACTTGCCGCAGCGCAGGCAGTCCTTGACGCTGCTGGCAATGGCACCGATGTCGCTCTGCTGCATGATCAGCGATTCGTGGCCCATCAAACCGAACGAAGGCGTATAGGCATTGGACAGGTCGGCTTCCATTCCCGGCAGGTTCAGGAGCTTGCCCTTGTTGAAGCGGCCTTCGGGGTCCACGCGCTTCTTGTATTCGCGGAATTCGCCGATCTCGTCTTCGGTCAGGAATTCCAGCTTGGTGATGCCGATGCCGTGCTCGCCCGAGATCACGCCATTGAGCGAGCGGGCCAGCTTCATGATGCGCGCCACGGCGACGTGGGCATCCTGCAGCATTTCGTAGTGATCGGAATTGACCGGGATGTTGGTGTGCACGTTGCCGTCACCGGCGTGCATGTGCAGCGCCACGAACACGCGGCCGCGCAGCACGCGCTTGTGGATGGCCTGGCATTCTTCGAGGATCAGCTTGAAGGCCGCGCCCGAGAAGATCTGGCGCAGTTGCGCACGCACTTCCTGCTTCCAGGAGATGCGCACGGTGCGGTCCTGCACCACGTGGAAGACGGCGGCTTCGGGCTGGTCGATCAGGCGCTGCTCGAACACCGGCAGCATCTTTTCCAGGCCCAGTGCGGCCAGTTCGCCCTTGGCTTCACCCAGTGGCTTGTCGAGATTGGCCAGCAAGTAGGACCAGCGCGCATGGGTCTGCTCCAGCAGGCTTTCGGCCTGGTGGACGCGGTCTTCCAGCATTTCGGCGGCGGGGATGTCGTCACCCTCGGCGTCATCGCTCTTGCCCAGCGGCAGGTTGCCCTTGACGAAGAAGCTGTCCAGTTCGGCCAGCAGTTGCAGCTTGTTCTTGATCGACAGTTCGATGTTGATGCGCTCGATGCCGTCGGTGTATTCGCCCATGCGGTTCAGCGGAATCACCACGTCTTCGTTGATCTTGAAGGCGTTGGTGTGCTTGGCGATGGCGGCGGTACGCGAGCGGTCCAGCCAGAATTTCTTGCGCGCTTCCGGGCTCACGGCGATGAAGCCTTCGCCCACGCGGTTGTTGGCCATGCGGATCACTTCCGAGGCGGCGGCCGCGACGGCGTTTTCGTCGTCACCCACGATGTCGCCGATGAGCACCATCTTGGGCAGCACGCCGCGCTTGGACTTGGTGGCATAGCCGACCGCGCGCAGGTAGCGCTCGTCCAAGTGTTCCAAGCCGGCCAGGATGGCGCCGCCCTTTTTGGTTTCGGCGTCCAGGTAATCCTTGATTTCGACGATCGAGGGAATCGCGTCGCGCGCCTGGCCGAAGAACTCCAGGCAGACCGTGCGGGTCTGCTTGGGCATCTTGTGCAGGATCCAGCGCGCCGAGGTGATCAGGCCATCGCAACCTTCCTTCTGCACGCCGGGCAGGCCCGAGAGGAACTTGTCGGTGACGTCCTTGCCCAGGCCTTCCTTGCGGAATTTCTTGCCGGAGATTTCCAGGATCTCGGTCTTGAAGACTTCGGTCTTCTGGCCCTTTTCGCCGGGATGCGACCACTCCAGCTTGAAGCGCGCCACTTCCACGTCGTGGATCTTGCCCAGGTTGTGGTCCAGGCGGGTCACTTCCAGCCAGTCGCCTTGCGGATCGACCATGCGCCAGCTGGCCAGGTTGTCCAGGGCGGTGCCCCACAGCACGGCCTTCTTGCCGCCGGCGTTCATGGCGACGTTGCCGCCGATGCAGGAGGCTTCAGCAGACGTCGGGTCCACGGCGAAGACGAAACCGGCCTTTTCAGCCGCATCCGAGACGCGCTTGGTGACCACGCCCGCGCCCGAATAGATCGTGGCGTAGGGCTTGTCCAGGCCGGGCAGCATGGTCATTTCGACCGCGCCCAGCTGTTCCAGCTTTTCGGTATTGATGACAGCCGACAGGGGCGTGAGCGGAATGGCGCCGCCGGTATAGCCGGTGCCGCCGCCACGCGGGATGATGGTCAGGCCCAGTTCGATACAGGCCTTGACCAGGCCGGCCATCTCGTCTTCGCTGTCCGGGGTCAGCACCACGAAGGGGTACTCGACGCGCCAGTCGGTGGCGTCAGTGACGTGCGAGACGCGCGAGAGGCCGTCGAACTTGATGTTGTCGCGGGCGGTATAGCGGCCCAGCACCTTGGTGGCGCGGCGGCGCAAATCGTAGGTCTGGCGGAATTCTTCGGCGAAGTCGCCAATGGCCTTCTTGGCCGCCTTGAGCAAGGCTTCCACGCTGGCGCTGCGGCGCTGGGCCTCGGCGTCGCCGGATTCGGCCAGGTCGGTGGCCAGGCGGCGCTTGTCGACTTCGCCCAGGCGATGGTTCAGCGCCTCAATCAGGGCGGCGCGGCGCTTGGGGTTGTCCAGCAGGTCATCCTGCAGGTAGGGATTGCGGCGGACCACCCAGATGTCGCCCAATACTTCATACAGCATGCGCGCCGAGCGACCGGTCTGGCGCTTGCCGCGCAGCTCGTCCAGCAGGGACCAGGAGGCTTCGCCCAACAACCGGATCACGATCTCGCGATCGGAGAAGGAAGTGTAGTTGTAAGGGATTTCGCGCAAGCGCGGGGTCGCGGCGCCATGCGGCGCGTCTGTAAGCAAAGCCTGGATCTGTGCGGGGGCGTTCATCGATGTATGAGGTAAATCTGCTGCCGGAGGTGCATTTTAGCCTATTGGCAAAACTCGCGATGCCCGGCCCCGGGTTTCGGCCAGGTCTGCAAAGCCCCGGGCGGCGATAGGCTCCCCCAATTGAATTTATAAATACAATCAATTTCTATAATTTGATTGTAAAAATCTATAATTCATTTCATCCACACAGCCATCAGGGACATGCCCTGACCCCATCCCCTCAAGGAGGACCCCATGTTGCAGACCCTGATGACCGAATTCCTGGAAAACCTGGCCCTCACCCTGGCCGACTATGCCCAATGCAAGGCCTGACCCGGGCCCGGACGACTTAGCAAGGAGATCACCATGCACACTGCCATTCTCAACGAAGATACCGGCCTGGCCATGAAGCTCAAGACCCGCCACCTGGCCGTGCTGGGCGTGACGGCGACCTTCCTGGCCATTCGCCTGGTCGAGAGCCTGGTCCCGACTTTGGCAGGATGATTCACCTGCCTGTCCGAAAACCGGCCGGGGCGCCCTTGCGGCGCCTTTTCCTTCATCTTTCTCGGAAATCTACGCCAACCAGGCCCCCAACTTGTGCCAGAACCCGTCCGGCACGTTCAGCAGCAGCCAGGTCATGAGCACATAGCGGATGAACTTGCCGATGGCCATATAGAACACCGAAGGCCAGAATGGCAGGCGCAGCCAGCCGGCCAGGGTGCAGATGGGGTCGCCGATGCCGGGCAGCCAGGCCAGCAGCATGGTCTTGGCACCGAAGCGTTCCAGCCAGTGGAACCAGCGCGAGGCGCGCTCCTTGGCGAAAGCCTGCTTGGCCCCATACCCCATCCAGTAATCGACGATGCCGCCCAGGGTGTTGCCGAAGGTTGCCACCAGAATCACCGGCCAGAACATCTCCGGACTGGCCTTGATGACGGCAAAGACCGCCGGTTCCGAACCCAGTGGCAGCAAGGTGGCCGAAATGAAGCTGATCAGGAATACCGAGGTCAGGCCCACAGTGGGAATGGCGAGGATGTTGAGCAGCCAGAGAACGGCGGATTCGATCATGCAGATGGCAGGTAGGTGGAGAACTGGCCGCAGCCAGGGAGGAAACTTGCCATCCGTCAAGCCCGGTTGAATGGCGCAGGGTGCATTCTAGCTGGTGCCGCAGTGCTTGATTTCAAGAATGGGAGAAACATTCATATCTCTCCGCGAATATCCCCTTGACCTTGCACGCTTGGCCTTGCCTGGCCCGGCTCCCTTATAATGCCCAGTTCCCCTGGCCCGGACCGGCGACCAGCCAGCCTGGCCCACGGGGAATCCCAAGCGGCTTACCCAGCCTTTATTTCCTTTACCTGATTGCGATATGACCGCGCCTGAACCCGCTGCTGCTCGCCTGACTTCACTTCACTGATGACCAACATGAGTAACGATTATCTGAAAAAGATCCTGACCGCCCGCGTCTACGACGTCGCCCAAGAAACCCCGCTGGAACTGGCGAATACGCTGTCGCAAAGGATTGATAATCGAATTTACTTCAAGCGTGAAGACATGCAGAGCGTGTTCAGCTTCAAGCTGCGCGGCGCGTACAACAAGATGGCCCACCTGAGTCCGCCGCAACTGAAGCGCGGCGTCATCTGCGCTTCGGCCGGCAACCACGCCCAGGGTGTGGCCCTTTCCGCAGCGCGCCTGGGTTGCCGGGCGGTGATCGTCATGCCCACCACCACCCCGCAGGTGAAGATCGATGCCGTCAAGGCGCGCGGCGGTGAAGTGGTGCTCTTCGGTGATTCCTTCACGGATGCCTACGAACACGCGCTGACGCTGGAAAAGAAACAGAAACTGACCTTCGTGCACCCCTTCGACGATCCCTACGTGATCGCCGGTCAGGGCACGGTGGGCATGGAAATCCTGCGCCAGCACCCGGAACCGATCCACGCCATCTTCGTGGCCATCGGCGGGGGCGGTCTGATCGCGGGCGTGGCCTCCTACGTCAAGGCGGTGCGCCCGGACATCAAGATCATCGGCGTGCAAACTACCGACTCCGACGCCATGGCGCGCAGCCTCAAGGCCGGTCGCCGGGTGGCACTGCCGGACGTGGGCCTGTTCTCGGATGGCACGGCCGTCAAGCTGGTGGGTGAAGAAACCTTCCGCATCGCCAGGGAGCTGGTGGACGAGATCATCATCGTCGACACCGATGCCGTCTGCACCGCCATCAAGGACATCTTCCAGGATACCCGCAGCATCGTCGAACCCGCCGGTGCACTGGCCGTGGCCGGTGCCAAGGCTTACGTGGAGCGCGCAAAGGCCAGCAAGAAGCCGATCAAGGGCGAATCCTTGATCACCATCGCCTGCGGCGCCAACATGAACTTCGACCGCCTGCGCTTCGTGGCCGAAATGGCCGACAACGGCGAGGCCCGTGAAGCGGTCTTCGCCGTCACCATTCCGGAAGAACGCGGCAGCTTCCGCCGCTTCTGCGAAACCGTGGGACCGCGCAACGTCACCGAGTTCAACTACCGCATCAGCGATGCCAGGGCAGCGCACGTCTTCGTCGGTATCCAGGTCTCGGCAGCGGACGAGGCCGGCAAGATCGCGCGCAATTTCGAGAAGGCCGGTTTTGGCGTGCTCGACCTGACCCATGATGAGCTGGCCAAGGTCCACATCCGTCACCTGGTGGGCGGCAAGAGTGAACTGGCGGGCGATGAGTTGCTTTATCGCTTCGAATTCCCGGAGCGTCCGGGCGCGCTGATGAAGTTCCTCTCCAGCATGAACCCCGGCTGGAACATCAGCCTGTTCCACTACCGCAACCAGGGCGGCGATGTCGGCCGCATCCTGATCGGCCTGCAAGTGCCCAAGAAGGAAATGAAGGAATTCCGCGCCTTCCTGGCCCAGTTGGGCTATCGCCACTGGGACGAAACCAAAAACCCGCTGTACAAGCTCTTCCTCGGCTGATCAACGCCGACGCCGCGCGCCATGTCAACGGCGCGCGGCGGCAACATCACAGAACGTCACCCGCAGCACCGCAGGAGTATTCACATGGACCATACCACCCCGTCCGCATCCATCGTCGGCCATACGCCGGAAAGCTCGCCCCTGGGCAAGAGCTCGGCATATCCGACCCATTACGATCCCAGCCTGCTGTTTCCGATTGCGCGCGCGCCCAAGCGCGCCGAATTGCAGATCAGCGGTACCCTGCCCTTCTTCGGTGCCGACTTCTGGACCGCCTATGAAATCTCCTGGCTGAACCTGCGCGGCAAACCCCAGATTGCCATCGCCACTTTCATGGTGCCGGCCGATTCGCCCAACATCATCGAGTCGAAGTCCTTCAAGCTGTACCTGAACTCCTTCAACCAGGAACGCCTGGAAAGCGCCGACGAGCTGATCACGAAGATGCGCGCTGATCTTTCGGCCGCCGCTGGCGCCAACGTGCAGGTGACGCTGACGGAATCGTCGCAGTTCGGCCAGTTGCAGTTCGGCGAACTCTCGGGCCTGCTGCTGGACCGCCTCGATGTGGAAATCGAACCGGCCGCTACGGGCGCCCATCCCGATGGCAGCCTGCTGCGCGCCAATACAGAGGAAGCCACGGTGGAAGAGACGCTGGTGTCACACCTGCTCAAGTCCAACTGCCCGGTGACCAGCCAGCCCGATTGGGGCAGCGTGCAGATCCAGTACGTGGGCGCGCCCATCGACCAGGAGCGGCTGCTGAAGTACATCATCGGCTTCCGTGAGCACAATGAATTCCACGAGCAATGCGTGGAACGCATCTTCACCGACATCCTGCGCCACTGCAAACCGCAGAAGCTGGCGGTCTATGCCCGCTACACCCGGCGCGGCGGGCTGGACATCAACCCCTGGCGCAGCAATTTCTCCAGCGCCAAGCCGCCTTCGCAATTGCGCAACGCGCGCCAGTAAGGCCCCTGCTCGCAGCGGCCCGTACGCCGCACAGCGTCAGCAAATTGTTACCAGATCCTACCGGAGGCCAGATCGTCGTCTTTCGGCGATAGCGATGGCTCTTGTGATTTGGTAACATTTTGCTTTTCAGCAAGACGCATTTTGCGGGATATTTTTGCCATCCTGTCTGTCCATCCTTTGCGGATGAGCTGCTGAGCGACTCGCCTTTCCGGTCGCCCAGACTCGTCTTCATCCGTTCCTGCGTCATTTCCCGGTCGCCGCGTTTTTTGCATTTCCGTTCATCATAATCATGAAAATCACCCCCCAGCCCCGGCGCCAGGCCGCTTCCTTCACTTTTGGCGCGATGCTGCGTCAAGCGACGCTCCTGTGTGCCGCCACCCTGGCCGTGGCGCCTGCCGCCCACGCCGAAGGCAACCAGGACAGCCTCTGGCAACAAACCAAGGACCACGCCGCCAACATCTGGGACCAGGGCGATGGCGCCATCTACCTGTCCGGCGTGGCCCATCATGGCCGCAGCACCTATACCCGCGAGAAGCTCAATGAGCTCAACGAGCACGCCTGGGGCCTGGGCTATGGCAAGACCCTGCGCAACGAGCAGGGCAATGATGAATCCCTGTACGGCTTCGTCCTCAAGGATTCGCACCGTCATCCGCAATACATGGCCGGCTACGCCTATGAATGGGTGTTTCCGATCGCCAAGACCGGGCTGGAACTGGGCCTGGGCGGTACCGCCATGCTGATGAGCCGCCAGGATTACTTCCACAGCGTGCCCTTCCCGGTGCCGCTGCCGCTGGCTTCCATCGGCACCCGCAAGGGCAAGATCATGTTCGCCTACGTGCCGCGCCTGTCGGCCAACAAGAACAACGGCGACGTGCTGCTGATCTTCGGCCGCATCGAAATGTAAATCCAGCATGCGCCACCTGCGCGCCGGACAGCCTCATCGCAGCCCCGGCGCGCACTTCGTCACCAAGCATCACGGCATCCTGTCCATTGAGGCAGGTGTTGCCAACAATCATCGACCTTCAGTCAACAACTCGCGGCAATTCACGGTTCTCTGCCCGAAATCCCCTCCTGTTCAGCGCTTTCAAAGCCTTACGCCATCGGCAAAGAAGCCTATAATCCTGCTCAAAGCTTCAGTCCGTAGCAATTCCTTGAGCGTCATGACTAATCTCGCAAAAATCCTGTCTCCAGAAAACGTGGTTCTGGATCTGGAAGTCTCCAGCAAAAAAAGAGCTTTCGAACAAGCCGGCCTGACCTTCGAAAACAACAGCGGCATCGCCCGCTCCACCGTTTCCGAAAACCTGTTCGCACGAGAGCGTCTCGGTTCGACCGGACTGGGTCATGGCGTGGCCGTGCCGCACGGTCGCATCAAGGGCCTGAAGGCACCGCTGGCGTTGTTCATGCGCCTGGCCGCGCCGATTCCCTTCGAGTCGCCCGATGGCCAACCGGTCAAGCTGCTGGTGTTCCTGCTCATTCCTGACAATGTGACGCAGCAACATCTGGAAATCCTCTCGGAAATCGCCGAGATGTTTTCCGATGATGCCTTCCGCAACGAACTGACCATCGAGTCCGATCCCGCCGTGGTGCATGCCCGCATCGTGACCTGGCAGACTTCGATGGAAAAAGCCGGCTGAGGTCGACGCAGCCCCGCTGCATCCCCCCGGCGGCCTTGCCGCATCCCACCCTGTCTGCAGATCCGGATCTCCATGCCCAACTATTCCGCGTTGTCGATTCAGCAGTTGTACGAAGAAAACCGAGAGTCCCTGCAACTGGGCTGGTTTGCCGGCTTCCCCGGCGGCGAACGGCTGATCTCGGGCGATGCCGTCTCGGCCTCGGACCAGGTCGGCCACCTCAACCTGATCCACCCGGGTCGCCTGCAAGTCTTCGGCCATCAGGAAATCGAGTACTACAACCGTCTGTCCAACACCTCGCGCGCCTACCAGACGGCCGAGCTGGTGGCCGGCGAACCGCCTGCCTTCATCATCGCGCAGGGCCTGTCGACCCCGCCCGATATCCTGGCGGTATGCGACGAAAAGAGCATCCCGCTGTTTTCCACGCCGCTGCCCGCGGCACAGGTGATCGACTACCTGCGCGTGTATCTGTCCAAGAAACTGGCGCAGCAGATCACCATGCACGGCGTGTTCATGGATGTGCTCGGTGTGGGCGTGCTCATCACCGGGGAATCCGGCCTGGGCAAGAGCGAACTGGGGCTGGAACTGATTTCACGCAGCCATGGCCTGGTGGCCGATGATGCGGTGGAGTTCGCCCGCATCGCCCCCAACATGATCGAGGGTCGTTGTCCGCCGCTGCTGGCCAATCTGCTGGAAGTGCGCGGTCTGGGCCTCCTGGACATCAAGGCCATCTTTGGCGAGACCGCCGTGCGTCGCAAGATGCGCCTGAAGTTGATCGTGCACCTGGTCCGCCGCAGCACGCTGGAAGAAAACTACGAACGCCTGCCGCTGGATGCGCAATACGAAGAAGTGCTGGGCCTGCCCATCCGCAAGGTGGTCATTCCGGTTGCGGCCGGCCGCAACATCGCGGTGCTGCTGGAAGCTGCCGTGCGCAATACCATCCTGCAACTGCGCGGCATCGATACCTTGAAGGAATTCATCGAACGCCAGCGCCGCGCCATGAACGGCGAATAAGCCGCCCCCCCCCCGGAAATGCCCGCCCGACGGGCATTTCCCGCCAACCGAGAAAAATTGTCCGACGCGTTTGTCATCTTCCTGTCGCCACGCATGCACGGACGATGCGTTATGATGGGCGCCATGCGAATCGTTCTTATCACCGGCATTTCCGGCTCCGGCAAATCGGTAGCACTGCACGTGCTGGAAGACGCCGGCTATTTCTGTGTCGACAACCTGCCGCCCTCGCTGCTGTGCGACCTGGTGCGCACCCGCATCCGGGAAGGCGCCAGCATGCTGGCCGTGGCCACCGATGCGCGCAGTGCCGATTCCCTGGCCACCCTGCGCACTGACATCGAGCAGTTGCGCGCCGATGGTCACGATGTCAAGGTGGTCTTCCTGACCGCCTCCGACGAAACCCTCATCACCCGCTTCTCCGAGACCCGCCGCAGCCATCCGCTGTCGCATCGCCTGCTGCCGGGCCGCAATCCGGCCGATCGCCTGACTCTGACCGAGTGCATCGCGGTGGAAAAGGAAATGCTGGGCGACCTGCAAAACATCGGCCTGGTGATGGATACCTCGCAGCTCAGTTCCAACAAGCTGCGCCGCTGGATCAAGGAACTGGTGGATCTGGAACGCTCGCCGCTGACGCTGTTGATCGAATCCTTCGCCTTCAAGCACGGCCTGCCGCTGGATGCGGACCTGGTCTTCGACGTGCGCATGCTGCCCAACCCGCACTACGACGCCGAGCTGCGCCCGCTGACCGGGCGCGATGCACCGGTGATCGACTTCCTGGCCGCCGACCCGGAGGTGGCCGACATGTTCAACGACATCCGCGGCTTCGTCGAAAAGTGGCTGCCCTCCTTCAAGAATGACAACCGCAGCTATCTCACGGTCGCCATCGGCTGTACCGGTGGCCAGCATCGCTCGGTCTATCTGGCCGAACAACTGGCCAGTCACTTCCGCGCCACTGAACAGGTGGTGTGCAGGCATCGGCAACTGAACTGACAGGAGCGAGCTGCTGAACTGTCAGCAGCTCGACACTGAAGTGTCAGGTAGCGGGAGCACGACTGTCAGGTGAACTGTTCAGGTAGTGGCCAGGAGATCATCCGACCGCAAGACCCCCAGCAAGAGTTTCTTGACCGGCGCCGGCAAGGGCGCACCGGCCAGCTTGCGCGCCGGGTACCACACCAGGCCGCGCTCGGCGATGCCATGGCTACGGTGCTTCAGAGCCACCTGGAAGGGTGCGACATGCAGCTTGAAGTGCGTGAAGACGTGCGAGAACGGTTGCAGCTTGCGGCAGCCGTCCAGTTCACCATAGGGCGCCACCAGCGTGCGCACGGCGGTGTCGAAGTGTTCGGCATTGCCCACGCCGATTTCCGGCAGGGACAGCAGTCCGCCCCAGATACCGCTGTCGGGGCGCTGCTCCAGCAACACGTCTTCCCCCTGGGTGATGACCAGCATCACCGTTTGCTTTTCCGGCACGGCCTTCTTCGGTTTGCTCACCGGCAGTTCGCTCACGCGGCCCTCGGCCAGCGCCACGCAGCGTGTGGCCAGCGGGCAGCGCGGGCAGGCCGGCTTGCCGCGCACGCACAGGGTCGCGCCCAGGTCCATCAGACCCTGGGTGTAGGACTCGATATGCTCATCGGGCAGCAGTGCCACGGCACGCAGCCAGAGCTGGTCTTCGATGGGCTTGGCACCAGGATAGCCATCGATGCCGAACACCCGCGCAAAGACGCGCTTGACGTTGCCATCGAGGATGGCCGCGCGCCGACCATAGGAAAAGGCAGCGATGGCCGCCGCCGTCGAGCGACCGATGCCGGGCAGGTCGGCCAGCAGGTCGGGATCGTCGGGAAAGCGTCCACCGTATTCGGCCACCACGCGCTGCGCACACTTGTGCAAGTTGCGCGCGCGGGTGTAGTAGCCCAGGCCGCTCCAGAGCGCCATCACGTCTTCGGACGGTGCGGCAGCCAGTGTGAAGACATCCGGGCAGCGTTCCAGGAACCGCTGGTAATAGGCAATGACGGCAGCCACCTGGGTCTGCTGCAACATGATCTCGGAGAGCCACACGCGATAGGCATCGCGCGTGTTCTGCCAAGGCAGCTTGTGACGGCCATGCTGCTTCTGCCAGGCGATGACTGCCGCCGAAAAGGAGGGGTCTTCATATTCTGCGGCGGCGGATTGGCCGGCAGCCGCCTGCTTGCGGCGCGCTTGGACGAGTCCCTTCATTTCTGGCAACTCACGCAATAAAAGGTGGAGCGCTGGCCCTGCTTGATCTGGCGGATCGGCGCAGCGCAGATGCGGCAGGGTTCGCCGGTACGGTTGTAGACGAAATAATTCTGCTGGAAGTAGCCCGACTGCCCGTTGACCGCGATGAAGTCGCGCAGCGTGCTGCCGCCCTGCTCGATGGCCGCCGCCAGCGTCTCGCGGATGGCCTCGGCCAGGCGTTCGTAGCGCACCAGGCTGATCTTGCCGGCAGGCGTCTTGGGATGGATGCGCGCCTTGAAGAGACTTTCGGAGGCGTAGATATTGCCCACGCCGACCACGATGTCGCCGGCCAGCAGCACCTGCTTGATGGGGGCGCTGCGTCCGCGCGTCTGATTGAACAGTGCGCGGGCGCTGAACTGCTCTTCCAGCGGCTCCACACCCAGGCCGCGTAGCAGCAGGTGCTCCTCGATGTCGCCCTCGGCCAGGTCGTGCCAGAGGATGGCGCCGAAGCGGCGCGGATCGGTCATGCGCATGACCTGGCCGCCGACTTCGAGATCGAAGTGGTCATGCTTTTGCGGTGCGATGCCCGGCGGCAGGATGCGCAGATGGCCGGACATGCCCAGATGCACGATGAGCGTGCCATGGTCGAAATGGATCAGCAGATACTTGCCGCGCCGGCCGGTGCTGCGGATCACGCGCCCGGCCAGGAGGGCATGCAGTCCCGCAGGGAAGGGCCAGCGCAGGCCGGTATGGCGCAGCACGACGCCGCTGACGGTCCGCCCCTCCAGATGGGGGGCGACCCCGCGGCGGGTGACTTCGACTTCTGGTAATTCAGGCATGGGCTTGCGGATCGCGGTGATCCCGAGGACGAGCAGGAAGCTGCATATGATAATGCACTTGTCGAAATCAAGACCTGAAGCCTCCTGTGCAATCTGCGTGCAAGCTGTGTGCAGAAGCTTGTCAAAGATGGATTACACTGCGCTATCGGCGCGGTCAGCAACGCCACGGTTGTTGCGCGTAAAATCGAACCTCTTCGAATCGTCAGGATGACATCTTGAAAAAAACCATCGCCCTCCTCACCAGTTCCCTGCTGCTGACTGCCTGTTCAAGCTTCCAGCAGCCCGGCGACAAGGAGAACCCCCAGGCGGCCCAGGACCAGAAGACGGCTTCGGCCAAGGCTGCCCATCGCAAGAAGGCGGCCAAGGCCAAGGTCCAGCCGCAGGAAGACGCGCTGCCCGCCGTAGCGCTGAGCGAGGACATCCTCTACAAAGTGCTGACCGCCGAGATCGCCTTCCAGCGCGGTCAGTGGCAATCGGCCTACGTGACCATGCTGGCGGCCGCCCAGCAGACGCGCGACCCGCGCCTGGCCAAGCGCGCCGCCGAAATGGCCGTGGCCGCGCGCCAGCCCAGCGAAGCCCTGGTGGCCGTGCGCCTGTGGACCGAACTGGCCCCGCATTCGGATGAAGCCCTGCAAAATTACCTCGGTCTGATCATGCTCTCGGACAGCATCGACGAGATCGAGCCGCTGCTGAACCAGCGCCTGGCCGACGCCGCCCCGCAGGCGCGCGGCCCGATGCTGCTGCAGATCCAGCGCCTGCTGTCCCGCGCCAAGGACAAACAGGCCGGTTACACCATCCTGCAAAACATCAGCAAGCCCTACGGTGATCTGATGGAAACCCACCTGGCCCTGGCCCAGGGCGCCTTCAGCATGGGCGATGGCAGCACCGCCCAGCGCGAAGCCGCTGCCGCCATGAAGATCAAGCCCGATTCGGAACTGGCCGTGCTCACCGCCGCCCAGGTCGCCTCCAACAACAAGGATGCGACCAGGCTGGTGACGGACTTCCTGCGCAAGTATCCCGATGCCCGCGAAGTGCGGGTCGCCTATGCGCGCAGTCTGGTCGAGCAGAAGGACTACAAGAAGGCCCGCAGCCAGTTCGAGACCCTGTTGAAGGAAGACAGCGAAGACGCCACCACCCTGTTCGCCCTGGGTGTGCTCTCGGCCCAGACCGATCAGTTGAAGGATGCCGAATACTATCTGCAGCGCTACCTGCAGGTACTCTCGGCCCAGCCCGAGGAAGACCGCGACCCCAGCCAGGCGCTGCTGCTGCTCTCGCGCATCGCCGAGGAGCGGCGTGACCTGGATTCGGCCCTGCGCTATCTGGACCAGGCCGAACCGGGAACCGATGGCTATGTCAACATCCAGGTGCGACGCGCCCAGTTGCTGGCCCGCAAGAACGACATCGAAGGCGCCCGCAAGGCGCTGGAAGATGCCCAGGCCGAATCGACCAACGACGGCGAGCAATTGCAGCTGATGCTGGCCGAGTCCAGCCTCTTGCGCGATGCCAACCGCAACCAGGAAGCGGCCGACGTGCTCAAGGCCGGCCTGCAGCGCTTCCCCAACAATACCGACCTGCTCTATGACTATTCCATGGTCCTGGAAAAGCTGGGCCAGTACGACGAGATGGAAAAGCAGCTGCGCCGCGTCATGCAGCTGGCACCGGGCAACCAGCATGCCTACAATGCCCTGGGCTACTCGCTGGCCGATCGCAACATCCGTCTGCCCGAAGCGCTGGAGCTGATCCAGAAGGCCGCCGACCTGGCACCGGACGATGCCTTCATCGCCGACAGCCTGGGCTGGGTGCTGTTCCGCCTGGGCCGCATGCAGGAGGCCGAGACCCAGATGCGCCACGCCTATGCCTTGCGGGCGGATGTGGAGATCGGCGTGCACCTGGGTGAAGTCCTGTGGACCAATGGCAAGCAGGACGAAGCACGCAAGATTTGGCGCGAAGTCAGCCTCAAGGAACCTGGCAATGAAGTCCTGAAAAGCACGCTGGCGCGTCTGAATGTGAAGTTATGAGCAAAACACGCGCTTTCCAGAGGGGGGCTGCCCTCTGTCTGGTCGCTCTGCTGGGCGGTTGCGCCACGGTATCCCGGGATGCGGTATCCCCTGGCGCGACCGCACCGGCCTACCAGAGCAGCATCGAGATCGATGGCCGTATCTCGGTACAGTACGAACAGGATGAGCGTCCGCAATCCCTGCATGGCAGCTTCTTCTGGAAGCAGACCCCGCAAGAGCTGAACCTGGAGATGTTCTCGCCGCTGGGCCAGACGGTGGCCACCATCAACGTCAAGCCCGGCATCGCCACGCTGGTGCAGTCGGGCCGAGCACCGCAGGTGGCCGCCGATGTGGATGCGCTGGCCGCGCAATCGCTGGGCTGGCCGCTGCCGGTCTCCGGCATGCGCCAATGGCTGCAGGGCAGCGGCATCGATGCCAACGGCAAGCCCTTCGTGGCCAGGGCGGGCGAGAACGACGCCAGCTTCACCACCCGTGATGGCTGGCGCGTCACCTATGCCAACTGGGAAAGCGATGCCGCCAGCGGCCAGACGCGGCCCAAGCGCATCGACCTGACCCGCAATACCACGCAGGCCGGCAAGGTGGCGATCCGCATCGCCATCGACGGCTGGAAGAAACCCTGAGAGCCCTTCATCCAGCCCGCTCCTCAACTGAAGAATCCGTACCAAGCATGACCACCACCCTCACCGCCTGCCCGGCGCCGGCCAAGCTCAACCTGTTCCTGCACGTGACCGGTCGTCGTGCGGACGGCTATCACCTGCTGCAATCGGCCTTCCAGCTCATCGACCGTTGCGACACGCTCGACTTCAGTCTGCGTGAGGATGGGCAGATCCGCCGTACCAATGAGGTCGCCGGCGTGCCCGAGCAATCCGACCTGGTCATCCGCGCCGCGCACCTGCTGCGCCAGGCCAGCGGCCAGCCGCACCTGGGCGCCGACATCACGGTGCACAAGCTGCTGCCCATGGGCGGCGGTGTCGGTGGCGGTTCTTCCGATGCGGCCACGACGCTGTTGGTCTTGAATCATCTATGGAAATGCGGCTACAATCGCGCCTCGCTGATGGAGATGGGCTTGAAGCTGGGTGCCGATGTTCCCTTCTTCCTGTTCGGTCGCAATGCTTTCGCCGAAGGTGTGGGCGAAGAATTGTCGGCACTGCGTACGGCAGATTGCTGGTATGTGGTGATCGAGCCGGGCGTATCTGTTCCAACTTCGATAATTTTTTCTTCAAAGTTGTTGACAAGGGATACGCAACCCGTCAGAATAACGGACTTTCCTGATGCGACGAAACAAGTTGCTTCCAGCTTCGGGAAGAACGATCTGGAAATGGTGGCAAGTGCACATTTCCCCGAAGTGGCAGCGGCAGTCGAGTGGCTGGGCAAATTCGGGAGTGCAAGGATGACCGGATCTGGCGCCTGTGTGTTTTGTGCATTCGAACACGAACATGAGGCAGACGAAGTGCTCAAGCAGTTGCCTTCGCGCTGGATCGGCTGGAAAGCCAAAGCGATGCAGGAACATCCTCTCGCCCATTTAGTGCAGTCGTGATAAAGAATTGAAATTGAGAATTGGTTTGACGAAGACGCAGCGCCTGATGATGAGCGCGCCGGCACGGCAAACAGCAAGTTGCGTAGGGGAATCGCCAAGCTGGTTAAGGCACCGGATTTTGATTCCGGCATTCCAAGGTTCGAATCCTTGTTCCCCTGCCATTTAATTCGGACAGGCCTTTCATTGAGGCCCGGGTCCAGTCAGAAAAATAAGCCGTCAATGTGAGACCGAACAAGTCAAGCATTGTCGGCTTTTCGACTTTTTAACGATTGCATTCAGGGATACCCACATGGCACTTGAGAACCTGATGGTTTTTACGGGCAACGCCAACCCCGAACTGGCGCGCGGCGTCGCTGAGAAACTCGGTATCCCGCTGGGCAAGGCCAACGTTTCCAAGTTCTCCGACGGCGAAGTCATGGTCGAGATCAATGAAAACGTTCGCGGCAAGGACGTCTTCGTGCTGCAGTCCACCTGCGCACCGACCAATGACAACCTGATGGAAATCATGATCATGGTCGACGCCTTGAAGCGCGCATCGGCCGGTCGCATCACCGCCGCCATCCCCTACTTCGGCTATGCCCGCCAGGACCGCCGCCCGCGTTCGGCGCGGGTTGCCATCTCGGCCAAGGTCGTGGCCAACATGCTGCAGGAAGCCGGCGTCGAGCGCGTCCTGATCATGGATCTGCACGCAGACCAGATCCAGGGCTTCTTCGATATCCCGGTGGACAACATCTACGCCTCGCCGATCCTGCTGGGTGACCTGGTCAACAAGAACTACGACGACCTGCTGGTCGTTTCGCCCGACGTGGGCGGCGTGGTGCGCGCCCGTGCGCTGGCCAAGCGTCTGAACTGCGACCTGGCCATCATCGACAAGCGTCGTCCCAAGGCCAACGTCTCCGAAGTGATGAACATCATCGGTGAAGTCGAAGGCCGCAACTGCGTCATCATGGATGACATGGTCGATACCGCCGGCACCCTGACCAAGGCTGCTGAAGTGTTGAAGGAACGCGGTGCCAAGAAGGTCGTGGCTTACTGTACACACCCGGTGCTGTCGGGTCCGGCGATCGAGCGCATTGCCAATTCGCCGCTGGATGAACTGGTCGTTACCGACACCATTCCGCTCTCGCCTGCTGCACGCGGCTGCCCGAAGGTGCGTCAGCTGACCTGCGCCGACCTGCTGGCCGAGACCTTCAAGCGCATCACCAAGGGTGACTCGGTGATGTCGCTGTTTGCTGAATAAGATTTTGCATTCGCCTCGCTGCGTTTTTTCGTAGCGAGGTTTTTTCGTATTCCCTGGTCGCGGGGAATATTTATCTCACGGGGCAACCGTCCATGGAATGATTCCACGACGAGCTCCGCCAACATTGGAGTTATCAAATGAAAGTCATCGCCTTTCCGCGTAATGAACAGGGCACCGGAGCGAGCCGCCGCCTGCGTCGCGCGGGTCAAACCCCGGGTATCGTCTACGGTGGCACCGCTGCCCCGACCAACATCGCTGTTGACCACAACGCGCTGTACCACGCCCTGAAGAAGGAAACCTTCCACTCGTCCATCCTGGACCTGGAAATCGACGGCAAGGTCGAGCAAGTGCTGCTGCGTGACTTCCAAGTCCACGCGTTCAAGCAACTGGTCCTGCACGTTGACTTCCAACGCGTGGATGCTTCCCAGAAGCTGCACACCAAGGTGCCCCTGCACTTCGTGAACGCCGAGATCTCGCCGGCCGTCAAGCTGCACGCCGGCATCATCAGCCACGTGGCTGCCGAACTGGACGTGACCTGCCTGCCGAAGAACCTGCCTGAGTTCATCGAAGTCGACCTGGCCAAGCTGGACGTCGGTCAATCGATCCACCTGGCTGACCTGAAGCTGCCCAACGGCGTGACCGCCGTGACCCAGGAAAACCTGACCATCGCCACCGCCACCGTGCCGGCTGGTCAAGTGGCCGCTGAAGGTGAAGCTGCTGGCGGCGCTGAAGAAGCCAAGTAATTCGCTTTTTCCGCTGCAAGAAAAAACCCGCCAATTTGCGTTGGCGGGTTTTTTCGTTAACGGGCTCTGATGCTAGAACCCATTTCATAAATAGGCGTGAGATGCGTTCTAGATGGGGGAGAGATGAGCTGACTCGATATCAAGCTTCTCTTCTCCCCACTTCTTTCCCTTCATTTTTCTGCGGCCTCACCGGCCAATGCTGCCGCCGCAGGATTCCGGGTCGCGGCCCCGACCAGCGCGCCGGTAGTGCCCCCCTTGGCCAGCAGCGGCGCCACGTGATCGAGGAACTGCTTGCCCTCCGGCGTCTGGCTCAGGGCGGCGAGCATACCGGTCAGCTTGGTGCCGCCGGCGGGCGTAAAGAGGTCGCCCAACTTGGCCACGCCCTGCTGCATGTCGCCGGCATTGGCGATCACCTTCAGGTCCGCATGCTGCATGGCGCGCGCCATTTCGATACCGACGTCACGTCCCACTTCGACCTGCTTGATGGTGATCAGGTATTGCTGGTAACCGGCATTGGCACCGATCTCCTTGGCCAGCTGGATCTGCGTGGTCACGGGTGCCATCAGCATGGCCTGCTCGGCGGCGGCTGCGGCCTCACCACGCGCGCGCACACCATCAGCTTCCTTGAGCGCAGCGGCGAGGTCACCCTCGGCCCGGGTGGTGACCGCCTGCTTCTGGGCGTCAGCATTGATGACCTGCACCTGCTTCTGCGCATCCGCATTGACCACCGCCACCTGCTTCTCCTGCTCGGCCCGCACCGCCGCCACATCGCGTGCGATTTCGGCGCCGCGCACTTCCTGCACCTTCTTCACATCCATGTCGCGCTCGGTGGTGGTCTTGGCAGCGGCCTTGATTTCCTGCTGGGCCTGCTCGTTGGCGATACCGACCTGCTTTTCCTTTTCCGCCGTACGCAGGCCAATCTGCTGGGCCGCATCCTGACGCTGCACTTCCACGGTCCGCTTGGCATCAATCTCGGCCAGCTCTGCCTGACGCTGGTTTTCGGCAACCTTGACCCGGCTTTCCATCTCGATGCGCGACTTTTCCTTGGCCATCACGTTGTTGATGACGGTGCTGCCATTGGCGTCGCGCAGGTCCATGAATTCAATGGTCTTCACCGGCAGCACGCCCCATTGCGAGATCTGCTCCTGTACCTCCATCGTGAATTGCGCGCCCAGTTCGGCGCGCGACTGCATGATGTCTTCCAGCGCATTGGTGGCCAGCACGCGACGCACCGCGCCCTGCAGCACAGCCTTGAGGTCGGTGTGCAAGGCATCGAAGGTGGCTACGCGTTGCGCCGCCGTCTCGGCATTGTCGACGCGGAAGAAGGCCACGGCATCGATGACGAAGGGCAGACGCTCCTTGTCATAGGCTTCGTAGTTGTTCAGCGCGACCTGGAAAATGCTCTCGGGGAATTCGGTCACCGTGATGCCCAGTTTGGGCACCCAGCTGGGCCAGGCGTAGTAGGTATTGCCGGCGGGCTTGCCGCGTCCGTAGGGGGTGCTTGAATGCGAGGTCTGCACGATGTGGACCATGTTGGTCGGCACCACGCGGCGCAGCGTGATGGCGATGATCAGAACCAGCAGCAGAATGGCCGCGACGGCCACGATCAGACTTAACTCCAGGATACTCATACCTCTCCTTGTGGATGAAATGACGGGCCGTCGTGGGTCAGCCCGAAAAACAGAGAAGGCGTGCGGCCTGTGCCTGATTGGCCAGTGCTCTTATGCGCAACGCAAGCTCTGCGGGATTCTCATCTTACAGGAGATTTTCCTCAATGCAATTTTTCAAACAAGCAGAAATGGCAGGACGCCAAAAGTGCGCCGGCCCATGCGGACCGGCGCAACATCAGTAAATTATTTACTGCTGTTGAGCCAGGCCTTGCGCAGACGCAGCACCGCCACCGGCTTGCCCAGCATCTTGAGGCTGACCTGCGGCGCGCTATCGGACTTGAGCCTGACGCTGAACTCCATGAGTTCATCACGACGGAAGGCGTGGACACGTACGGTGTCGTTCAGGCGATAACGGGCCAGCAAACCGTCAGGTCCCGAGGCCGGTACGCGCAGGCCATCGATGGCCACCAGCTTGTCGCCCGCCGACAGTCCGGCCTGCATCGCCGGCCCGCCTTCATACACGGCGGCCAGCTTGGCATCGCCCCCTTCCTTGCCGATACGCGCACCGAGCCATGGTCTGGCATCGGCCGGCAGGCTGGCTTCATAGGCCACGCCGAAGGCAGGCAGCAGATCCTCCAGCGGCACGTCCTCGGTGCCATGGATGTGGCGGTCATGGAAGCGCTTCAGATCGGCACCGCTCAACTCCTCCATCAGGGCCAGAATCTCATCTTCCGGAACACCCTGCGCCTTGCCGTTGTAGAAGTCGCGCCCATAACGCGCCCACAGGCCGCGCATCACATCATCCAGCGAGCGTCGCCCACGGGTCTGGCTACGAATGCTCAGGTCCAGCCCCAATGCCACCAGCGAACCCTTGGTGTAGTAGCTGACGACGGAATTGCTGGCATTCTCATCCTGGCGGTAATACTTCACCCAGGCATCGAAACTGGACTCGGCCACGCTCTGCTTCTTGCGCCCGGTCCCACGCAACACGCCGGTGACGGTCTTGCCGAGCAGCTTGAGGTAATTGTCGACATCGATGACACCGGTGCGCACCAGGAACAGATCGTCGTAATAACTGGTGAAACCCTCGAAGAGCCACAGCAGCGAAGTATAGTTTTCCTGGCGCAGGTCGTAGGGAGCGAACACTGCGGGCTTGATGCGCTTGACGTTCCAAGTGTGGAAATACTCATGGCTGCACAGGCCGAGGTAAGTGCGGTAGCCATCGGTCTGCTCCGGCTTGCCCTTGACCGGCAGGTCGGCGCGCGAGCAGATCAGTGCGGTCGACGCACGGTGCTCAAGACCGCCGTAGCCATCGCCCACGGCCAGCGTCATGAAGACATAGCGATCCATGGGCGCACGCTTGCTGCGCGGCTCGAAGAAGGCGATCTGGGCCTCGCAGATCTTCTTGAGGTCGTCGCACAGGCGAGCCATGTCGAGATTGGGGACGCGGCCCGTGATGACCACATCATGTGGCACGCCATGGGCCTGGAAGGTGGCCAATGCGAAGTCACCGATTTCTACCGGATGATCGATCAGTGCATCGTAGTTCGGTGCGACGTAAGTCCCGAAACCATAGCGCTTGGCCTTGAGTTCCGGCATGGCCGTGGCCACGCGCCAGCGCTTGAAGTCCTCCCCTTCCGGACGGACGATATCGACCACCTGCTCACCATCCTCGAAACCATGCGCGGCCAGGAAGACGCTGGTGCCATTGAAGAAGCCATGCGTACGGTCCAGGTGGGCCGTGCGCACCGACAAGTCCCAGGCATACACCTGATAGTGCAGCGTGAGCGCGCCCTTGCAGGGGGCGGCTTGCCAGGTGTGCTTGTCCAGCTTCTTCACTGCCACCTTGCGGCCATTGGATTGACCACGCAGTTGCACAATGTTCTTGCCGAACTCGCGGATCATGTAGCTGCCCGGAATCCAGGCCGGCAGCGAGAACAGCTGCCCATCGGCGGACGGCGCATCGACCGTGATGCTGACGTCGTAAAGGTGGGAAGCTGGATCGAGGGACGTGATGCTATAACGGATCGGAGTTGCCATTGCGATGTGCGTAGGAGTGGTGCCGACGTGCGGCGATGGGCCATTTTACACGCGCCGCCGCACCGCATGGGACGCTGGCCGGGGGACGAAAAAAAACCCGGACCGACTTGCGTCGTTCCGGGTCCAGAGTCACACAAACTTTCCGCACTACTTTTTAAACCATATAAATCATATAAAACATATAAATCATATGAAACATCCGGCGCGCATCGCCGGGGCAGCCAAGCGCATCAGCGCGGCAGCAGCGAAGAACCCATCAGGAACTCATCGACTGCACGTGCGCACTGGCGGCCTTCGCGGATCGCCCACACCACCAGCGACTGGCCACGACGCATGTCACCGGCCGCAAAGACCTTGTCCACCGAAGTCTTGTAGCAGCCTTCGCCATCGGTAGTGGCCTTGGCATTGCCGCGCGCATCCTTCTCGACGCCGAAGGCATCCAGTACCTGCTGCACCGGCGAGACGAAGCCCATGGCCAGCAGCACCAGGTCAGCCTTGATCTCGAATTCCGAATCGGGTACTTCGACCATCTTGCCGTCCTTGAACTCGACACGTGCGGCGATCAGCTTCTCGACCTTGCCGCCCTTGCCTTCCAGGCGCTTGGTGGTCACTGCGAAGTCACGTGCGCAACCTTCCTCGTGGGAGGAAGAGGTACGCAGCTTGATCGGCCAGTAAGGCCAGACCAGCGGCTTGTTTTCGGACTCCGGCGGTTGCGGCATCAGTTCGAACTGAGTCACCGAGGCAGCACCATGACGGTTGGAGGTACCGACGCAGTCGGAGCCGGTGTCGCCACCGCCGATGACGACCACGTTCTTGCCGGTGGCCATGATCTGGTTCTTCAGTTTGTCGCCGGCATTGACCTTGTTCTGCAGCGGCAGGAAATCCATGGCGAAATGCACACCCTTCAGCTCGCGGCCCGGCACCGGCAGGTCACGCGGGGACTCTGCACCACCGGCGATGACGACGGCATCGAATTCCTTCTTCAGTTCTTCGGGAGTGACGGATTCCTTGGACCAGTTGTTGACGGTCTCGGGGAATTCCTTGCCGACGAAAACGCCGGTACGGAAGCTCACGCCTTCGGCCTTCATCTGTTCCACGCGCAGGTCGATGTGCGACTTTTCCATCTTGAAGTCGGGGATGCCATAACGCAGCAGGCCGCCGACGCGGTCATTCTTTTCGAACACGGTCACGTCGTGACCGGCGCGCGCCAGTTGCTGGGCAGCGGCCAGGCCGGCAGGACCGGAGCCGACCACGGCAACTTTCTTGCCGGTCTTGACCGCAGCAGGTTGCGGCACCACCCAGCCGTTTTCCCAGCCCTTGTCGATGATGAAGTGCTCGATCGACTTGATGCCTACGGCGTCGTTGTTGATGCCCAGGGTGCAGGCGGCTTCGCAGGGTGCCGGGCAGATGCGGCCGGTGAACTCGGGGAAGTTGTTGGTCTGGTGCAGGGTGTCCAGGGCTTCCTTGTAGTTGCCGCGATAGACCAGATCATTCCAGTCGGGAATGATGTTGTTGACCGGGCAGCCGTTGTTGCAGAAGGGGATGCCGCAGTCCATGCAGCGCGCGCCCTGGATCTTGGCGTCGGCGTCGCTGAGGTGCAGGACGAATTCCTTGTAATGCTTGGTACGCGCGGCAGGTGCCTCGCTGGCCTCTTTCAGGCGCTGGTACTCCATGAAACCGGTTGCTTTTCCCATTTTCCTCTCACATTCTCGCTAAGGATGCGGCGGGCTGCGCTCTCACTCTCGGTGGCGCCACGCCCGCCGGCGTGCTTGATTGATTAGTCCGATCACTGCCTGAAGATCAGGCGGCGACCTTTTCCTTCTTCGTTTCGGCAGCGGCGGCCAGTTCGGCCAGCGCACGCTTGTACTCGGTCGGGAACACCTTGACGAACTTGGCGCGCGACGCCGCCCAGTTATCCAGCAGGTAGCGCGCACGCGTGCTGCCGGTGTACTTGAAGTGGCGTTCAATCAAGCCGCGCAGGATGGCTTCGTCGGTCTGGCGTTCGCCACCGCGCAGCAGGCTGTGCCAGATGTTGCGGCCCAGGGTCTGCTCCTGTTCGGTGTCGGACAAGACCTTCTCCAGGCTGACCATCGAGGTATTGCACTTGCCGGCGAAATCACCTTCCGGGTCATACACGTAGGCGATACCACCCGACATACCGGCAGCGAAGTTGCGGCCGGTATTGCCCAGCACCACCACGGTGCCACCGGTCATGTATTCGCAACCGTGGTCGCCCGTGCCTTCCACCACCGCAGTGGCGCCGGAGTTGCGCACGGCGAAACGCTCGCCGGCCACGCCGTTGATGAAGGCTTCACCACTGATGGCGCCGTACAGGACGGTATTGCCGGAGATCATGTTGTCCACGGCACGGCCACGGAACTCGGTGTTGGGACGCACGATGATGCGGCCACCCGACAAGCCCTTGCCGACGTAGTCGTTGCCTTCGCCGACCAGGTCCAGGGTCACGCCCTTGGCCAGGAAGGCGCCAGCGGACTGGCCTGCGGTGCCTTGCAGCTGGATGTGGATGGTGTCGTCCGGCAGGCCTTCGTCGCCGTAACGCTTGGCCACTTCACCCGAGAGCATAGCGCCGACGGTGCGGTTGAGGTTCTTGATCGGGGAGATGAAGGAAACCTTCTCGCCCTTTTCCAGCGCGATCTTCGCTTGTGCGATCAGCTTGTGGTCCAGCGCCTTGTCCAGACCGTGGTCTTGCACGTCGGTGTGGTACACCGGCAGCTTCGACTCGGGCTGATGGAAGATGCGGCTGAAGTCCAGGCCCTTGGCCTTCCAGTGCGCGATTGCCTTGGAACGGTCCAGCAGGTCGGCACGGCCGATCAGGTCATCGAACTTGCGGATGCCCAGTTGCGCCATGATCTGGCGTGCTTCTTCGGCGATGAAGAAGAAGAAGTTGACCACGTGTTCCGGCTTGCCGGAGAACTTGGCGCGCAGCACCGGATCTTGCGTGGCCACGCCCACCGGGCAGGTGTTCAGGTGGCACTTGCGCATCATGATGCAGCCTTCGACCACCAGCGGTGCGGTGGCGAAACCGAATTCGTCCGCGCCCAGCATGGCGCCGATGACGACGTCGCGGCCGGTCTTCATCTGGCCGTCAGCCTGCACGCGGATACGGTTGCGCAGGCCGTTCAGGACCAGGGTCTGCTGGGTTTCCGCCAGGCCCAGTTCCCACGGGGAACCGGCATGCTTGATCGAGGACAGCGGCGAAGCACCGGTACCGCCATCGTGACCGGCGATGACCACGTGATCCGACTTGGCCTTGGCCACGCCGGCAGCGACGGTACCGACACCCACTTCGGAGACCAGCTTGACCGAGATGGAAGCGCGCGGGTTGACGTTCTTCAGGTCGTGGATCAGCTGGGCCAGATCCTCGATGGAGTAGATGTCATGGTGCGGCGGCGGCGAGATCAGACCCACGCCCGGCACCGACACGCGCAGCTTGGCGATGTATTCCGAGACCTTGTGGCCGGGCAGTTGGCCGCCTTCACCGGGCTTGGCGCCCTGGGCCATCTTGATCTGGATCTGGTCGGCCGAGATCAGGTATTCGGCGGACACGCCGAAACGGCCCGACGCCACCTGCTTGATGCGCGAACGCAGCGAGTCGCCTTCTTGCAGCGGGATGTCGACTTCGATGTGTTCCTTGCCGATTTCCGACGCCAGGGTCGCACCTTGCTTGATGGGGATGCCCTTCAACTCGTTGCGATAACGGTTGACGTCTTCACCACCTTCGCCGGTGTTGGACTTGCCACCGATACGGTTCATGGCGATGGCCAGCGTGGCGTGGGCTTCGGTCGAGATCGAGCCCAGCGACATGGCGCCGGTGGCAAAACGCTTGACGATTTCCTTGGCCGGTTCCACTTCATCGATCGAGATCGCCTTGGACGGGTCGATCTTGAACTCGAACAGGCCGCGCAGCGTCATGTGGCGCTTGGACTGGTCGTTGATGATCTGGGCGTATTCCTTGTAGGTGTTGTAGCTGTTCGAACGGGTCGAGTGCTGCAGTTTGGCGATCGCATCCGGAGTCCACATGTGCTCTTCGCCACGGATACGGAAGGCGTATTCGCCACCGGCATCCAGTGCGTTGGCCAGCACCGGGTCGGCGCTGAAGGCAGCGGTATGCAGGCGCAGCGCTTCTTCGGCCACTTCGAACACGCCGATGCCTTCGACGTTGGAGGCGGTACCCTTGAAGTACTTGTCCACCAGAGCCTTGGACAGGCCGATGGCTTCGAAGATCTGCGCGCCGCAGTAGGACATGTAGGTCGAGATGCCCATCTTGGACATGACCTTCAGCAAGCCCTTGCCGACTGCCTTCTGGAAGTTGTAGATGGCCTTCTCAGGCGAGAGGTCGCCCGGCAGACCCTTGGCCAGATCGGCCAGCGTATCCATCGCCAGGTACGGGTGGATCGCTTCGGCGCCATAGCCTGCCAGCAGGGCGAAGTGGTGCGTTTCGCGGGCCGAGCCGGTTTCCACAACCAGGCCGGTGGAGGTGCGCAGGCCCTTGCTGACCAGGTGCTGGTGGATGGCCGAAGTGGCCAGCAGTGCCGGGATCGGCAGCTGGTCGGCATCGACCTTGCGGTCCGAGATGATCAGGATGTTGTGGCCCGACTTGACCGCATCGACGGCCTTGGCGCACAGCGAGGCCAGGCGGGCTTCGATGCCTTCCTTGCCCCAGGCGACCGGATAGCAGATGTTCAGTTCGTAGGACTTGAACTTGCCGCCGCTGTGCGCGCTGATGTTGCGCAGCTTGGCGATATCGTCGTAGTCCAGCACCGGCTGCGACACTTCCAGGCGCATCGGCGGGTTGATGTTGTTGGTGTCCAGCAGGTTGGGCTTGGGACCGATGAAGGACACCAGCGACATGACCAGCGCTTCGCGGATCGGGTCGATGGGCGGGTTGGTCACCTGCGCGAACAGCTGGCGGAAGTAGTTGTACAGCGGCTTGTTCTTGTTGGACATGACCGCCAGCGGCGAGTCATTGCCCATGGAGCCGATGGCTTCCTCGCCACCGCTGGCCATGGGGGCCATCAGGAACTTGACGTCTTCCTGGGTGTAGCCGAAGACCTGCTGCAGGTCCAGCAGCTTCAACGGCGAAGAAGGCTGACGCGGCTCTTCCTTCAACTCGTCCAGCTTGACGCGCACCGAGTTGATCCACTGCTTGTAGGGCTTGGCGTTGGCGTAGGTGTCCTTGAGTTCCTTGTCGTCGATGATGCGGCCGGCGTCCAGGTCGATCAGGAACATCTTGCCCGGCTGCAGGCGCCACTTCTGGATGATCTTGGATTCGGGAATGGGCAGCACGCCGGATTCGGAAGCCATCACCACCAGGTCGTCATCGGTGACGATGTAGCGCGCCGGACGCAGGCCGTTGCGGTCCAGCGTGCCACCGATGTGGCGACCGTCGGTGAAGGCCAGCGCAGCGGGGCCGTCCCACGGTTCCATCATGGCGGCGTGGTATTCGTAGAAGGCGCGGCGGTTGTCGTCCATCGAGGTGTGGTTTTCCCAGGCTTCGGGGACCATCATCATCATCGCCTGCGGCAGCGGATAGCCGGCCATGACCAGCAGTTCCAGCGCGTTGTCGAAGCTGGCGGTGTCGGACTGGCCTTCATAGATCAGCGGGAACAGCTTCTTCAGGTCCGAACCCAGCACGGCAGACTGCATCACGCCTTCGCGGGCGCGCATCCAGTTGAAGTTGCCCTTGACGGTGTTGATTTCACCGTTGTGGGCGATCAGGCGGTACGGGTGGGCCAACGGCCATTCCGGGAAGGTGTTGGTGGAGAAGCGCTGGTGCACCAGGGCCAGCGCGGAGACGCAGCGCTCGTCCTGCAGATCCTTGTAGTACACGCCGACCTGGTCGGCCAGCAGCAGGCCCTTGTAGACCACGGTGCGGGCCGACATCGAGGGCACGAAGAATTCCTTGCCGTGCAACAGGTTCAGCGCCTGGATGGCGTGGCCGGACGACTTGCGGATCACGTACAGCTTGCGTTCCAGCGCATCGGTGACCATCACGTCCGGACCACGGCCGATGAAGATCTGGCGGATCACCGGCTCTTTTTCGCGCACGGTGGGCGACATCGGCATGTCGCGGTCCACCGGCACATCGCGCCAGCCCAGCACGATCTGGCCTTCGGCCAGCACCGCGCGTTCGATTTCCTGTTCACAGGCAATGCGGGAAGCGTTTTCCTTGGGCAGGAAGATCATGCCCACGCCGTATTCACCGGGCGGCGGCAGGTCCACGCCCTGCCTGGCCATCTCTTCACGGTAATACTGGTCGGGGATCTGGATCAGGATACCGGCACCGTCACCCATCAACGGGTCGGCACCGACAGCACCCCGGTGGTCCAGGTTCTTCAGGATGAGCAAACCCTGGTCAACGATGGAATGGGTTTTCTTGCCCTTGATGTGGGCGATGAAACCGACGCCACAGGCGTCATGTTCATTTGCTGGGTCGTAAAGGCCTTGCGCGTGCATAACGGAACTCCACCACATTGACAGTAAGGATTTGAAGAATAGTGCACTGCACCCAATAGTTCAATGAAAATAATTAGGGTCTGAGTGCAATTTAAATCCACAATATTTTCAGGATTTTTAAATTGGGGACATAGTAAAGAAAAGCGAATTCAAGTCGTTGATTTAAAAGACTTATTTTTTAAAGTTCACGATTCTTGCTGCGCGGATACTTCATCTGCCTCGCCCGCAATACGAACAGTGGCGGGACGTCCCCGCTTGGCCGGGCTGACGCGCCGGTGCGTCTGGCGCTCCAGGGACTGCTTGAAATCCTCCGATCCCAGCGCCCAACCCTTGAGCGTGGCATCGGTGATGCGCTCCACTTCGGCGCGCGCCAGTCCCTCTTCGGTGAGCTGGCGATAGGCGATCTCGCGATCGAAGGGAGTATTGCCAATCGACCAATACTGAGGATGATCGGTGATCAACCCATCCTGCCTGGCGCCGATATGGTGCATGTAGCTGGACCACGGATACTCCCCGGGACTGGCCACCAGGCCCTTGCGCACGGGGTTGAGCTCGATGTAGCGGCAGACCGCCAGCAGGTAGAGCTCGGCGTCGATGACGGTGGCGCGGTAGCGCCCCTGCCACAGCGTGCCGCTGCGTCCATGCTTCTGGTTGAAATACGGGACATAGTGGCGCCCTATCCATTGCATCATCCGTGCCAGGCCCTGGTCGTCGGAGGGCGTCGCCAGCAGGTGCAGGTGGTCGGGCATGAGCACATAGGCGTGCACCGCCACCTTGAATTGCCTGGCGGCCTCCTTGAGCCAGCCCAGGAAGGCCACATGGTCATCCGCATCGCGGAAGACCACCAGGCCATCATGGCCGCGCTGGATGATGTGATGGGGTTGGTGCGGAACGACGAGTCGGGGAAGGCGGGCCATGGCAGACGCTGCAAACCGGTGAATGGAGCGGACATTCTAATGCACTCCGTCCCCAATAAACGCATGATGCTCAATTGGCATCGATGGAAGAATGCTTCATGCGCGCATAAAAAAACCGGCCAGATTGCTCCAGCCGGTCAAGCCCCACGTTGAATTTCTTGCAAGACGCAATCAGTTCGCGATCTTTTCCTTGCCCTTGTCCTTGCTCAGGACCAGGCTGGCGATGATGGAAACCACCAGGATGGCACCGACGATGGACAGCGACACCAGCACCGGCACGTGGAACCAGTAGGAGGCCAGCATCTTGCCGCCGACGAACAACAGCACCAGGGCCAGGCCGTACTTGAGCAGGTGGAAGCGCTCTGCCGAATCGGCCAGCAGGAAGTACAGCGCCCGCAAGCCCATGATGGCGAACATGTTCGAGGTGAAGACGATGAACGGATCCTTGGTGATGGCGAAGATGGCCGGGATACTGTCGACAGCAAAGATCACATCGGAAATCTCGATCAGCAGCAGCACCAGCATCAGCGGGGTGAAATAGCGCACGCCATTGATGCGGGTGGTGAAGTTTTCGCCGTCATAGTTGTCACTGATCTTCATGTGGCCACGCAGCCAGCGCAGCAGCGGGTTGTCGCCCAGGTCAGCTTCCTTGTCGGCAAAGATCAGCATCTTCACGCCGGTAAAGACCAGGAAGGCACCGAACACATACAGGATCCAGCTGAACTGCGCGATCATCCAGGCACCCAGCAGGATCATCACGGCGCGCATGACGATGGCACCGATCACACCGTAGAGCAGCACGCGACGCTGCATTTCAGGCGGCACGGCGAAATAGCTGAAGATCATCAGGAACACGAAGATGTTGTCCACCGACAGCGCCTTCTCGATCAGGTAGCCGGAGAGGAACTCGGCGCCCTTCTGGTTGGCGAACTCGCGGCCCACGTTGGCATCGAGATACCACCACATCAGGCCGGCGAAGATGAAGGCCAGCGACACCCATACCACCGACCAGCCCAGCGCCTCCCTGGGGGAAACCCGGTGGGCATTGCGCCCGCCCAGGGCGAACATGTCCACCGCCAGCATCCCCAGCACGAAGACGATGAAACCTATCCACATGGGCAGGCTTGCGAAACTTTCTACACCGTTCACGTCAGACCTCTCTCTTCTTGTTCACCGCCCGATGGCGGCTTCGGTTATCGGTTTCGGGAAAAAATCTTCAATCAAAGTCGAAGATTTCGCCCAGGAAGCCCTTTTTCTTGCGCTTGTATTCATATCCATGCCCGCCGTGCCCGAAGCGGGCATCGTGGGCGGGCGGCGGCGTGTGCATCGGCGCCCGCGCAGCCGGCTGGGCAAGCGCTGCGCCGGCCTGGCTGGCAGCGGAACGCTCGATCAGCTTGTCCAGCTCGCCGCGGTCCAGCCACACGCCCCGGCATTGCGGGCAGTAATCAATCTCGATGCCCTGACGTTCCGAAATCAGCAGGTTGTGAGATGTACAGACGGGACATTTCATCAGGCTTCTCCTTCTTCCAGTGTTGGCAACGATGCCCGGCACGGCGACAACTCCCAACCGCACCTGACAAGGCGCTACTTTAGGCCAAACCGGAATGAATGAAAATTCGAATATTTTGAGATAATTCTTCGGGAAAACCGAAGTATCGACAACACCCCGGAACCAGGACGCATCCCATGGCCAGTCTAAACTACAAGCATCTCCACTACTTCTGGACCGTCGCCAAGACCGGCGGTGTAGCGCGCGCCAGCGAGCGCCTGCACCTGACGGCGCAGACCATCAGCGGCCAGATCAGCCTGTTCGAGCAATCGCTGGGCTACAAGCTCTTCAAGCGGGTCGGACGGCGGCTGGAACTCAATGACGAAGGCCGCATGGTGTTCGATTACGCCGAACGCATCTTCAGCCTGGGCGAGGAGCTGGAAGAAGCGCTGCGCCTGCGCCCCGGTGGGCGCACCCTGCAATTGCGCGTGGGCGTGGCCGATGCAGTCCCCAAGGCGATCGCCTACCTGCTGCTGGAAAGTGCGCTGGCGATGCAGGATCCGATCCGCATCATCTGCCGCGAAGGCAAGCTCGACGTCCTGCTGGCCGACCTGGCCATCCACAAGCTGGACATCATCATCGCCGACAGTCCCATGCCGCCCAATGTGGACGTGCGCGGCTACCATCACCTGCTGGGCGAATGCGATACCAGCTTCTTCGCCACACCCGAGCTGGCGCGGCGCTACCGCAAGGGCTTTCCGCGCAGCCTGGAGGGTGCGCCCTTCCTGATGCCGGGCGAAGATGCAGCGGTACGGCCACGCCTGCTGCGCTGGTTCGAAAAGGAAGGCATACGCCCCCAGATCACGGGTGAATTTGACGATGGCGCCCTGCTGCTGGCCTTCGGCGACGCTGGTGCGGGCATCTTCGCCGCCCCCACGGCCATCGCCGGGCAGATCCGCAAGCAGTACGGACTGCTGGAAATCGGCAAGACCGAGGCCATCCGCGAACAGTTCTATGCGATCTCGGTCGAGCGCAGGCTGAGCCATCCCGCCGTGCTGGCGATCCAGTCAGCCGCACGCGGCAACCTGATCGTGGGCAGCACCCCGCCTCGCCCCACCGGCAGGCGCAAGAATGATCCATGATGCCGCCCGGTATCACGGACGATACGACGACGGACAGAGAGCAAAATATATGCACCATAGTGCATATCAAAACCCTCCCGCTTGCCGAGCTAAAGTTCAGGCTGGCGATGTCGTAAATGACGGGAAATGCAGTGTTCGGAATGGGAGAAAAAGCGCGGGGACAAAAGAAAAACCCCACGTCCCTTGCGAGCCGTGGGGTAAATCCCATTCTCGGGGGGGAGAATGGAGGGGGAACTTCAATATAGGGAAATAGCCCAGCCGTCGCAGCCGTTTTTACAAATCGTTACACCCTCTTCATATGCTGCATCAGCGAACATATTTGGTGCAAGAAACTACAATGCGGCATGAATCCAATATATCAAACACTTGCCGCAAGTAAAGCCCGCAAGGCCAGAAAGGCGGCAGAGCCGCGTTCCCGCCGACTGACCAGGTAAGTGGTGACGCGACCATCGCGGCCCAGCGAATGCGTGGCAAAACCGTGCGGCTCCATCTGCATGGCGATCACCGAGCGCGGCACCACGGCCACCCCGGCGCCTGCCGCCACGCAGGCCAGAATGGCGTGATAGGACGCCAGTTCCAGCGTGCGCACCGGTGCCAGGTCACGGCTGCGGCCATGGCTGGCGAACCAGGTTTCGGCATGGCGGCGGTAGGCGCAGCCTTGCTCGAAGACGATGAGGGTATCGAGCATCACATCCTCTGGCGAGCGCACCCGCCGATGGCTGCGCGGCGTCACCAGCAGCAGTTCTTCCTTGTAGAGCGGGGTGGCCGAGAAGGCCGGATCATCGATGGGCCCGGCCACCAGCGCGGCATCGAGCTTGCAAGCGCGCACCCCGGCGATGAGCACGTCGGTCGGACCGGTGGAGAGCTCCAGCCGCACCTCCGGCCAGCGCTGGTGAAACTCGGCCAGGGGTGCCGGCAGGCGGCTGGCCGCCGTGCTTTCCATGGAACCGATGCGCAGGCGTCCGCGCGGATTCTGGGGCGCTACCACCTCGCGCGCCTCCTGCACCAGGTCCAGGATGCGTTCGGCGTAGTCCAGCAATGCTTCCCCGGCCGCCGTGAGCACCAGGCGGCGGCGGTCCCGCACGAACAGCGGCACCCCGACGGACTCTTCCAGCTGCTTGATGCGCGTGGTGACATTGGATTGCACGCGATTGAGCCGCTCGGCGGCACGGGTCACGCCGCCCTCGGCGACGACGGTGCGAAAGATTTCCAGTTCGGCCAGTTCCATGGGATGCTCCGGGCGAGGTTCTCGATGGATGTTCTTGAATCAAGATGAAGTCATCCCGATTATTCATTTTTTGGAATGACCGAAAGACGATAGCATAGACCCCTGTTCACCTCCATGTCTTTGCACCTGCCCATGACCCAGCCCGCCGCCACCCGCCCCGCCACCTCCCTCCATGCGCTGGCCTGGAAAGTCTGCCTGTCCGGCATGGTGGCGCTATCGGTGGCGATGGGCATCGGCCGCTTCGCCTTCACGCCCCTGCTGCCGATGATGCTGCATGAGGGCAGTCTTTCGCTGCAGATGGGCGGCTGGCTGGCCACGGCCAACTATCTGGGCTACTTCGCCGGTGCCATGCTGTGTGCCTTCCATCGCAGCAAGCGCGGCGTGGCCATGCTGCGTGCCGGTCTGGTGGTGACCATCCTGCTCACGCTGGGCATGGGTGTACTGCATCAGGACTGGGCCTGGCTGTGGATGCGTTTTCTCTCGGGCGTGGCCAGCGCCTATGTGTTCGTCTACACCGCCGGCTGGTGCCTGCAACAGCTCACGCAACTGGGCCGCCCCGAACTGGGCGGCGTGATCTTCTGCGGCCCCGGCCTGGGCATTGCACTGACCGGCCTGCTCTCGGGCCCGATGATCGCTGCCGGCTGGCTGGCCGCCGGTGGCTGGATCGCCTTCGGCGTAATCGCGCTGGGTCTCACGGCACTGGTGTGGAAGGCCTTCAGCTTCGATGCCGGGCATGGTCTCAATGTGCATCCCCATGACGGCCCTGCGGCCCATGCGTCGGCACCCGAATCGCCCAGCCAGAAGCGTGAAGTGCTGATCCAGGTGATTGCCTACGGCATCGCCGGATTCGGCTACATCATCACCGCGACCTTCCTGCCGGTGATCGCGCGCCAGGCGCTGCCGGGCTCGGCGTGGCCGGATTACTTCTGGCCCATCTTCGGGCTGTCGGTCGCCGCCGGGGCCTTCAGCGCCACCCGGCTATCGGTGCAGGGTGACCAGCGCCTGCTGCTGACCGGAGCCTACCTGATGCAGGCCGCAGGGGTACTGGTCTCCATCCTCTTCCCCAGCGCACCCGGCTTTGCGCTGAGCTGCCTGCTGCTGGGCCTGCCCTTCACGGCCATCACGCTGTTCGGCATGCGCGAGGCACGCCGCCTGCGCCGCGAGCAGGCCAGCAGCCTGATGGCCCTGATGACCGCCGCCTATGGCATCGGCCAGATCGCAGGTCCGCCGCTGGCTACGGCCCTGGTGCACGGCAGCGGCTCCTTCACGCCCTCGCTGTGCGTGGCGGCGCTGACCCTGCTGATCGGCGCCGGACTCTACTATCGCCTGACGATCACGCATCGGCTGCCGCGCTGATCTTCCTGTACCGCCAGGCAAAAACGCCCGCGACATCTTCTGTCGCGGGCGTTGTCGCTCGTAGCGCAAGCGCAAGCGCTGGCGACGGCGTGGCGATCAGCGGAACGCCGGCTCCGCAAAACTGCGCAGCTTGCGGCTATGCAGCTGTTCGATGCCGTTGTTGCGCAAGAGCTCCAGTGCCCGTATGCCGATCTGCAAGTGCTGCGCCACCCGCTGCTCGTAGAAGGTATTGGCCATGCCGGGCAACTTGATTTCGCCATGCAGCGGCTTGTCGGAGACGCACAGCAGCGTGCCATAGGGCACCCGGAAGCGGAAGCCGTTGGCCGCCACCGTGGCGCTTTCCATGTCCAGCGCGATGGCGCGGCTCTGCGAGAAGCGCAGCAGCGGCATGCGATGGTCGCGCAGCTCCCAGTTGCGGTCATCGACCGAAGCCACCGTCCCGGTGCGCATGATGCGCTTCAACTCATAGCCATCCAGCCGCGTGATGCTGGCCACCGCATCCTGCAAGGCCAGCTGCACTTCGGCCAGGGCGGGGATGGGCACCCACAGCGGCAGGTCATCATCGAGCACGTGATCATCGCGCACATAGGCATGGGCCAGCACGTAATCGCCCATGCGCTGCGAAGCCGACAGTCCGGCGCAGTGACCCAGCATCAGCCAGCCATGCGGACGCAGCACCGCCACGTGGTCGGTAACCGTCTTGGCATTGGACGGACCCACGCCGATGTTGACCAGGGTGATGCCGCTGCCATCGGCGCGCTGCAGGTGATAGGCCGGCATCTGCGGCTGCCGTGCCGGTGCCACCCCGGAAACTGGCCTGGTCACTGTACCGGTCTGGTTGGCACTCCAGGTGGTGACATTACCGGGCTCGACGAAGGCAGTGTACTGGCGGCGATAGGCCAGCTCGTCCGGATCGTCGGTCGGCTCCATCAGGCGTCGGCCCAGGCGCACGAATTCATCGACATAGAAGGCATAGTTGGTGAAGAGCACGTAGCGCTGGAACTGATCCGGCGAGGTCGCCGTATAGTGGCGCAGGCGATGCAGCGAGTAATCGATGCGCGGACCGGTGAACAGCGCCAGCGGATGCGGTCCTTCGCGCCAGGCGCCGTTGTCCACTTCATAGGTGCCATTGGCGATGCGGTCATCCATGGTTGCCAGATCGGGCAGATCGAACCAGTCGGGCAGCGTGCGCAGATGTTCCGGATCGAGACTGCCCTCCACGTGGATCCCCTCGGGGAAGGCAAAGTGCACCGGGATCGGCAGCTCGCTTACGCCCACTTCCAGCGGTACGTCATGGTTCTGCAGCACCAGCTTGAACTGCGCGAGCAGGTACTGATGAAACAGCTGGGGGCGCGTGAGCGTGGTCTCGTAACAGCCGGGGCCGGCCACGAAACCGAAGGACTGGCGGGTATCGGTGTGGGTGGATTTCTCGGTGGTGATGCGCACGAAGGGATAACAGGCACGGACCCGCTGCGGCATTGCCTGGCCGCTGGAAAACTGGCGGAAGGCATCGCGCAGGATGGCCGTGTTGTGCTCGTAGATCGCCAGCACGCGCGCATAGGCGGCTTCGGGGTTGGTGAATTTTTCTGTGGCAAACATCATGATTCTCCATCATTGCCGCGCGCCGCAACGGTCTGAAAGCCAATGCGCGGCAGCGGCGCGGCCGGTTGGACCGGTCATTCATCGAAATGGGTTCTGCTTGTGCGCAGCACCATCTTACCTGAGAGCGCAGGATTCCATGCGGCCTTCCCATCCCGGGATCAGGCAGGACAATGTCGCGCTTGTCCGGCTTTGCCGCTCGCGGATTCGGTGATATCGTCCAGCTTCTTCCGCGCGATTTACTTATTTTTTCCTCTGCACTGGCCGCCCCTCGCGCCTGCTTCCCGCGCCGCCCCGGCAGGGGCGTCAACGCGCCGTCAGTTGCGAGTCGATTTTCTTCTTTCGCTTGCTGTCAAGTCATAAAAACGCACCAAATGTGCGTAAAACACTGCCGCAAAGCCGCTAGCCATGCGGCTTTCTCATCCGATAAAAAAACCTTTGATTGCCACGCGAGCTGGTGCTATCGTGTCGGCGCTTTTGCGGGGATGACATCGCGCGGCAAGACGTGAGACATCTTTGCAGGGCATCCCATAAAACTAATAAAAAAATAATTCAACTACTCGTTCAGAGGCACACATGTTCATCAAAAAAATCTTCCAGCAAATGCTGGTCCTGCTCTGCCTGGCCGCAGCCGCTGCCGCGCAAGCACAACAACTCCCCAACGTCGTCATCCTGGCCACCGGCGGCACCATCGCCGGCACTGGCGCCACCAGCACCACTACCGTCGGCTACACCGCAGCCAAGGTCGGCGTGGATGCGCTCATCGCCGCCGTTCCCGAACTGAAGAAGGTCGCCAACGTGCGCGGCGAGCAGGTCATGCAGATCGCCAGCGAGAACATGAACAACGACGCCTGGCTCAAGCTGGCCAAGCGCGTCAACACCCTGCTGGCGCAGAGTGACGTGGACGGCATCGTCATCACCCACGGCACCGACACCATCGAAGAGACCGCCTACTTCCTGGACCTGGTGGTCAAGAGCCGTAAGCCGGTGGTGATCGTGGGTGCGATGCGTCCCTCCACCGCCATCAGCGCTGACGGCCCGATCAACCTGTACAACGCCGTGCTGCTGGCCGGCTCCAAGGAAGCCGTCGGCAAGGGCGTGCTGGTGACCCTGAACGACCAGATCAACGCTGGCCGTGAAGTGACCAAGACCAACACCTCCACCACGGACACCTTCAAGACGCCGGAACTGGGCTTCCTGGGCTACATCCAGGGCAGCAAGCCTTACTTCTATCGCCAGTCCACCCGCAAGAACACGGTCGACACGCCCTTCGACATCATGAACCTGGACAAGCTGCCGCAAGTGGACATCGTCTACGGCTACGCCAACATGAATCCGATCGCGCTCAACGCCTTCGTGGCCGCTGGCGCACAGGGCATCATCCACGCCGGCGTGGGTGACGGCAGCCTGAACAACACCGTGGTGCCGTCGCTGACCGAAGCCCGCAAGAAGGGCGTGGTGATCGTACGTTCCAGCCGCGTCGGCCAGGGCATCGTGGCGCGCAACGGCGAAGCCGACGACGACAAGCTGGACTTCGTGGTCTCCGACACGCTCAACCCGCAGAAGGCGCGCATCCTGCTGATGCTGGCCCTGACCAAGACCACCGACACCAAGGAAATCCAGAAGATGTTCTGGGAATACTGATCGGCGCGGACGGGCAGATCCTGCCCGCCGCAATGCGTATCCCTGTATCCCTGTATCCCTTCAAGCCCGCTGCTCCTGCAGCGGGCTTTTTCATGGGCGGAACCAAGCCGGTTCGCACCGACTCTGTAGAGTTCGCCCCTCCCCGCGAGCGCCTCACAGGAGAACACCGCATGCCCAGCCGCCGTCATTTCCTCGCCGCCGCCAGTGCCGCCTCGGCGCTGGCCGCCCTCGGCCTCTCACCGCGCGCGCTGGCGGCGCAGGGCTTGCGCCTGGGTCGCGCGCAGCCGTTTTCCTTCGACACGCTCATCGCCCGCGCACGCGACATGGCCCGCACCCCCTATCAGGCCCCGCCCGCCGCACCGGCTGCGGTGCTGGACCGCATTGACTACGAGGCGCATGGCCAGATCCGTTTCAAGACCGCAGATGCGCTCTTCGCCCAGGGGCCCGGCGCGTTTCCGGTGACCTTCTTCCATCTCGGCAAGTTCTTCCGTGTACCGGTACGGATGTTCATCCTTGCTGGTCAGGGCGATGGCACTGTACCGGTCCAGTCCCGTGAAGTGTCTTACCGCGATGACTACTTCGACATGCCCGCCGACAGCCCCGCCCACCAGTTGCCGCCCGACAGCGGCTTTGCCGGTTTCCGTTTCCAGGAGAGTCGCCTGGCCGACCAGCAGCTCAAGGACTGGCGCAGCAATGACTGGGTGGCCTTCCTCGGCGCCTCTTATTTCCGTGCCATCGGGGATCTGTACCAGTACGGTCTGTCGGCGCGCGGCATCGCCATCGATGTGGCCCAGGCTGACCGGCCCGAGCAATTTCCCGACTTCACGCAATTCTTCTTTGAGCCCGGCACCGCCGGCAGTGATACGGTGGTGGTGTACGCCCTGCTCGATGGCCCCAGCATCACCGGCGCCTATCGCTTCGCCATGCAGCGCAAGCAGGGCGGTGGCGTGAACATGGAGATCGACAAGTCCCTGTTCCTGCGCCGCGACGTAGCGCGACTGGGCCTGGCACCGGCCACCTCGATGTACTGGTTTTCGGAGACCGTGAAGGGTACCGGCGCGGACTGGCGGCCGGAGGTGCATGACTCGGACGGACTGGCGATCTGGAATGGCGCGGGCGAACACCTGTGGCGACCGCTCAACAATCCGCCGCGCACGGTGTCATCGGCCTTCAGCGACCGGCACCTGCGCGGCTTCGGCCTGCTGCAGCGGGACCGCGACTTTGATCATTACCTCGACGGCGTGCACTACGAACGCCGCCCCAGCCTGTGGGTGGAACCCCTGGGCGACTGGGGCGAGGGCGAAGTCCAGTTGATCGAGCTGCGCACCGATGACGAAATCCACGACAACATCGTCGCCATGTGGGTGCCCAAGGCACCGGCGCGGGCGGGGGACGCGTATCGCCTGCGCTATCGTCTCTACTGGCAGCACGACGAACCCTTCCCGACCCCGCTGGCGCGCTGCGTAGCCACGCGCCTGGGACGCGGCGGCCAGCCGGGCCAACCGCGCCCGCCGCAGGTACGCAAGTTCATGGTCGAGTTCAAGGGCCCGCCGCTGGCTGCCCTGCCCTTTGGGGTGAAGCCGGAAGCGGTCATCACGGCCTCGCGCGGCAGCATTTCCTATGTCTATACCGAAGCCCTGCCCAATGGCGTGCCCGGCCACTGGCGCGCGCAGTTCGATCTCGCGGCCAGCGGCGAGGAGCCGGTCGAGCTGCGCCTGTTCCTGCGCCATCAGGGCCAGGCGCTGAGTGAAACCTGGTTGTTCCAATACCATCCGTTTGCCGCACGGGAAGTCTATTGAAGCGCGGCGGAAAAGATTTTTTGCGGGGTGAGGAAAAAATGTTTGTACTTTTTTGAAAAGCTCCTTATAATCTCATTCTTTCGCGGCTGTAGCTCAGCTGGATAGAGTACTTGGCTACGAACCAAGGGGTCGTGGGTTCGATTCCTGCCAGCCGCACCATATGTAGTAAAAAAAGGGTCCATCGCAAGATGGGCCCTTTTTTGTTTTCTGCTGTCGGAAACGGAGCGAGCAACGCAGACCGGCTCCGCAGCTCATCCACGAAACACGCGGCCGCTACGGCGGCGCCCCGGCCCCGCCACCAGCACGAACAGCAAGGGCACGAACAGCACCGCCAGCAGCGTGGCGCTGATCATGCCGCCGAAGACGCCCGTGCCGATGGCACGCTGCGTCTCGGCGCTGGCGCCGGAGGCCAACATCAGCGGTACCACGCCCAGGGCAAAGGCCAGCGAGGTCATGAGGATGGGACGCAGCCGCAGCACCGCAGCCTTGATCGCCGCCTCCACCAGGCCGGCGCCTTCGACATGCAGCTGGCGCGCGAACTCGACGATCAGGATGGCATTCTTCGCCGAGAGCCCGATGACGGTAATCATGCCGACCTTGAAGAAGACGTCATCGGGCATCTCCCGCAACATCACGGCAGCCACCGCGCCGACCAGGCCCAGCGGCACCGCCAGCATGACCGACAGGGGAATGCGCCAGCTCTCATACAAGGCCGCCAGCACCAGAAACACCACCAGCATCGACAAGGCCATGAGCATCGGCGCCTGCGCCGCCGACAGGCGTTCCTGCAACGACTGCCCGGTCCATGCCACGGCAAAGCCGGGCGGCAACTGGCGGGCCAGATGCTCCATCTCGGCCATGGCATCGCCACTGGCCACGCCCGCTGCGGCACTGCCGGAAATGCGCACCGCCGGGAAGCCCTGGTAGCGCTGCAATTGCGTAGGCACCACCTGCCAGGACGCCTGCACCAGCTCGGACAGCGGCACCATGCCGCCGCTCTGGTTGCGCACATGCAGCTTCATCACGTCCTCGATCTGCATACGGGAACGGGCCTGGGCCTGGATGATGACCTGCTGCATGCGACCGTCATTGGGGAAATCATTTACATAAAGAGAACCCACCGCCGCCGAGAGCGTATCGCTGATGCTGGCGAACGACACCCCGAGTGCGGCCGCCTTCTGGCGATCCACCTCAAGATGCAGGCTGGCGCCCGAAGGCAGGCCATCCGAATAGACGCCGGTGAGCTTGTCGCTGTTTGCAGCCAGCGCCAGCAGTTGCGCCTCGGCCGCCTTGAGCGCGGCATATCCCTGATTGGCACGATCCTGCAGACGCATGGCAAAGCCGGAAGAATTGCCCAGTTCCTCGATGGCCGGTGGCAGCAGGCTCATCACCATGCCGTCCACGCCCTTCTCCATGGCCGCCTGCGCATGCTGGGCCTCGATCGCTGCGGTGGAACCCTTGCGCTCCTTCCAGTCCTTCAGTTCGGTGAAGGCCATCGCCGCATTGGGACCGGAACCGGAGAAACCGAAACCCAGCACTGACAGGTTGGCACCGATATCCTGGCGCGTTTTCAGATAGCGCTCGAACTGATCCACCGCGCGCGCGGTGCGCTCGGTGGTGGCATCGGCCGGCAGTTGGAAGCTGGTCATGAAATAGCCCTGATCTTCCTCCGGCAGGAAAGCCGAGGGCAGCGCCCGCAAACCCAGCACCAGCAACAGCGACAGCGCCCCATAGAGCAGCATCATGCGCAGCCCGCGCGCGATCACGCGGCCCAGCAGCGATTCGTAGCGGCGCGTCAGGCGTGCAAAGGCACGGTTGAAGGCTCCGAAGAAGCCGCGCTTGTCGTGATGGCCGGGGGCGACCGGTTTCAACAGCGTGGCGCAAAGGGCCGGTGTCAGGCTCAGCGCCAGGAAAGCCGAGAACAGGATCGATACCGCCATGGCCAGCGCGAACTGGCGATAGATCACGCCCACCGATCCCCCGGCCAGCGCCATGGGAATGAAGACGGCGGTCAGCACCAGGGTGATGCCGATGATGGCACCGGTGATCTCCCCCATCGCCTTGATGGTGGCCTCGCGCGGACCCAGGCCCTCCTCGACCATGATGCGCTCGACGTTTTCCACCACCACGATGGCGTCATCGACGATGATGCCGATGGCCAGCACCATTCCGAACATGGTCAGCACGTTGACCGAGTAGCCGGCCACCAGCATCACGGCCAGCGTGCCCAATAGCGCGATGGGCGCGACGATGGCCGGGATGACGGTATAGCGCACGTTCTGCAGGAACAGGTACATCACCAGGAACACCAGCACCATGGCCTCGATCAGGGTCTGCACCACTTTCTGGATCGAGATCTTGACGAAGGGGGCCGTGTTGTAAGGCAACGAAAACTGCATGCCCTGCGGCAGGCCGGGACGCAGTTCTTCCATGCGCGCCTGGATCGCTGCGGCCGTTCGTACCGCGTTGGCACCGGGCGAGAGCTGTACGGCGGCCACGCCCGCAGGCTTGCCGTCTTCACGGTTGGAGAAGGCATAGGATTGCGCACCCAGTTCGACCCGGGCTACATCGCCCAGCAGTACGCGCGAACCATCAGGCTTGGCCTTGAGTACGATGGCAGCGAACTGGTCCGGTGACTGCAACTGTCCTTGTACTGTCAGGGGAACGGCGATCTGCTGGCCCGGTACAGTTGGCGTATCGCCCAGGCGTCCGGGAGCGATCTGTGCGTTCTGCTGGCTGATCGCTGTACTGATATCTGTTACGGTCAAGCCGAAGGCATTGAGCTTGAAGGGATCGATCCAGATGCGCATGGCCTGTTCGGCACCGAACAGTTGCACGCGGCCTACGCCATCCACGCGGCGCAGTTCTTCGACGATGTTGCGGGCCAGATAATCGTTGAGACGAATTTCATCATAGCGGCCATCCGTCGAGGTCAGGCTGACCATGAGCAGAAAGCCCGAGGCCGCCGACTCCACGCTCACGCCGTTCTGCCGCACCGCCTGTGGCAGGCGGGCTTCGATGGCCTTGAGCTTGTTCTGTACGTCGACCTGGGCCAGTTCCGGATCGGTACCCGGCTTGAAGGTCACGGTGATCTGGGCACTGCCCGAGGTGTCGGCCGAGGATTCGAAATAGAGCAGGTTCTTCACGCCCGAGAGCTCGCGCTCGATCAGGCTGATGACGCCATCGTTCATGGTCTGCGGCGTAGCCCCCGGGTAGGTGGCGCTGATCGTCACGCTCGGTGGGGCCACCGAGGGATAGCGGGCAATGGGCAGGCGGCTCATGGCAATCACACCGAAGAGCACGATGAACAGCGCGACCACCCAGGCAAAGACGGGGCGGTCGATAAAGAAGCGAGGCATGCAGAAACTCCATCGGGGATACACGCGAGACACGTCGGTGGCTGGCACAGCCCGCGTTTTTTGCCGCACGGGCTGCCCGACAGTACAATCGCGAGCGAAGGCGGAGTCTGGGCCATGCGCGTGAGGTTTGCGCGGTACAACGATGGAGTTTTGATGGAGAAGGCAAGCATGACGGCAATCCCCGCGAAAGCCGGCGAGGCCGCACCGGCCAGCGGCGCACTGGTGCTCATTGCCGAGGACGCGCCCGAGATCGCCGAGATCCTGGCGGCCTACCTGGCCCGCAGCGGCATGCGCAGCGTGCATGCCGCCGATGGCGCGCGGGCGCTGGAGCTGCATCTTTCGCTCAAGCCGGACCTGGTGCTGCTGGATATCCAGATGCCGCAGGTCAACGGCTGGCAGGTGCTGGCGCAGATCCGGCAGCGCGACAACACGCCGGTCATCCTGCTCACCGCGCTCGACCAGGACGTGGACAAGCTCACGGGCCTGCGTATCGGCGCCGATGATTACGTGGTCAAGCCCTTCAATCCGGCCGAGGTGGTGGCGCGCGTGGAAGCGGTGCTGCGACGCAGCCTGCCGCGCGAGGAAAGGGAAGACCGGCGCATCCTGCGGGTGCCTCCGTTCGTGATCGACTTCGAACAGCACGAGGTGGTGGCCGAGATCGATGGCGTGCGCCACACGCTGGTGCTGACGCTGACCGAATTCAAGCTGCTGGCGCAACTGGCGCGCGCGCCGCGCCGCGTGTTCAGCCGCGCTGAACTGCTGGCCACCTGCCTGCCCGAGGGCGATACCCTGGAACGCACCGTGGACAGCCATGTCAGCAAGTTGCGCAAGAAACTGGAAGACCTGAACATAGGCGGCATTCCGGTGAGCATTCGCGGGGTCGGCTACCGCTTCCAGCAGGGCAGTTGAGTGACATCGCAACGAGGCCAGCCATGAAACCCGGCATCGATCTCCTGACGCTCTGGCGCGGCAAGGGCCTGGCGCGCCAGATCATCAGCTCCATCGCCATCCTGGCGCTGAGCATCATGCTCATGGTGCTGCTGGGCTCCTACGCCTTCTATTCGACTCTGTTCATCTTCCTGCCCACGGCGGCTTCGGCGCCGGATAGCTGGCTGCCCTCGCCGGTCGAATGGGGCTGGATCGTGGCGACCACGCTCATCGGCGTGGCCATCGCGGTGTGGGTGGCGATGCGCCTGTCGCGCCGTATCCTCACGCCCCTGAACTCGGTGGCCACCAGTCTGCGCCGGGTGGCGCAGGGCGACCTGGCCGCGCGCGCGGCGGCGGACCGGCAACCGCTGGATGAAGCCTCGCAACTCATCAGCGACTTCAATGCCATGGCCGAACGCCTGGAGCGGGTACAGCAGGAACGCATCTTCTGGAACGCCGCCATCGCGCACGAGCTGCGCACCCCGGTGACGATTCTGCGCGGTCGTCTGCAGGGCCTGGCCGATGGCGTGTTCCAGCCCGATCCGGCACTCTTTGCCAGCCTGCTGGTGCAGGTGGAAGGACTGGGCCGGCTCATCGAGGACCTGCGCATCGTCGGTCTGGCCGAGAACGGTCACCTGCGCATCCAGTTGCAGCAGAGCGATCTGCGCCAGGAAATCATGACGGTACTCAAGGCCTGCGAGTCGGCACTGCAAGAAAAGGGCTTCACCCTCACCCTCGACCTCCGTGCGCACGCCTCGCTCTGCGACCCGGTGCGCATTCGCCAGGCGCTGCTGGCGTTGCTGGAAAACGCCCTGCAACATGCCACCCCTGGTCCCCTGCGCATCACCACCTCGGATCTGGATGGCCAGCACTGCCTGCAGGTGGAAGACAGCGGGCCGGGGCTGGCAGCCGCCGATGCGCAGCGCATCTTCGATGCCTTCCAGCGCGGGCCGCGCGAGGACCAGGTCGCCGCCAAAGGCAGCGGGCTGGGACTGGCGGTGGTCCGCGCCATTGCCAGCGCACATGGCGGCACGGCCGATTGCCAGGCCTCCTCCCTGGGCGGTGCCTGCTTCCGGTTGCGCTGGCCGAGATGAAACGAGCGGTCGCGGAAAATCGCCAGAAGCTTCATCCTCGCGCAGACCGGGCGCCTGACCTGCCCGCATTGTCGGCACCCGCCTGAACGCTGCTTCATATCGCCCTCCAGCCCCCTCCCGGTGGGCACGGGCGCGGCCCCGCTAGTACGTCGCCAGCGCGCCTGGGACCGCCCTGGTCTTGAACGCCCCAACCAGTTCGCTGAGCTTGTGCGCCTGTCCCTGCATCGACTCGGCGGCGGCCGATGCCTGCTCCACCAGGGCGGCATTCTGCTGGGTCACGTCATCCATCTGGCTGATCGCCTGCTGCACCTGCTCCACGCCGGCAGACTGCTCCTGGCTGGCCGAACTGATGTCGGCAATGATCTCGTTGACCCGCTGCACGCTGCTGACCACTTCGTCCATGGTGCTGCCGGCCTGGTTGACCAGGGTGCTGCCTGCATCGACCTTGCTGACCGAGTTGTCGATGAGTTCCTTGATTTCCTTGGCGGCCGCCGCCGAGCGTTGCGCCAGGCTGCGCACCTCGCTGGCCACCACCGCAAAGCCGCGCCCCTGCTCGCCGGCACGGGCCGCTTCGACGGCCGCGTTCAGGGCCAGGATGTTGGTCTGGAAGGCGATGCCATCGATCACGCCGATGATGTCGACGATCTTCCTCGACGAGGCATTGATGGCCCCCATCGTCTCCACCACCTGGGAAACCACGACCCCGCCGCGCTGTGCCACCGCTGAGGCGGCGCTGGCCAGTTCACTGGCCAGCCGGGCGTTGCCGGCGTTTTGCTTGACGGTCGAGGTGATCTCTTCCATCGAGGAGGCGGTCTCTTCCAGCGAACTGGCTTGCTGCTCGGTGCGGGTGGACAGGTCCAGCGTGCCGGCAGCGATCTCGGTGGCCGAATTGTCGATGCGGTAGGCGCCGTCGCGCACATCGGTGACGATGGTCTGCAGGCCGGCCTGCATGCTGCGCAGCGCGTCCAGCAATTCGCCGGTCTCGCCCCGGATGTTGTCCTGGATCTCGGCGGTCAGGTCGCCCTGCGCCACCTGACGCGCCACCATGGCGGCATGCGCCAGCGGATCCCGGATGGCCTTGTAGACCAGCATGAGCGTACAGGCCAGCACCACCAGCGCCACGCCGATGAGGGTGTAGAAGATCATGGCCATCCTTGCCGAATGGGCTTGGGCCTGCTCGACCTGCGCCAGAGTGCGTGCATCGAGCATGGCAAAGAACTGGTCGACCGGGCGCATGATCCTGGCCTTGTTGACGTGATAGGCATGGTCGTGCATGAGCTGGCGCGCCTGTGCCAGGTCGGGTTCAGCGCGCCTGGTGAAGTTGCCCTGCGCATCTTCGTAGAGGCCCTTGACCATGTTCATGGCCACGGTCTCGGTCTTGACCAGGGCGTCCGAATTGGCCTTGGCCTCGGCCAGCTTTGCCAGCTCGGCCTCGGAGAAGCCGGCCTGGCGCATCAGGTCCAGCAAGGCCACGCTACGGCTACTGTCGGGGCGCGGCGGCTTGCCGTCGGCCGCCACGAAATCCCAATAGATGCGGCCATAGTGTTCGGGACGGGGCCGGGTGCCGTTGCGAATGGCCAGGATCGCTTCGTATTGCTTTTCGTAGGAGGGATCGCCAGTGACGACATAGGTCCGCGCCAGGCGGGTCAGATCGTCCGAACTCTGGCGCAGCTCGGTGGCCAGCTGGAAGGATGCGTAGCGGCTTTCATTGGCCGCATTGAGCTTGGCGTCACTGCGCTCCAGCGCCATGGCCACGAGCGCGATGGCCAGCATGAGGGCACTGATGACGGCGGTGAGCAGGATGAAGATCTGGCGGATGGTGAAGCGCCCTATGAGAGAAATGTACATGAAAGCTCCGTAGAAAAGTGTGAGCGCAATCGGAACGGGGCAGCCACCAGCGTTCCGAATTGATCTTGCCGAGATTTATTGCATATTTACCTAAATCAATTAATTTGATGACAAATTACAATAAAATGACTAAATCGTTTTTTTAAATATATTTGGCGACTCAGAAAAATTCAATGATGAGCTCGGTGTTTTTTGCCTGAAAAGAACAAGGATTTTCCTGATTGACGCCGCTGTCACGGGACGCCACAAAGCCGGGCGGGCAGCCTGCCAGAGAAGGCGCGGAGGGGAATAGTGGAAGGAAGCTGTGCTGGCGCATGGTTCAAGTGCACGGGGATGTGTATATTTTTGATCTCGTACCTGCGCAGGCAGGCAAAACCACGACAAGAACACCACAAGAACACGGGGCGCTACCGGTCCAGCCGGACCAAGGGGGATGAGATGTGGAGAAACATCGTGAGGAGGGCGGCCTTGCTCGTCTTCCTGCTGCCGCGGACGATTGCGCCCGCTGGCGCCGAAGAGCTCAGGCCGGTGACGTTGGGATTGAGTGCCTGGCTGACGCAACCCATTGTGCAGAGTGCCTGGCATGGGGCTGAGCTGGCCATCGAGGATGCCAATGCCTTGGCGGCCAGGAAGAAATCTTCCTATCGTTTCCGCCTGCTGGCCCAGGATGATCAGGGGACCGCCAATTTCGGGGTCAACGTTGCCCGTTACTTCATCAAGGAAAAAGTCGCCGGCGTCATCGGCCCATGGAGCAGCGATGCGGCCATGGCTGCGGCCGAACTCTACGAGGCGGCCCGCGTCCCGCAGATCGGCTTTACGGCCGGCACCAGCCAGTGGACCAGCCAGGGCCACCGCATGCCGTTCCGGGTGGTCGGCGGTACCGCCGACGTGGGCGCGACGATGGCCGAGGTGGTGGTCAACACGCTGAAAGGGAAACGGATCTTCGTGATCCACAACGACTCGGCCTACAGCAATGCACTTACCGATGAACTGACGACCCGCCTGGTCAACCATCCTGCACTGACGACCACCCGCTATCTGGTCGGGCGCCGCAGCACCGACTTCAACGCCGCCATCAAGGCGGCCAGCCAGTTTCAGGCCGATGTGATCGTGTTCCTGGCACTGTTTCCGCAGGCGTCGGCTTTTGTGGAGGAGGTCCGGCGCGCCGGGCTGCAGGCCCGGATGCTGCTGGTGGGCGGCGCATCCACGCTGTCATTCGGCCAGGCCGCCCTGCCACAGGCGTATGTATTGGAATATGAACTGGCGCCCGAACATTGCCCGCGCTGGAAACGCTTTACCCAGGCGTATGTGAATCGGTTCAGGGAGGCGCCCAGTCCCTACTCCTACTATGCCTATGACGCCGCCAGCATGCTGGCCGCAGCCATCCTGCAGAACAACTCGACCGATGGCGAACGGATCGCCGCCAGCTTGCGCGGCATGCGCCATGCGGGCCTGAGCGGGCCGATCAGTTTTACGGCCAGCGGCGCCAAGGCGGCGCCGCGCTTCAGGCTGTATCGGTATGAGTATCAGAACAAGGGACAGTGGCACCAGGTGAGCGTATTTCCACACCGGGCGGGGCTCAACGAGAAATGTCAGTGAGCGGGAGCTGCAAAGTAAAAGGCCCGCTCCCAAGGGGAGCGAGCCTGTCGACTGTCGGGTGCCAGAAAACGAGGTCCGTTCAGAACGGGATATCGTCATCCATATCCGAGAAGTTCGCTGCCGGGCGCTGGGCCGGCTGCTGGCGCGGTGCGCCGCCAGCTGCTGCACCACCGCCGGCGCTCTGGCGCGGCGCACCGCCGCCGTAGCTGCCACCACCGCCGCCACCGCCATAACCACCTTCATCCATGCCGCCACCGCCGCCGCCGGCACCCTGACGGCCGCCCAGCATCTGCATGGTGTCCGCGATGATTTCGGTGGTATAGCGCTCCACGCCTTCCTTGTCCTGCCACTTGCGGGTCTGCAGGCGGCCTTCGACGTAGATCTGCGAACCTTTCTTCAGGTACTGGCCGGCGATTTCAGCCAGCTTGCGGTAGAAGGTGATGCGGTGCCATTCGGTGAGTTCCTTCTTTTCGCCGGTGTTCTTGTCCTTCCAGCTTTCGGTCGTGGCGACGGCGATGTTGGTGACGGCTTCGCCGTTGGGCATGTAGCGCGTTTCCGGATCGCGCCCGAGATTGCCGACGATGATGACTTTGTTGACCGATGCCATTGTTTCTCCTGAATACGTTTAGGCTGTTGCACCCGCCGCCTGCGCAGCGCGGCGCGGCAGGTTTTTCATGTTAGCCGCGATTATAAGCCAGGTCAGCGTGAGGGCGGCTGAGAGAAGGAATACGGCGGAATTCCCCACATTTTGTTTGAGCCAGCCGCCCAGCGCCCCGCCGCAGGACAGTCCCAGCGCCTGCAAGGTGTTGTAGACGCCCAGCGCCGCGCCCTTGGCTGCCGGCGGCGCAATGCGCGACACCAGCGAAGGCTGGGCCGCCTCCAGAATATTGAAGGCCACGAAGAACAGGAACAGCAGCGCCACCAGCATCCACACCCGCGCCAGGGGATGCGAGAGCACCGCCCAGAAGCCCAGCTGCACCAGCAGCATCAGGCTGATGGCGCCGACGAAAACTGGCTTCATGCGGCCATATTTCTCGGCCACGATGATGGGGGGCAGCATCAGCACGAAGGAGGCCAGGACCACCGGCAGATAGATCTTCCAGTGTTCCCCCAGCGGTATGCCGGCCAGTTGCACCAGGGCCGCCGGCACCACCATGAACATGGCGACCTGGGTCAGGTGCAGCGTGAAGACGCCGAAATTGAGCCGCAGCAGTTCGGCATGGCGCAAGACCTCGGCAAGGGGAACGCGGCGCGCCTGCACCATCGGCGCGGCCGGGACCACCCAGATCACCACGGCAATGGCGATGAGCGAAAGCACGCCCGTCAGGCCGAAGATGCCGCCCATGCCGATGGACTTGTAGAGCAGCGGCGAGGCCACCATCGAGACGGCAAAGGTCACCCCGATGGAAGCGCCCACCATGGCCATGGCCTTGGTGCGATGTTCCTCCCGGGTGGAATCGGCGATGAAGGCAGTGATGGCCGCCGAAATCGCCCCCGAGCCCTGCAACGCACGGCCAATCAGCAACCACAGCACATTGTGCGCACCAGCGGCCACGAAGGACCCCAGGGCGAACAGCAGCAGGCCGATGACGATGATGCGCTTGCGTCCGTAGCGGTCGGAGGCGATGCCGTAGGGAATCTGCCCGCAGGCCTGAGCCAGGCCGTAGATGCCCAGGGCGATGCCGACCAGGGTGTCGCTGTCGCCGCCGGGCAGGCTGTGTGCGTGCACCGCAAACACCGGAAGGACCAGGAACAGGCCAAGCATGCGCAAGGAAAAAATGGAGGCAAGAGAAACGCTGGCGCGCACCTCGGCGCGCGACATGCCGGATTTTTCAGGCTGTGCGGTGGAACGGGTGTGGTGGGACATACGGTTCGTGGCTGGCGTTGGCGGCGCCCGGCTCGACATGGGAGCCGGACTGCGAGGCAAAAGCATTATGGTAACAGGATAGTCCCGCCCACCGGCAGCAGCGCAAGGCCGATTCATTCCCGGCTGGCGGGATTGATGTACTTTCATGTCCTGCATCCATCGCCGAAAACCTGCCGCTTGCGATTTCCTGCGGCATTGGCGCTACACGTCCGGGCTTGTTGCAGTGTCGCGCTTTTAATCTGCCGATCCATGCCCACATGCGTTTTCTGCCGCTGCAGCCCTGCCTGCCGGCCCTTCGCAGTCCTGTTATAGTTACATGTTGTCCCATCGCTGCTCCGCACAAGGCGTCATCGCATGCGGGGGCAGGCAACCCCTAGCTGAAGGCATCCATGGAAGAAATTCGCATTCGCGGCGCGCGCACGCACAATCTCAAGAATATCAACCTAGACCTCCCCCGCAACAAGCTCATCGTCATCACCGGTCTGTCCGGTTCGGGCAAGTCCTCGCTGGCCTTCGATACGCTGTATGCCGAGGGGCAACGCCGCTACGTGGAGTCGCTGTCAGCCTATGCGCGCCAGTTCCTGCAGCTGATGGAAAAACCCGATGTGGACATGATCGAAGGTCTGTCCCCGGCCATCTCCATCGAACAGAAGGCGACCTCGCACAACCCGCGCTCCACCGTGGGCACCGTCACCGAGATCCACGATTACCTGCGCCTGCTGTACGCCCGCGTCGGTACGCCCTACTGCCCCGACCATCCCGAGCATCCCCTGGAGGCGCAGTCGGTCTCGCAGATGGTCGATGCCGTGCTGGCCCTGCCGGAAGACACCAAGCTGATGATCATGGCCCCCGTGGTGGCCAACCGCAAGGGCGAGCATGCCGACCTGTTCGAGGAGATGCAGGCCCAGGGCTTCGTGCGCTTCCGCATCCAGAGCGGCACCGGCACGGCCAAGGTCTATGAAGTCGACGAGCTGCCCAAGCTGAAGAAGACCGAGAAGCACACCATCGACGTCGTCATCGACCGCGTCAAGGTCAAGGCGGAGATCAAGCAGCGCCTGGCCGAAAGCTTCGAAACCGCGCTGCGCCTGGCCGATGGCCGGGCCATTGCGCTGGAAATGGACAGCGGCAAGGAACACCTGTATTCCAACAAGTTCGCCTGCCCCATCTGCGGCTATTCGCTGCAGGAGCTGGAGCCGCGCCTGTTCTCCTTCAACAACCCGATGGGCGCCTGCCCCGAATGCGATGGCCTGGGCCATATCGAGTTCTTCGATCCCAAGCGCATCGTCGCCTTCCCCAACCTGTCGCTGGCCTCGGGCGCCATCAAGGGCTGGGACCGCCGCAACCAGTTCTACTTCCAGATGCTCACCAGCATCGCCGCCTTCTATGATTTCGACCTCGATGTGCCCTTCGAGCAGCTCGACGACAAGGCACAGCAAGTGGTGCTGTACGGCTCGGGCCGCCAGACCATTCCGTTCGCCTACGTCAACGAGCGTGGTCGCACCGTGGTCAAGGAGCATACCTTCGAAGGCGTGGTCAACAACCTGCAGCGCCGCTATCGCGAAACCGATTCGATGGCGGTCAAGGAAGAGCTGGCCAAGTTCATCAACGAGAAGCAGTGCCCGTCCTGCCACGGCGCGCGCCTGCGGGTGGAAGCGCGCTATGTGAAGGTGGGCAGCGGCAAGCAGCAGCGTGCCATCTACGAAGTCGCCGCCACGCCGCTGCGCGAGACCCTGTCCTTCTTCGAGACCTTGAAGCTGACCGGCGCCAAGAAGGAAATCGCCGACCGCATCATCAAGGAAATCGTCTCGCGCCTGACCTTCCTCAACAACGTCGGTCTCGATTACCTCTCGCTGGAACGCAGCGCCGACACGCTCTCCGGCGGCGAAGCCCAGCGTATCCGCCTGGCCTCGCAGATCGGCTCGGGCCTGACCGGCGTGATGTATGTGCTGGACGAACCCTCCATCGGCCTGCACCAGCGCGACAATGATCGCTTGATCGAAACCCTCAAGCACCTGCGCGACATCGGCAATACCGTGCTGGTGGTGGAGCACGACGAAGACGCCATCCGCACCGCCGACTACGTGGTCGACATGGGCATCGGCGCGGGCGTGCATGGCGGCGACGTGATCGCCCATGGTTCGCTGCCGGACATCCTCAAGAACAAGAAGTCGCTGACCGCCAAGTACCTCAACGGCTCGCTGGAAATCGCCGTGCCCAAGAAGCGCACGCCCTGCGATGAATCGCGCATGCTGACCATCACCGGTGCCACCGGCAACAACCTCAAGAATGTCGATCTGGAACTGCCGGTGGGTCTCTTGACCTGCGTGACCGGGGTATCCGGTTCAGGCAAGTCGACGCTGGTCAATGACACGCTGTACCTGTCGGCAGCACGCCACCTGTACGGTTCGCAGACCGAACCGGCCGAGCACGAAGCCATCGGCGGACTGGAACACTTCGACAAGGTGATCGCGGTGGACCAGGCACCCATCGGCCGCACCCCGCGCTCCAACCCGGCCACCTACACGGGCCTGTTCACGCCGATCCGCGACCTGTTCGCCACCGTGCCGATGGCCAAGGAACGCGGCTACAGCGCCGGGCGCTTCTCCTTCAACGTCAAGGGTGGCCGCTGCGAAGCCTGCCAGGGCGATGGCGTGATCAAGGTGGAAATGCACTTCCTGCCGGACGTGTACGTGCCCTGCGATGTCTGCCACGGCAAGCGCTACAACCGCGAAACACTGGAAGTGCAATACAAGGGCAAGAACATCACCGAGATCCTCGACATGACGGTGGAAGACGCGCACGAATTCTTCAAACCCGTGCCGCTGATCGCCCGCAAGCTGCAGACCCTGCTCGATGTGGGCCTGGGCTACATCAAGCTGGGCCAGAGCGCGACCACCCTCTCGGGGGGCGAGGCGCAGCGCGTGAAGCTGTCGCTGGAACTGTCCAAGCGAGATACCGGCCGCACGCTCTACATCCTGGATGAACCGACCACCGGCCTGCACTTCCACGATATCGACCTGCTGCTCAAGGTGATCCATCGCCTGCGCGACCAGGGCAATACGGTGACCATCATCGAGCACAATCTGGACGTCATCAAGACCGCCGACTGGATCATTGACCTCGGTCCCGAAGGGGGGGCCGGCGGTGGCCGCATCGTCGCCGCAGGCACGCCTGAGGACGTGGCCAAGAATCCTGCCAGCGTCACCGGCAAGTACCTGGGCCCGCTGCTGAAGAAGAAGTCGAAGTAAAAAAGAAGTCCGGAATTGCGCCCGCGCAAACGATACAGAAATGGCGCGCATCTGTATCTTGCGCTGCGCCGGCCATGGCATACAGTCATGCACCTGGTCGCCATCCGGCGCACAATGAAGGCTGGCCCGTCCGTCATGGACGGGCGGCCGTGCAACCCCGAAAGTCCATCATGTCGAACCCGCTGTCACCCGCCCAGGTCGCCTTCTTCCGCGAACAGGGCTATCTCCTGCTCAAGGGCATGGTCCCTGACGCCCTGCGCGAGCGCCTGCTCGCCGTCACCCAGGATCATCTGCAACGTGCCGTCGCCCCGCTGGAGTATGAGGCCGAGGTCGGCTACGAAGGCGCTCCCGTTTCGCTGGAAGCCGAAGGAGGCCGTACCGCCCGCCGATTGCGCGCAGCCTGGCAGCGGGATCCGGTGTACCGCGAATGGGCTGCCGATGCGCAACTGGTGGCCATGCTGCATCAACTGTTCGAGGAACCGGTGTGCCTCACCCTGGCGCATCACAACTGCATCATGACCAAGCATCCGGCCTTCGGCACCGCCACCGGCTGGCATCGCGACATCCGCTACTGGTCCTTCCCGCGCAATGACCTGATTTCGGTGTGGCTGGCGCTAGGCGCGGAAACACCGGAAAACGGCGCACTCAAGTTCATCCCCGGTTCACACAAGCTCAAGCTGCAGCCGCAACAGATGGACGAACTCGATTTCCTGCGCCCGGACGTGCCGGCCAACCAGGCCCTGTTTGCACAAGGGATCGCGCTGTCACTGGAGCCCGGTGACGTCGTGCTGTTCCATAGCGGCCTGTTCCATGCCGCCGGACGCAACGATAGCGAACAGGTCAAGTGTTCGGCCGTGTTCGCCTATCACGGCAAGAGCAACCCGCCCTTGCCGGGCACCCGTTCGGCGGCGTCCGAGGATGTGGCCCTGGACAGTTGATACGACTGTACTGGTTGAAAATTGATCACTGTACCGGCAAGGTTGGAAAACCTTGCCGGTACGGTAAGACGCTGTAACAGGTCTGTCAGCGAAGCAGCAAGCCACCCGTACCCGGCAAGGCGACCGCTGCCGGTGCCGCCCCCGTGACAGCCGTGCGTGATGCCAGCGTCGGCGATGCCGCTGCGCCGGTCACTACCGCACCTCCCAAGCGGAACACGCTGACCGCCTCGGTCAGCCGTGCCGCCTGTTCCTGCATCGACTGGGCCGCCGCTGCGGCCTGCTCCACCAAGGCGGCGTTCTGCTGCGTGGTCTCATCCATCTGGGTGATGGCGTTGTTGACTTCCTCGATGCCCTGGCTCTGCTCCTGTCCGGCCGCACTGATGTCGGTGACCACTTCGCTCACGCGCTGCACGCTCCTGACGACCTCATCGATGGTCTGGCCGGCCTGCGCCACCAGCGCGCTGCCACTGCCCACGCGGGTCACCGAATCATCGATCAAGACCTTGATCTCCTTGGCGGCCGCTGCCGAACGCTGGGCCAGCGAGCGCACTTCCGAGGCCACTACCGCAAACCCGCGCCCCTGCTCACCGGCGCGCGCCGCTTCCACGGCGGCATTCAAGGCCAGGATGTTGGTCTGGAAGGCGATGCCATCGATCACGCTGATGATGTCGACGATCTTGCTGGACGAGTGGTTGATGGAACTCATGGTATCGACCACCTGACGCACCACTTCCCCGCCGCGCACCGCCACTGCGGAGGCGGACTGCGCCAGTTCCTTGGCCTGTTGGGCGTTGTCGGCGTTGTGGCGCACGGTGGAGGTCAGTTGCTCCATGGCGGAGGCGGTTTCTTCCAGTGCGCCGGCCTGCTGCTCGGTGCGCGAGGAGAGGTCGAGATTGCCCTGTGCGATCTCGCTGGAGGCCGTGGCGATGGTGTCCGTACTCAGGCGTACCTGGCCCACGATGCCCTGCAGGTTTTCGTTCATCTGCCGCAGCGCCTGCATCAGCTGGCCTGTTTCATCCTGGCTGTGTACCTCGATCTGCTGCGTGAGATCGCCCGCTGCCACCGCCTGCGCCACCTTCACGGCCCGCTGCAGGGGACGTGAAATGGCCCGTACCAGCAGTACGCCCATGAGCAGTGCCACGATCAGACCGGCGCCCATGGTCACGCCCATCACGACCAGCAAGGTCTGGTAGCGCTGCTGTGCCTGTTCATGCAGCTCGCGGCCCACGGTGCGCTGCAAGTCCATCAGTTGTGCCAGTGTGGCGTGCGCATCGGTATAGAGCTTGAGCATGGCGCCACCAGACAGTTCGATGGCCCCCTGGAAATCGCGGTTGCGCAAGGCATCGGCGGCGGCCTTGACGCCATCGGTGGCGAACTTCCGACGCTGGGGTATGAGCTTCTCCAGCAGTGCGCGCTCATCACTGTTGAGCTGGGTGTCTTGATATTGCTTGAGGACGGCGTCGTTGGCCTTGAGGGCTTTCTCGATCTTGTCCATGTTGGCGTCGATGTCGCCGGAGTCGCCCGCGATGGAGGTGGAGATGCCGTTGCGCGCCGCATCCAGTGCGGCCGACATGCGCTCCAGTTGAGAGAAGGCGACCAGTCGGTCTTCATAGAGCGAGCGCATCTGGGCATTGGTCGAGCGCAGACCGACCAGGCCCACTACGCCCGAGGCGACCAGCAGCAGCGCCAGAAAACCGATGACGAAAATCAGGCGTGCCCTGATGGTGAGTTTGCTGAACATGTTCCTCCCGGACTTCACTTTTGTTTTCTCTACAACGGATTCATTGTGTGGACCCGTAGTCCTGATGCGTGCAGGGAAGCGATATGGTCGCTTCCCTGCCGCCCGGAAACACTAGCATTTCCCGTACCAGGGGAACAGGTGTGCGAAGGCGCAAGTGAATATTTATTTTTGGCAGGCTGGAATGATGAGCTGACCTGCTGAAGTCCGCCGGATCGTCTGCCGGATCGGCTATTTGCTGAGCAGGCGCTTTTCGGCCCGCAGGATGCTTTCGGAACTGCCGCGCAGCACCACGATGTCGCCCGCCATCAGAACGGTATTCTCGGCGGATTCCAGGCGTTGCTTTCCGCGCCGCAACATGGCGACTTCGGCACCGCATTGGGTGGGCAGGTCGATCTCGGCCAGGGTATGACCGACTGCACTGGCACCGCCGATCAGCGTCACCGATTGCAGACGCACGTTCATGCCCACGCCATCGGCCTCGGCGTCCGACATGCCGTGGAAATAACCACGCAGCGAGGCGTAACGTTCATCGCGCGCATCCTGCACCCGGTGCACCACCCGGCGCAGCGGAACACCCAGCATCACCAGTGCGTGCGAGGCCAGCATGAGGCTGCCTTCCAGTGCTTCCGGCACGACTTCGGTGGCCCCCGCGGCCAGCAGTTTTTCCAGGTCGGCATCGTCGTGGCTGCGCACGATGACGGGCAGCTCGGGTTCCAGTTCGTGGGCGTGATGCAGGACCTTCAGCGCCGAGGGCGTGCTGGCATAGGTCACCACCAGCGCCGCCGCGCGGTGGATGCCGGCGGCGACCAGGCTCTCGCGCCGTGCCGCATCGCCGTAGGAGACATTGGCGCCCCCGTTGCGGGCGTCCTGCACCAGTTCCGGGTCCATCTCCAGCGCATGATAGGCGATACCCTCCTCTTCCAGCAGGCGCGCCAGGCTTTGGCCACTGCGGCCGAAGCCGGCGATGATCACGTGCTTCTGCACACCCATGGTGCGGGTCGCCAGTTGCGTCAGGGCCAGCGATTGCAACATCCATTCATTGGCGGAGAACTTCATGACGATGGCATCGGACTTGGCCAGGATGAAGGGCGTGGCCAGCATCGACAGCACCATCGCCGCCAGGATCACCTGAATGAGCATGGGATCGACCAGCTTGAGACCACCGGCCTGGCTCAACAGCACGAAGCCGAATTCCCCCGCCTGCGCCAGGCCCAGGCCCACGCGCAGCGCCACGCCGGTGGTCGAACCGAACAGGCGCGCCAGTCCGGCGATGAGGGCGAACTTGAGCAGCACCGGTCCGGTCAGCAGGAGCAGCACCAGGAACCAGTGATCGACCAGCGTACGCACATTGAGCAGCATGCCGATGGTGATGAAGAACAAGCCCAGCAGCACATCGCGGAAGGACTTGATGTCTTCTTCCACCTGGTGCTTGAACTCGGTCTCGGAAATGAGCATGCCGGCGATGAAGGCGCCCAGGGCCAGCGACAGGCCGGCCTTCTCGGTGATCCATGCCGCACCCAGCGTAATCAACAGCAGGTTGAGCATGAACAATTCCTGCGAGCGCCGCTTGACCACGATGCGGAACCAGCCGCGCATGAGCTTGCTGCCGAAGAACAGCAGCAGCGCCAGCACCACCAGCGCCTTGCCCACCGCCCAGCCCAGCGTGACCATGATGTTGCCGGAATTGTTGGCCAGCGCCGGGACCACGATGAGCAACGGCACCAGCGCCAGGTCCTGGAACAGCAGCACGCCGAGGATGCGGCGACCGTGTTCGGTTTCCAGTTCCAGCCGTTCGGTCAGCAGCTTGGAAACGATGGCCGTGGAGGACATGGTCAGCGCCCCGCCCAGCGCGAAGGCCGCCTGCCAGCTCACGTTGGCGAACTGCGGCAACACCATCGCCGCCCCCCAGCCCAGCAGCATGGTGGTGGCGATGGTCGCGGCCACCTGCGCCACGCCCAGGCCGAAGACGATGTGGCGCATGGCCGAGAGCTTGGAGAGCGAAAACTCCAGCCCGATGGAAAACATCAGAAATACCACGCCGAATTCGGCCAGGGCATGGGTGGTTTCATTGTCCTCGGCAAAGGCCAGACCGTGCGGGCCGATGATGATGCCCACGACCAGGTAGCCCAGCATGGGCGGCAGCTGCATCATGCGGAAGGCGACCACGCCGAGCACCGCCGCAGCCAGAAGGAAAAGGGTCAGTTCCAGTCCGGAAAACATTGCTGTTGGGTTTCTTGTCAAAAGCCGCCGCAGACGGCGGGGTTCGATGTGAATAAATTGGCAACGCACCAGCAAATGACAGTTCATCCAGCCAGCGTGCAGAGTGAAGGAAAATACCGGGCGGCGACCAGAAGAAACGCCGTAGAATTCATACGTGTAGCGCCACAACAGCAGAGTTATTCACTACCGCAGAGTACCCTCTGCCCCTGTTGCGATGCCATTCGCCATCCCCGTCCTGGGCCGGGAATCCCCCGTGGCTGCGGTGCTGCGGTGCGACGCAACGCGGCGCTTGGCATCAAATCCGGCAGCATTCCCTTACATCTGGCAAGTTTTTTGCTTTGCTAATTCGTTTATACTTCGGTTATGAGTGTAACCGATGACAAAACCACGCCTGCATCTTTTTCGGCCGGGGCTGCCCGTCGCGCCATCGACCTGGCACGCCAGACCCTGCAGATCGAAGCCGATGCCATCCTGGCACTGAAAGACCGCCTGCGCGACGACAGCGCCGAGCCATTGGCGCGGGCCGTGCAAGCCGTGCTGCAATGCGAAGGCCGCGCCGTCGTCTCGGGGATCGGCAAATCCGGCCACATCGGCCGCAAGATGGCCGCCACGCTGGCCTCTACCGGTACCCCCGCGCTCTTCATGCACCCGGCCGAGGCCGCGCATGGTGACCTGGGCATGGTGACGGCACGTGATGTCTTCATCGCCATTTCCAATTCCGGCGAAACGGCCGAGCTGCTGGCCATCGTTCCCATCATCAAGCGCATGGGCACGGTGATCATCGCCATGACCGGCAACGACGACTCCTCCCTGGCCAGGCTGGCCGCCGTGCACCTCAACGTCGGCGTGGCCAAGGAAGCCTGTACCCTCAACCTGGCCCCGACGGCCAGCACCACGGCTACCCTGGCCATGGGCGATGCGCTGGCGGTGTCGCTGCTGGACGCACGCGGTTTCGTCGAGGAGGATTTTGCCCGCTCCCACCCCGGTGGTGCACTGGGCCGGCGCCTGCTGACCCACGTGCGCGACGTCATGCGCAGCGGCGAAGCGATTCCCGCCGTGCGTCCGGATGTGTCGCTCTCGGCCGCGCTGATGGAAATCACGCGCAAGGGCATGGCCATGACCGCCGTGGTCGATGAGCAATTCCGGCCCATCGGCGTGTTCACCGATGGCGACCTGCGCCGTCTGCTGGAGCGCGGTACGGACTTCACCAGATTCCGTATCGCCGATGTCATGCACGCCCATCCGCAGACCGTCCAGCAGGACCAACTGGCGGTGGACGCGGTGCAGCTCATGGAACAGTTCCGCATCAACCAGCTGCTGGTCACCGATGCGGACGGCGTGCTCACGGGCGCGCTGCACATCCACGACCTGACTCGCGCCAAGGTGATCTGATGAACGCGCCAGCCTTCGCCAGCACCCTGCCCGCTGCTGCACTCGCCAAGGCGGCCGCGATCCGCCTGATGATCTTCGACGTCGACGGGGTACTGACCGATGCCGGTCTGTACTACGGCGACGAGGGGGAAGTCTTCAAGCGCTTCAACGCCCTCGACGGCCACGGCATCAAGATGATGCAGCAGTACGGTACCGCCGCCGCCATCATCACCGCGCGCCAGTCTCCCTACGTGTTGCGCCGCGCGCGCGACCTGGGCATTGCCCATGTGTTCCAGGGCATCCATGACAAGCGCCAGGCCTTCGAGCAATTGCTGCAGCAAGTACAGCTCACCCCGCAGGAGTGCGGCTACCTGGGTGACGACATCATCGACCTGCCGGTGCTGACCCGCGTGGGTTTCAAGGCCTGCATGGCCAACGGTCATCGTGAGGTGAAATCGCGCAGCGACTATGTCACGCAGGCCGCCGGCGGCCATGGCGCGGTGCGCGAGATCTGCGACCTGGTGCTGGCCGCACAAGGCAACTACGAGGCGGCGCTGGCGCCGTACCTGGCATGAGCGGGCGCAGCGGCGAACGCCAGGCCGAACGCATCCGCCTGGCGGTGATCCTGGTGATCCTGATCGCGGCGGCCCTGGGCAGCTTCTGGGTCATGCAGGTCATGCGCGCCTCCGGCGACCAGCAGCCGGCGCAGCGTCCGCGCGGCAAACCCGACTACTATCTGGAAAACTTCAGCTACGTGAAGATGGGTCCGACCGGCCTGCCGCGCTATGACGTTTCCGGCGTCAAGATGGTGCACTTCCCCAGCGATGACTCCTTCGAGATCACCAAGCCGGTGGTGCACAACCTGGACCAGAATCAGGCGCCCATGCAGCTCTATTCGGATACCGCACGGGTCACCGACGACCAGACCCAGATCCACATGTACGGCAATGCCAATGCAATCCGCGCGCCCTACAAGGGCCGCGAAGAAATGCACCTGGTCTCGCAATACCTGCTGCTGTTACCCGATGATGAAATCGTCAAGACCGACAAGCCGGTCGCCATGACCATGGGGACCACGCGCCTCAATGGGGTGGGCATGGTGGCCAACAATGCGACGCAGGTGGTGCAGCTGCTCGGCAATGTACGCGGCTATTACGAGCCCGCACCGAAGAAACGCTAAGCCGGTTCAGTCCCGGACAAGAACGCCAAGAATCGAACAGACAGGAAACCAATGAAACGCTCACTCTTACTGCCGATGCTGATGCTGGCTGCCGTGTGCGGTGTGGCCAACGCCGAGAAGGCGGACTCCACCAAGCCCACCAACATCGAGGCAGACCAGATGGTCTATGACGACGTGCGCCAGGTGAAGACCTTCACCGGCAACGTCGTGATGACACGTGGCACCCTGATCATCAAGGCCGGCCGCGTGGTATTGACGACCGATCAGTACGGTTATGAAAATGCGGTGCTGTATGCCGCGCCTGGTGCGCTGGCAACCTTCCGCCAGAAGCGTGACGGCGGCCCCAATCTGTGGATCGAAGGCCAGGCCGAGCGCATCGAGTATTCGGAGCAGACGGAAGTGTCCAAGCTGTTCCAGCGCGCCCACATCCAGCGCATGGACGGCGACCGCATCACCGATGAAGTCAACGGCGAATTCATTTCCTATGACAGCCGCGCCGAATTCTATTCGGTCAACAACACTGCCAGCGGCCAGAGCAAGCCGGGCGCGGGCCGCATCACGGCCGTGATCCAGCCCAAGAACCCGCCGCCGGCCACGGACGCCCAGCCCGCAGCACCGGCCCAGCCGGCAGCGCGTCGTCAGAACGGAAAGGACCAGTAAGGATGGTAGCCAGTTCGCTGGTCGTTCGCGGCCTGAAGAAAAGTTACGGCGCGCGCCAGGTGGTGCGCGATGTCTCGATGGAAGTGCGCAGCGGCGAAGTGGTCGGCCTGCTCGGCCCCAATGGTGCCGGCAAGACCACCTCGTTCTACATGATCGTGGGGCTGGTACCCTCCGATGGCGGCGAGATCGACCTGGATGGCGCGCCCATTTCGCGCATGCCCATTCACAAGCGCGCCACCATGGGCCTGTCCTACCTGCCGCAGGAAGCCTCGGTGTTTCGCAAGCTGACGGTGGAAGACAACATCCGCGCCGTGCTGGAGCTGCGCCAGGAAGACGGCAAGCCGCTCTCGCGCGATGAAATCGAGGGCCGCCTCAACAACCTGCTGCACGAACTGCAGATCGAAAAGCTGCGCGAAAGCCAGGCCCTGTCACTGTCGGGCGGTGAGCGCCGACGCGTCGAGATCGCTCGCGCGCTGGCCACCGATCCGCGCTTCGTGCTGCTCGATGAACCGTTTGCCGGTATCGACCCGATTGCGGTGATCGAGATCCAGCGTATCGTGCGCTTCCTCAAGGAGCGCGGCATCGGCGTGCTCATCACCGACCACAACGTGCGCGAGACGCTGGGCATCTGCGATCGCGCCTACATCATCAACCAGGGCACGGTGCTGGCCAGCGGCAATCCGGAAGAGATCATTGCCAACGAGTCGGTACGCCGCGTCTATCTGGGCGAGCACTTCCGCATGTAAGCAGCACAGTCGCCCTACGTATCGAGCATCACCGACACCCAGGCATCACGCAACGACAGGCACAGCAACCCGCGGGCCACGCCGCTTTCAGAAAGACAGATGAAACAGTCGCTCCAGTTACGTACCTCGCAGCACCTCGCATTGACGCCGCAACTGCAGCAGTCGATCAGGCTGCTGCAACTGTCGACGCTGGAACTGCACCAGGAACTGGAACAGATCCTCTCCGACAATCCCCTGCTGGAGCGTCTCGATGACGCTCTCGACAATTCGGTGCGTCTGCTGGCCGACGGTGCCGTCTCCAGTTCGCCTTCCAGTGGCGTGGCCGACACCCCTCATGAAAACAGCGGCGAAGCGACGCCCGCTGCCAGCGATGGCGATTCCAGCTTCGAGTACCAGGACAACAATCCGGACACCGGTGTCACCGGTGATGCCGACTGGAGCTTCGATGACGTCGCCCGCAGCGGCAAGTCACCCGATGACGACGATGCCCGCCCGCAGCTGGAAGCCCATGAACTGACCCTGCGCGAACACCTGCTGGAACAGATCCGCGTGACTGCGCGCACCCTGCGCGATCGTGCGCTGCTGGAACTGCTCACCGATGCGCTCGACGAGAGCGGCTATCTGGAAGAACCGCTGGAGGACATCCTCGCGCGCCTGCCTGAAGAGCTGGGTATCGACATGGAAGAGCTGTCGATTTCGCTCAAGCTGCTGCAGAGCCTGGACCCGGCCGGCGTGGGCGCGCGCAGTGCCGGCGAATGCCTGGCCTTGCAGATCCGCCGCCTGCCCAAGATCCCCTTTGTCACGCGCAAGCTGGCGCTGAGGATCGTTGAGGATTACCTGCCGCTGTTCGCCCAGCGCGACTTCAACAAGATCAAGAAGGCCCTCGATTGTGACGACGAAGACCTGCGTGAAGCCCAGGCCGTGATCCGCCAGTGCCGTCCGCATCCGGGTGCCGAATTCGCGCGTGACGCCTCGGACTACGTGGTGCCGGACGTGATTGTCAAGCAGACAAAGAACGGCTGGCAGGTCATGCTCAACCATGAGGTCATGCCCAAGCTGCGCGTCAATGCGATGTACGCCAGTGCCTTGAAGCAGGCCAAGGGCGAAGGTTCGCTGTCCTCGCAGTTGCAGGAAGCCAAGTGGCTCATCAAGAACATGCGGCAACGTTTCGATACGATTTTGCGCGTCGCGCAGGCTATTGTGGAACGTCAAAGAAACTTCTTTTCCCATGGTGCAGTGGCCATGCGCCCCCTTGTGCTGCGTGAAATTGCTGATACACTGGGTCTACACGAGAGCACCATCTCTCGCGTGACGACTCAGAAATACATGCTCACTCCGCATGGTATGTTTGAGTTGAAATACTTCTTCGGTAGCCACGTCGCGACTGAAACCGGAGGCGAAGCTTCCTCCACCGCGATACGGGCGCTGATCAAACAGTTGATAGGAGCCGAAAACCCGCAGACCCCATTATCCGATAGCAAGATTGCGGATATGCTGGCAGAACAAGGCATGGTGGTCGCGCGACGCACAGTCGCCAAATACCGCGAAGTGTTGAAGATTCCGCCAGTCAATCTCCGCAAGTCCCTCTGAGTTTTTCCTCAGTTTTTCTGCAGTACCGTTGCTGTGTTCAGGCAAGCATCCCGACTGATGCCCACGCCATCCGACACGAAGACCGTGCCCGTGGTACAGCTGCAGCAGGATCGATTGCACGAACCTCCAGTGACTTCACGATAGGAGTCTTGTATGAATCTGACCATCAGTGGACACCACCTCGAACTGACCCCCGCCATCCGGGAATACGTGCAAAGCAAGCTCTCGCGTATCAAGCGCCATTTCGACAACGTGATCGACGTCAGCGTGATCCTGAGCGTAGATAAACTCACAGAAAAGGAAAAGCGCCAAAAAGCGGAAATCAACGTCCACATCAAGGGGAAGGATCTACATGCGGAAAGCATCGCACACGACCTCTACGCTGCCATTGACACCCTGATCGACAAGCTCGATCGCCAGGTCATCAAGCACAAGGACAAGTTGCAGGAGCATCACTCCATTGCCAAGCGCCTGCCGGACGACACGCCCGAGGATGCGGTAGCCGGAGCGGCATAAGCCAGGACACCAACGGCAAGCCACCTCGCAGCCTGCAGGGCTGCTGAGAAAGCCAGCCGGATTTCACGAGGAAGGGGCGCGCAAGCGCCCTTTTTCATTGGGGCCACAGCATCTGTCGATGCCTGTGAAAAACATATAAATCATTACGCAGGGCGACTGCCCGGCAAACCCGGCAGTCAACATTGTTCACCGCTCTGCTTGAATGTCTTGCGCAGCACCCTCATCTACTGCCCAGAGGAAACTGCATACGGTATAAATCATTTCCTTGATGCAATTTCCCGCCGGCTCGGACGGACGAATGGCGTGCTGCCGATTTCAACGCGCCTGCCGGCTTTTCCCTATAATGTCGGGCAATCCCATTTTTAAAGGCACAGCCATGAGCGACGTCCAATCCTGGATCAAAGAAACCGTGACCCAAAACCCTGTGGTGCTGTTCATGAAGGGCACTGCACAGTTCCCGCAATGCGGCTTTTCCGGCAAGGCCATCCAGCTGCTCAAGGCCAGCGGCGCCGAGAACATCGTCACCGTCAACGTGCTGGAAAGCCCCGACGTGCGCCAGGGCATCAAGGAATACTCGAACTGGCCGACCATTCCCCAGCTGTACGTGAAGGGTGAATTCGTCGGTGGCTCCGACATCATGAGCGAGATGTACGCCTCGGGCGAGCTGCAGACCCTGATCAAGGGCTGAGTCTGCCCTGCCCCGTAGAGCGCGCATGAGTGCTTCTTCCAGTCAGCCCCGCCAGCGCCTGATCGTTGCGATCACCGGGGCCACCGGGGCCATCTATGGTGTCCGGCTGCTGGAACACCTGCGCAAGCATGGTCAGGTCGAGACGCATCTGATGGTCTCCGAAGCCGGCGTGCTCAATCTGCACCAGGAACTGGACATGCGGCGCAAGGATGTGGAAGCGCTGGCCGATGTGGTGCACAACGTGCGCGATGTCGGCGCGTGCATCGCCAGTGGCTCGTTCGCCTCTGCCGGCATGGTGGTGGCGCCCTGTTCGATGAAGACCCTGGCCGCCGTGGCGCATGGCCTCTCCGACAATCTCATCACCCGTGCAGCCGATGTGGTGCTCAAGGAACGCCGCCGACTGGTGCTGATGGTGCGCGAGACCCCGTTCAATCTGGCCCATCTGCGCAACATGACGTCGGTCACGGAAATGGGCGGCGTGATCTTCCCGCCCCTGCCCGGCTTCTACCAGCGCCCTGCGTCCATGGAAGAAATGGTGGATCACACGCTGGGGCGCGTGCTGGACATGTTCGGGATTTCCATGCAGTTGACGCCGGAGTGGCAGGGCATGAAGGGCAATCCGGGCTGACGCTCTTCGTGTCCCGCAACATCTCTTCCGACGCCGGATTGCAAATATCTCAGATTGGCGTGGGTCCTGCGCTGTTCATCGGCTAGAGGATCAAGCCTTTCACCGCTTCAGAAAAATGGCCGCAGCTCATCACTGCGGCCATTTCTTCATCTGGCAAAGGAAAGCCGGCTCAACCCCGCCCGATATAGGGCATCTTGGTCGCCATCACGGTCATGAACTGCACATTGGCCTCCAGCGGCAGGCTGTCCATGTAGAGGATGGCCCGGGCCACGTGTTCGGCATCCATGGTCGGCTCGACCTTGGTGGAGCCGTCGGCCTGCAGCGTCCCCTTCTTCATCAGGGTGGTCATGTCGGTGGAGGCATTGCCGATATCGATCTGGCCACAGGCGATGTCATAGGCGCGGCCATCCAGCGAGGTGGCCTTGGTCAGACCCGTGATGGCGTGCTTGGTCGCGGTATAGGATGCCGAGAACGGACGCGGTGCATGCGCCGAAATCGAACCATTGTTGATGATGCGGCCACCGCGCGGCGACTGCTCCTTCATGATGCGGAAGGCTTCCTGGGTGCAAAGGAAAACCCCGGTCAGGTTGATGTCCACCGCCGCCTTCCACTGCTCCACGCTCAGTTCTTCCAGCGACACCGGCGGGGCGAAGATGCCGGCATTGTTGAACAGCATGTCCAGCCGCCCGAAGCGTTCGCGCGTCCTGGCGAAGAGCTGCTTCACCGACGCCGGATCGGTCACGTCGGCCGCCACCACCAGCGCATGGGCAGCGTGTTCAGCGGCCAGCCTGACCGTCTCTTCCAGCGCCTCCTGGCGACGTCCGGCCAGCGTCACGCCATAGCCTTCGCGCAGCAGCGCCAGGGTGATCTGCCGGCCGATGCCGGAACCTGCGCCGGTCACCAGCGCAATACGTTTGGGTGCAGCCATCGTGTGTACTCCTCACTCACGGTATGTCATGGACGATGCGCATCACGGCGCAATAAAAAACCGCCCGTGATGCACGGGCGGTTTTCACTATAGCAAACACGGGGTCGCGCCAGATGAGAGATTTTCAATCCGGCGGCCCGGCATTCATCTGTTGCCTCTCACGCTTCATACCGTGGAAGACAGGGGCTTGCCGGTATCGATACCCAAGGTCCGCGCCGCGTCTTCCAAGCGCGCACGATCCTCCCCCCACACTTCACACAAGGCCGTATACGCAATCCAGCGCGCATCGATCTCGAAGAAGTCACGCAGATTCACCCGCGTATCGCTGCGACCAAACCCGTCCGTACCCAAGGTCACATACGGCGCCGGCACGAACGCGCGGATGCTCTCGGGCAAGCTACGGATGTAATCGCTCACCGCGATCACCGGCGCTGCGCTGCCTTGCAATTGCGCCGTTACATAGGGCTGGGCCGGGCTGGCCGACAGGCGCTGTGCACGTTGCGCCGCCACGCCATCACGTGCCAGCTCGGTATAGCTGGTCACGCTCCACACCTCGGCCTCGATCTGCCAGTGCTGCTGCAGCAGCGCCGCTGCGGCCACGGCCTCCTTGAGAATGGGGCCCGAGCCCAGCAAGCGCACCTGCGCACCCGCCTTGCTACCCAGGCAGTACAAACCGCGCAGGATCCCCTCCTGCACGCCGTCCGGCAGACTTGGCTGAGCCTCGTTCTCGTTGGTGACAGTGATGTAGTAGAACACGTCATCACCGCGTTCCATCATGCGGCGCATGCCCTCATCCAGGATCACCGCCAGCTCATACGCATAGGCCGGGTCGTACGAAACACAGTTGGGAATCGACGCTGCCGTCACCAGGCTGTTGCCATCCTGATGCTGCAGGCCCTCGCCGCCCAGTGTGGTGCGCCCCGAGGTAGCCCCGATCAGGAAGCCGCGCGCCCGCTGGTCTGCAGCGGCCCAGATCAGATCGCCGATGCGCTGGAAACCGAACATCGAGTAGTAGATGTAGAAGGGCAGCATCGGCGTGCCATGCACCGAGTAGGCAGTGGCCGCTGCGGTCCAGGAAGAAATCGCGCCGGCCTCGGTGATGCCCTCCTCCAGAATCTGTCCATCTTTCGCTTCGCGATAGTAGAGGATGGAACCGATATCCTCCGGCTCATACAACTGCCCTTGCGACGAATAGATGCCGACCTGACGGAACAGGTTGGCCATGCCGAAGGTGCGCGCCTCATCGGCCACGATGGGCACGACATACTGGCCGAAATCCTTGTCCTTCAACAGATTGCCGAGCTGACGCACCAGCGCCATGGTGGAGGACATCTCCTTGCCGTCGGCCTCCAGCGCGAACCGGGCGTGCGCCTCCAGCGGCGGCACCGCGCGCCCTGCCTGCCCGGCCTGGCGGCGCGGCAGATAGCCGCCGAGCGCGGCGCGACGGGCATGCAGGTGCTTCATCTCCGGACTGTCATCGGCCGGCTTGTAGAAGGCCAGCTCACGGCATTGATCATCAGTGAGCGGCAGCTTGAAGCGGTCGCGGAACTGCAGCAGGCTTTCTTCATCCAGCTTCTTCTGCTGGTGTGTGGTCATCTTGCCTTCGCCCGCCGCGCCCATGCCGTAGCCCTTCTTGGTCTGCGCCAGAATCACCGTGGGCTGGCCACGATGGCTGGCCGCCGCCTGGTAAGCCGAGAAGATCTTCTTCATGTCATGGCCACCGCGACGCAGGCGATTGATTTCCTCATCGGTGAGGGTGGCGCCGATGGCGCGCGTGCCCGGCGTCTGGCCGAAGAAATGCTGGCGATTGAAAGCACCATCATTGGCGGCGAAGGTCTGCAACTGCCCGTCCACCGTACGATTCAAGGCATCGACCAGTTCGCCGTCCCGGTCACGCGCAAACAACCCATCCCAGTCCGAGCCCCACAAGAGCTTGATGACGTTCCAGCCGGCACCGGCGAACAGCGTCTCCAGTTCATCGACGATATGACCATTGCCGCGCACCGGCCCATCGAGCCGCTGCAGGTTGCAGTTGACCACGAAGATCAGATTGTCCAGCTTCTCGCGCGAGGCCAGCGAGAGCGCGGCCAGCGATTCGGGCTCGTCCATCTCGCCATCGCCGAAGACGCCCCACACCTTGCGCCCCTGGTCCTGCAACAGGCCGCGATGCTCCATGTAGCGCAAAAAGCGCGCCTGGTAGATGGCATTGATGGGGCCGATGCCCATGGAACCGGTCGGGAACTGCCAGAACTGCGGCATCAGCCAGGGATGCGGATAGGACGACAGACCCTGGCGCCCCACCCGCTTGGCCTCGATCTCGCGCCGGTAGTAGGCCAGATCCTCTTCGGCGAGGGCGCCTTCGAGGAAGGCTCGCGCATAGATGCCGGGCGCGGAGTGCGGCTGGAAGTAGACGACATCGCCCGCGACTTGCGCATCGCGGGCGCGGAAGAAGTGGTTGAAGCCGACCTCGAAGAGGTCCGCCGCCGAGGCATAGCTGGCGATATGCCCGCCCAGTTCGCCATAGGCGCGGTTGGCGCGCACCACCATGGCCAGTGCGTTCCAGCGCATGATGCTGGCAATGCGCTCCTCAATGGCCTGGGCATCGGAGCCACCAGGGAAGGGCGGCTCCTGTTCCGGGCGGATCGTGTTGACGTAAGGGGTATTGCGCGCATCGCGCCAGTTCACGCCCCATTGCTGAGCCGCTGCCGACAGCCGCGAAAGCAGGAAGCGCGCGCGTTCCGGACCGGCCTCGGCCAGCACGCTGTGCAGCGCTTGCAGCCACTCCTGGGTTTCCTGGGTATCGAGGTCGATATCGCGGGCAATATCGCTGTCGCTGGGGCGGGACATGTCCACTTCCTGTTCTCCTGTCTGGGTGCGCCGGGCCGGGTGCATCACTGCTCTATGCAAAGAGACGAAAAGCCGGTAAAACACAGGCCGCGCCATCCGTCTCCGAGCACCCGACGCCTTTTCGGCCTTGTTGTCGTTGAGGGCTACTGTGATCGAAGCACCGGACTACGATACGCCCTATGTCCCGGCATGAGTCACTTAAGATGGGAAGTTGCCGTACAATATTCAGCATCCAGTGCTGCGAAACTGAAACTGACAGAATTAAATTTCGATAATGGAACTCGACACCACCGATTTGCGCATCCTGAACATCCTGCAGGAGAACAGTTCGATCAGCAATCTGGAGCTGGCCAGCCGCATCAACCTCTCCCCCTCGCCGACTTTGGCCCGTGTGAAGCGTCTGGAGACCGAAGGCATCATCTCCCGCTATGTAGCGCTGGCCGATCCGCACCTGCTGGGCCTGAAGGTGAACGTTTTTGTCAAAGTCATCCTGGAGCGCCAGGGTGCCGAAGCGCTGGCCCAGTTCGAGACGGCGGTGAGTGCCTTCGATGAGGTCATGGAAGTCTATCTGATGACCGGCGACGAGGATTACCTGCTGCGCATCGTGGTGCCCGACCTGCTGACGCTGGAGCATTTCATCGTCGATCACCTGACCAAGATCCCCGGCATCAAGAACATCCGCTCCAGCTTCGCCCTCAAGCAGATCAAGTACAAGACCGCCCTGCCCACGCCCAAGATCAAGACGCGGCGATAGGCGCTACGGCATACATGAAAAAAGGGCCTTGCGGCCCTTTGCTGTTTGCTGCGCCCCACCTTGCCTCACTCAGTGCGACCGTCCGCCGCGCGGCAAGCCATCCTCCTGGCGCCGCTGCGGATGCGCGGGCTCGCCTGCCAGCGCATCCTGCACCGCGGCCTCGGCCAGCGGTGCGGCTGCCTCGCTGACATCGCACCAGCGCTCCACCATCGCTACCACGCAACGCGCATAGTGTTCTCCATCGACCGGCTTGGGCAGGTATTCGGTCGCACCGGCCTCCAGTGCCGCACGTTCGCCCTCGGTCTCGTGGGAAGGAAAGACCACCACCGGGGCAGCAGCCAGATGCTTGCTCGCGCGCAACTCGCGCAAAAGCTGCAGGCCGTCGCCGCACTCCATCTCGGACTCCAGCAGAATCAGGCTGGGCGCGCCGCCATCGCTCTGGCGGCGCCCCTGCAGCAGGCAGCGACGCGCCGTCGCCAGGTCCGGGCAGGACCGGAAGAGGCAATGCAGTCCCGCACGCCACAAGGCGAAGCGCGCCAGCTCGGCGGCCTCCTGGCTGGGGTCGATCATGATGATGCTGGGGAAATTCATGCTGCGAGAGAACATCCTGTCAGAGTACACAAGCCGACAATGGCTACAGCACACGTTTTACAGGACTGGCGCGGCGCCCGGCATCGGGAAATTCCTGACTGCGCCAGACAAGAGGGAGACAGACGGTCAGGATTTCCCCGATCGCCGACAGTAGCAAGAATGACTACAGTGACAGGCTCGATGATCCGCTCCAGCAGGATCTGCCCATCTGTACAGCCAGGAAGCCCCGCCGATGTTGCCGTTTGCCAAAGTCCGAGTCCCCGTCCCCACCGCCTTGCTGGGCATGGTCGAGCTGTATGTCAGCGCCTGCACCCGCAGCACCGGCCAGCGCGCCGATGCCCTGCACGACTGGGCCAGCCTGCAGGCCACGCCGCGCAAGGTGCTGGAATGGTTTGCCAGCTCCGGCTTTGCGCCCGGTGGAGAAAAGAGCGCGCTGGCCCGCTTCCAGCCCTGTCCCAAGCGCCTGGTCAGCCTCGACCAGCTCAAACATCGGGTACCGCCGCCGCTGGCGATACCACGCTTCTGGCAGCTCGACGACAGCAACTACGGCTTCGATGCCGGCCCGCACCTGCCCTATTGGCTCGCCATGAACAATGCTTCCTTCGTGCCGCTGCTGGTGCCCGCGCACCAGATGGCACACTTCTCGCACGCCCTGGTGGCGTGAAGTCTTCTTCCCGTTTCCCCCTCGCTGCATTGCCTATTTCAAGGGCAGGTAGATATCCGTGAGCAACTCGCCCGGTGGTGTATCGGGCAAGAGATTGAGATAGTGGAAGTACAGCGGGAAATCGCGCAACTCCTCACCACTCTCCGGCAGCCACTGGCGATACAGCGGATAGATGCTCTCTCCCAGGCGTTCATGCGCGCCCGCATGACGCACACGCGCGCAGCGTCCACCCGGGATCAGGGAACTCACCACGGCTTGCGCATTGCCCGGCACCTGTGCGTCCACTTCGCCGCAGATGCCGAAGCGGAATTGCTCCGGGGGCGTGGTGTCGGGATTATCCCAGGCCAGACCGAAGGTACGGCTGCGCTCCACCGGCGACAGGCCGGACGCCTTGCGCCATTCGATGAAGCGCGCCACGCTGGCGTTGAGCTGGTTGACGGGGCCGCGATGCGCCAGCAGGGCGATACGGATGGGTTCGACGTCGACGATTTCTACTTGCACTTGCACTTTCCTTTCAGGAATGCGGAAGACGAAACGCTCGTTCCATGAAGGCCAGTCCGGTGCGCGCCGAAACTGCGAAGGCGACTGGCCGAAGACACTTCTGAAAGCGCGCGTGAAGGATTCCGGATTTTCGAAACCGGCTTCGAGGGCGATGTCGATGATGCGCCGCTTTGGCTGAAAGGCCAGTTGATGGCTGGCATGCTTCAGACGCATCAGCAGGATGTAGCGCGCCACCCCGACGCCGGTGAAGTCAGCAAACTGCCGCTGGAAATGGAACCGTGAAAAATGGGCGACCGCCGCCAGTTGCTCCATCTCCAGCGGGCCATGGAGATGCGCCTCGATATGATCGAGCACACGTTCGAAGCGGGCTTGATAGCGGGCCTGGCTGGTCTTTTGGCGGTCGTCGTTCATCGGGTCCTCGGTTCACGGGACATACTGTGCAAGAAAGAGCGGAACAAATCCTGACCGAAATTGCGCATCGTGAAGAGGCCTCAAGCTCTGGCCCTCTGACAGGTCGCCATGTTAAAACACTGGCTTGGTCGCACTCTGCCTTTTTCTCCATGCCTTCCGCTGTTCTCTTGATGCTCGCCATCTGCAGCGTCTGGCTGCCCTCCCTGAGGCTGCCGGGCCGCTGGACCCTTGCACCGTGGCTACCGCTGCTGACACTGGCCGTGGCCATGGGCCTGCAGGATGGCCGACTCGATGCCGGCGCCGCCACAGGCATCGTCCTGCTGGGCGTCACCGCCCTGGGAACGACCCATGCGTCCAACGCATGGCAACGCCGCAGTCTGCTGGCGCTGAGTTTGCTGCTGGCCCTGCTGCTGGCACTGCATCGCTGGCCGGGTTTCCACAATGTGCTGGTGCTGCCGTCAGCGGCCATGACTGCCGATGCGCGGCCCTTCATGCTCTTTGCCAATCTCGACAAAGGGAGCGCCGGACTGCTGTTGCTGGCACTGCTGGCGCCACGCTGCCATGCGTGGCGGGAATGGCGGGAGATGCTCTGCAAGACGCTGCTGCCGGGTGCCGTGACGATCGCGCTCGTGATGGGAGCGGCTTGTGTGGCGGGCCTGGTCAGGCCCGCACTGAAGTGGCCGGACTTTACCGTGGAGTTCCTGGCCATCAATCTGCTGTTGACGGTGGTGGCAGAGGAAGCCTTCTTCCGTGGCGTCATCCAGCATCGGCTGCAAAGCGCCTTGCAGCACATCCGCGGCGGGACAGGGCTGGCAATGACGGCCTCCGCGCTGCTCTTCGGTGCAGCCCATCTTGGCGGCGGCCTGAGCTATGCGGTCATGGCCGGGATGGCCGGTCTCGGTTATGCGTGGGTCTTCCGGCGCACCGGACGTCTGGAGGCGCCGATCCTGCTGCACTTCATGCTCAATGCCGTGCATTTCCTCGGATTCACCTATCCCGCACTGGCCTGATGCGCGCCACCGTCAGGGCGCAATCCACTGCCCTTGCCATGGCACCTGCCCACGTTCAAAACGCGCGCGGCGATGCTGGTTCGGTGTGAGGTCCAGCCATTCGATGCGCTCCAGCCGCACTTCCACCAGGGCAAAATTTTCGAAGCCATCGCCCCTGTCCTGCTCCCGCACATGCCCCTCTTCGGGCTGAGCAATCGGTGTGCCGGGTGCATGCGGGGTCTTGTACAGGATCAGCGTATGCGGCCTGGACCCGGTCCACATGCCCCGAATGCGCGTGGCATCCTGCACCACCTGCGCCACGCCGTTCAGGCGCAGTTGCAGATGACGATCCAGGTCAACCGCCAGCATCGCCACGCGGCCATCGGCACGGAGCTCGGCCAGCTTCGGTGAACGCAGATCGGTGTGAAAGCACAGCGTCCCGGCGGAGATATTGGCCTCGCGCAAGACGATGGAACGCAACTGGGGCGCACCGTCCAGGCCCACAGTGGCCAGTTGCCAGATGGTAAACGGGGAACGTGCGGGACTGGCACCGCGGCACAATTCGTCCCAGATCAGGGTGTGGAGTTCGGGCAGGTTCATGCCGCCATTGTAGAACCTCGCGCGCAGGCGGGTGCGTGCTGCGGATGCCGTCGGGACCATGCTCCGGCAATGACGACGCCCGCTTGCGCGGGCGTTCCGGATTGTGGCTGCAACGGGGCGCCAACGCTTCAGAATGCGCCGACGTAATTCTCCGCCAGTGCCGTCGACAGTGCGCGCGAATTGACCACGTTCTCCAGCTCGGCGCGCTGGATCTGGCGCTGGAAGGGCGAGGCATCCTCGAAGGTATGCAGCATGCTGGTCATCCACCAGGAGAAATACTCGGCGCGCCAGATGCGTTTCAAGGCCTGCTCGGTATAGGACGAGAGCCCTTGCTCGCTGTTGGAGCGATAGAACTCCTCGATGCCCTGGGCCAGGCGCCTGACGTCGCCCACGGCCAGGTTCAGCCCCTTGGCTCCGGTGGGCGGCACGATGTGGGCCGCATCACCAGCCAGGAACAGGCGGCCATGCTGCATCGGCGTGGAGACGAAACTGCGCATGCCGATGATGCCCTTCTGGAAGATCTTGCCCTCCTTGACACGCCAGCCATCGCCGTTTTCCAGGCGGGTATGGAATTCATTCCAGATGCGGTCATCGCTCCAGTTGTCCACGCTGTCCTTGGGATCGCACTGAAAATACAGACGCTGTACCGTCGGCGAGCGTGTGCTGACGAGCACGAAACCACGATCGTGCTGCGCATAGATCAGCTCATCCGAAGAGGGCGGTGCTTCCACCAGCACACCGAACCAGCCGAAGGGATAGATGCGCTGGTAGTCCTGGCGTTTGCCCTCGGGAATGGCCGGGCGCGAGACACCATGGAAGCCGTCGCAACCGGCCACGAAATCGGCCTCCAGCGTATGCTGCTCACCCGCGTGCATGAAGCGTACGCGCGGCTTGCTGGTCTCGATGCCTTCGATGCTGGTGCCGCTCACACCGAACAGCAACTGCCCCTGCGCAGCCAGGCGGGCGGCCACCAGGTCCTTGATGACTTCATGCTGGGCATAGACGGTAATGGCCTGGCCGGTCAGCTCGGTAAGGTCAATGCGGTGGCGACGCCCTCCGAAGGCCAGCTCGATACCGTGATGCAGCGCGCCTTCGCGCTTCATGCGCTCGCCCACGCCGGTCTCGGTGAGGATGTCCATCGTGCCTTGTTCCAGCACGCCGGCACGGATGGTGGATTCGATGTCTTCGCGGCTGCGCGTTTCCAGCACGACTGATTCGATGCCCTTCAGGTGCAGCAGATGGGACAGCAACAAACCGGCCGGGCCGGCGCCGATGATGGCGACTTGGGTACGCATGGTGGAGGTCTCCGTGTAAAGGTCAGGCACCGTTTTCGTTGCAGGCGCACCGTGGCGCGCGCCCGAAGCGGGTGGCATGTCATCTGTTCTTGTTCTTGATGTGAGAGCGATCTTAGACGGCGGTGGACGAATAAAAAATGGATGATCCCGCCAATTACTTGTACTATTTTTACAGAGCACAATCACAACGCTTGATCGCGACGTAGAAGATGGAGACCCTATGCCCTTGCCCCGCAGCAAACCCCGCACCGCCGACGTACCGCAATTTTCCTTGTATGGCGAGGCTTCCCGGCAGGAGGACGCAGAGTCCGTCCATATCGAACTGATCGAGACACGCAGCCGTGTGCATGACTGGCATATTGCACCGCACACGCATGCCGGGCTTTTTCAGGTACTTTTTTTAATGTCCGGTCATGTCAGCGCGCTGATGGAAGAGGAAGTCTGGGAGGCCGACGGACCGGTGGTCATTACCATTCATCCCTCGCTGGTACACGGTTTCGATTTTTCGGAACAGGCGATCGGCTTCGTACTCACGGTCGATCCGCACATCGTGTTTTCGGCCGGCGGCAGCGAGGCGCATGGAGAATTGTTCTCGCCCTTGTTCCTGCGACCGATGGCCATCGAACTGGCGCGTGTGCCGGAGCTGCGAGAACGCATGGAAACCCTGCTGCGCCTGCTCATCGCCGAGTCCGCTGCGCCCCGCACCGGTCACACGCTGATGCTGGAATGGCTGGCGCGCAGCGTCATGCTGCTGCTGGTGCGACTGGAAGCGGATCATCGCTCGGCGGAGTTGTCCGGACGCGGCGACTTTGAATTGTTCACGCGCTTTCGTGCGTTGGTGGAGCAGCATTTCAAGCAGCAGTGGCAGGTGGCGGTGTATGCCGACAAGCTGCGCATCACCCCCAGCCGGCTCAATCGCCTGTGCCTGAAGCTGGCCGGGCATTCAGCCTTCGACCTGGCGCAGCAGCGCTTGATTCTGGAGGCTTGTCGCAAGCTGACCTATGTGCCTTCGGGGATTTCGACGATTGCCTATGAACTGGGCTTTCAGGATCCGGCGTATTTCAGCCGGCTCTTCAAACGGCACATGGGCGTGACGCCCAAGCAATATCGGCGTACGCACGTGGAGCAATGAGTATTTCGCATGCCGTTTCCGGCAATGGCGCAAAAACAAAAATCGGTGCGCCATCTTTGAAATTCAGCCACGCCTCACAACAGCGCCCCCAGCTCCACCTGTATCTTCAACATGGCCGGCAAGCAGCGCTCCACCATGTCTTCCAGCTTCATGCGGGCCGCATGCACGCTGATATTCATCGCCGCCACCACCTCACCGCGGAAGTTGCGCACCGGTACGGCCATGGTGCGCAGGCCCAGTTCCAGTTCCTGGTCCACCAGCGCATAACCCTGCGCGCGGGCGCGGGCGATTTCCAGTCCCAATCGTTCGACATCGGTGATGGTATGGGCGGTGATGGCCTCCGGCTGGGCACGCGCGAGGATGGCATCGAGCTGCGCCGGGGCCAGGTTGGCCAGCAGGATGCGGCCATTGGCGGTGCAGTAGGCCGGCACCCGCGTACCGGGCTGCAGGGTGGTCGAGACCAGTTGCCCGGCGCTCACCGCGGCCACGCACACCAGCTGGTCATGATCGAGCACCCCGCAGGAAGCCGCCTCGCCCAGCGAATAGGCCAGCCGGTACAGCAGCGGCTGCACGATGCGCGGCAGCCGCGCCGAATGCAGATAGGATTGTCCCAGCCGCAGCACCATCGGCGTGAGCGAAAACGTCTTGTTGTCGTGCCGCATGTAGCCCAGGTGCGTAAGCGTGATCAGATAGCGACGGGCGGCGGCGCGGGTCAGGCCGGTCAGTTGCGCCACCTCGGCGATGGTCAGGCGCGAACGCTCCTGGTCGAAGGCTTCGATGACCTGCAAGCCTTTTTCCAGCCCTGCCACCAGGTCACGCTTGAGGGGGCCGTCTTCGCTCGCCTCCGGCTCGTCATCGATTGGCTGTTGCTGCATGGATTCCCCGCCCTGTGGATAAAACAAGCTGATCTCTACCGTTTTCCCGTGGATGCAGAAAATCGGCCATTTGTGCGATTCTCGCACAAAGCGGGCGCATGGCGAATATGCTGCGCTGCGTTGGCCTTGAGAGCGGTGTCGGGCTTGCCTACTATCTGTCCACACCCAAGCACGGCGCGCCAATCGCCCATTCCGGCAGGCAAGGAATCCGAGGACGACGCCGCATTCATCCCCGTCGACCTGAGGAGACCTCATGCAATTCGATGCCATCGAACCCGGAGTCTATCCGGAACTGATCTATCCCCCCTACAAGTCCACCCTCAAGCGCGGCCCTACGCAAGCACCGCTGCGCGTGCGCGACGAGACCGCCACCGGCACCAATCTGTTCGCCTCGCCCCGGCTGATCCTGCCGCACGACATGGACCTGACCGCGCAGGGCAAGGGCGAGCCGCTGGGCGAGAAGATCGTCGTCACCGGTCGCGTGCTGGACGAAGATGGCAAGCCGGTGCGCAACTCCCTGCTGGAAGTCTGGCAATGCAATGCAGCCGGTCGCTACTTCCACAAGAAGGACCAGCACGATGCGCCGCTGGATCCCAACTTCACCGGTTTTGGCAAGATGCTCACCGATGACAATGGCCGCTATCGTTTCGTCACCATCAAGCCCGGTCCGTATCCCTGGGGCAATCACCACAAGGCCTGGCGTCCGGCGCACATCCACTTCTCGCTGTTCGGCAACATCTATGCGCAGCGTCTGGTGACGCAGATGTATTTCCCCAGCGATCCGCTGTTCGCCTACGATCCGATCTTCCAGAGCATCCCTGATGAGGCTGCCCGCCAGCGCCTGATCTCGCGCTTCTCGCTGGAGGAGACGGTCGATGACAAGATGCTGGGCTATGAATTCGACATCGTCCTGCGCGGCCGCAACGCCACGCCCATGGGCATCTGAACACAAGGCAGGAGACCACATGAGCAACATCACCACTTCGCAAACCATCGGCCCCTTCCCGCACGAAGCCTGGGCCTGGGCCGTGGAACTGACCTCTCGCGTAGAGAGCAGTGCACCGCAGGTCAAGATCAGCGGCGCCATTCTCGATGGCGATGGCGTTCCCATCAATGACGCCTGGGCCGAAGCCTGGCTGCCGGGCAGCGCTGCGTCAGAAACTTCACATGCCATTCCCGGATATCGCCGCGTGCCCACCAATGAGGAGGGCGGGTTCACATTTTCGATTTCGCAGCCCCAGGCGCCAGCTGGCAAGCCGGTTGCTTACGTGACCGTGTTTGCGCGCGGCCTGGTCAAGCACCAGTTCACGGCCGTCTTCCTGGAGGACGACCCGGCGCTGGCGCAATCGGCCCTGCTGGAGCAGGTCCCGGCCGACCGTCGTGACACCCTGATTGCCCGCAAGCAGCCTGACGGCAGCTACCTGTGGAATATCCACATGCAGGGTGCGCGCGAGACGGTATTCTTCGACTACATCTGAACGCCCTCTTCGGCGTGACGAGCATGGGGATCCGCAAGCATCTGCTTGCCGGATCCCGCTTGCGTTGGATCGCGCCGCAAGGGCAAGCACTGGAGACTTCATGAGCGTTTCGATCTTCGACAGCTTCCTCACCACTTCGGACATGATTGCGGTGTTCGACGACCAGGCGGTGGTACAAGCCATGCTGCGCTTCGAACAGGTTCTGGCCGAGGCCGAAGCCGCCGAGGGCATCATCCCCGAGGCCGCCGCGCGTGCCATTGCCAGCGTCTGCCGCGCCCCGCTCTACGACATCAACGCCCTCATCGTAGCCGGTCGGCGCGCCGGTGCGCTGGCCATTCCGCTGGTCAAGGAATTGCAACGCACGGTCGCCCTCTACAGCGAAGAAGCCGCCACCCACGTGCACTGGGGCAGCACCAGCCAGGATGTGCTGGATACGGCCATGGTGCTGGTCACGCGTGAAGCCTTGCGGCTGGTCGATGGCGAACTGGATCAGCTGGCGCGCCGCCTGCTGGACTTGTCGCAATCCCATCTGGATACACCGGTGCTGGCGCGCACGCTGATGCAGCCGGCGCAGGTGACCAGTCTGGGCTTCAAGTTCTGCAACTGGGCCGCGCCCCTGTTGCGTTCGCGCGCGCAATTGCAGGCGCTGGCCGGGCGCGCCTTGCAACTGCAACTGGGCGGTGCGGTCGGTACGCTGGCGGTGCTGGGTGACAAAGGGCCAGCGGTGGCGGCACGCATGGCTGCGGCCCTCGATTTGAAGACCCCCGAGGCGGCCTGGCATACCCAGCGTGACGAGTGGATACGCCTGGGTACCGAGATGGCGGTGCTGGCGGGCAGCCTGGGCAAGATCGCCACCGACCTGTCACTGATGGCACAGGGCGAGATTGCCGAACTGGCCGAGCCCTCCGGCAATGGTCGTGGCGGGTCGTCGGCGATGCCGCACAAGCGCAATCCGGTGTCGTCCATGATCGCCCTGGCCGCTGCTACCCGAGCGCCACAGCAAGCCGCTGCGCTGCTGGGTGCGATGTCGCAACAGCACGAACGCGGGCTGGGCAACTGGCAGGCCGAACTGGCCGAATGGCCGGGGCTCTTCCTTGGTGTGCACGGTGCACTGCGCGCGCTCAATGATGCCTTTGCCGGGCTGGTCATTGATGAGGCGCGCATGCTGCGCAACATCGATGCCTTGCAGGGACTGGTGTTTGCCGAGTCGGCCTCGATTGCGCTGGCTGGCGTCATCGGTCGCCCACGGGCACATAGTCTGCTGGAACAACTCACGCGCAAGGCTGTAGCCGATGGCGCGCAGCTGGTTGACGTGCTGGTCGATGCCGTAGAGGGCGATGCGCAGTTGCGCCAGGAAATCGACCTGGGCATGTTGCGTGGCCTGTTCGATCCGGTGCAAGCCACCCGCCCTGCGCGCCGCATTGCCGAAGGGCGGCTTGAACACTTGCGCGCCCAGCTGGCGCACTGATCTGCTGAATTCTCCACCTCCACCCATCACACCGAGACAAAGAGAGCACCACATGAGCTACGATCCGCTGGACCATGATTTCGAGCGCGGCATGCGCAATCGCCGCAGTGTATTGGGCGACCAATGGGTTGACCGTTCGGTGGCCAATGCCACCAATTTCAACGCCGACTTTCAGAACCTGATCACGCGTTTTGCGTGGAACGAGATCTGGGGTCGTCCCGGGCTGGACCACAAGACACGCCGCATCATCGTGCTGGCCATCACCATTGCGCTGGGGCGCTGGGAAGAATTCGAACTGCACGTACGCGCCGGGCTGACCGGTGATGCGACCACGCGGCTCAGCCCGGACGAGATGAAGGAAGTCATGATACAGGCGGCGGTCTATGCGGGTGTGCCGGCGGGCAATACGGCTTTCACGCATGCGCAGAAAATCCTGCGTGAAGTGGGTGAGCAGATCGGTTATGCCGTGGTACCGCAGGCGCCGGCTGGCAGCGTGCATCCGGGTGTGGGGCACGAGGGCCGCACCGTTTCGTCGCCGGCCTTGCATTACACCTTGCGCGAACCCCGCAATGGCAAGGCGCCGCGTCATACAGTGGTGCTCTCGCATGCGCTGGGTACCGACCTGATGATGTGGGACGGGCTGGCCAATCTGCTGGCGGCCGATTGTCGGGTGATTGCTTACGATCATCGTGGGCATGGCAGTTCGGAGAAGATCGATGGGCTCTACAGCATGGCGGATCTGGCCGATGATGCGGCCCGCTTGTTGCGCGAGCTGGATACAGGGCCGGTGGTGTGGGTCGGTTTGTCCATGGGCGGCATGGTCGGGCAGGAGCTGGCCTTGCGGCATCCGGGGCTGGTGCGATCGCTGGTGTTGGCCAATACCACGTCTGCCTATCCTGAGGCGGCGCGCGAGGTTTGGCAGCAGCGGATTGCTACCGTGCGGGCTCAAGGGATCGAAGTGATTGCCGATGCGGTCATGGGGCGGTATTTCCACGAGGGCTTCCGCGCTGCACAAGCGGCCACTGTTGCGCGCTATCGGCATCGGCTGGTCACGACCGATGCGGTGGGGTATGTGGGGTGCTGTCATGCTGTCGGGACTGTCGATACGTCTTCCCGGTTGGGGGCCATTCACGTGCCTGCCCTCGTGATTGCGGGGGAACTGGATCAGGGGACGCCGGTGGCCATGGCGCAGGCGCTGGTGGATGGGATTGCTGATGCACGGCTGGAGGTCATTACAGAAGCCTCGCATGTCAGTGCTGTTGAGCAGCCGGCTGTGTTTGCTGAATTGGTTTGTGGGTTTATTGATGGGCTTTGATGCTGTTTTGCTGTTTTGCTGTTTTGCTGTTTTGCTGTTTTGCTGTTTTGATGATTTACGGTTTTGGGTAGTCTGCACGGGCCTCTTTCCTGCGCTCTAGCTTAATTATTATCTTTCTCCGGTCGGGAGGACGCGCCGGGGGCGGCCCGGCAGCCGCTCACTT
>NZ_JABFMQ010000018.1:0-97550 GCF_013359625.1 Herbaspirillum sp. C9C3
TCTGTTTTTCAACTTCGCTTCGTGTGTCGCGTCAGCAGGGGGCGAACTATAGCAACGCCCTCCACACCACGCAAGCACTTTTTGAAAAATAATCGAAAATAATTTAGCAAGAGCGCTCCACGCGCTTTCACGATCCGCTCAAGGCCCTTTACCGGCGCCGGTTTCCAGCCGATATGAAGAAATGCGAAATCATTCAGAAAAAAGGGCCGCCCTGACGGGCGGCCCTTTTTACCGACCAAAGTGATTCAAATGGTTAGTGAATTTTCTTGCGTACTTACAGGCTCTGTCATCCCGCCTTCACCGTCAATTCGCTCTTGACGTCCCTCACGCCGTCGATCCCGGCGACCAACTGCAAGGCATGCTGCCCCAGTTCGGCGCTGGGGACCGATCCCTTCAGGGTGACCACGCCCTCCTTGGTGATGACCTTGATCTTCATGGAAGAGATCTGCTTGTCCTCAACCAGCGCCGCCTTCACCTTCGCGGTGATGACGGAGTCATCTATATAAGCACCGGCTTTCTGGGCGGAAGGTGCATGGGCGCTACCGGAATCGGCTGCCTGGACTGCGGGCGCGACAGCGGCCATGGTGAGGGTGGCGGCCAGCAATCGTGCTGCAAGTGAGGATGTGTTCATGGCGTTCTCCTTGTTGAACTGAGGTAATCGCGGCATTGCCTTTTACTTCATCTATATAGGCAACTCTGACTGACCACTTCGCAAGGGCCATGCCAAGTCTTCATTTTGTCAATGAAATCAATGACTTATCGTAGCGACTCCGGCCCGCCCCGCTACTGATGAGCAGACAAACCCGCGTTTTTCGTCGGCCTGCCGCGACACCAGGCGGCGCGGCCGCGCGCAAGTCCTTGATTTCAAACGACTCCATCCTGTCGCTCCAGCGCGACCGGCTCTTCGCCGCCCCTGAAGCGGCGCGGATCCAGTCCGTTCTTCTGCAGCAGGCGGTAGAACTCGGTGCGGTTGCGATCAGCCAGTCGGGCCGCATCGGAGACGTTGCCATCAGTCAACTTCAGTAGCCGCACCAGATAATCGCGCTCGAACTTCTGCTTGGCCTCGGCATAGCGCAACAGATCCAGGGTCGGCACCCGCAAGGCCCGCTGCACCAGAGAAGCCGGAATCAGCGCTGCAGTCGACAGCGCACAAACCTGCTCGACCACGTTGTAGAGCTGGCGCACATTGCCCGGCCAATGCGCCAGACTCAGCACCTCCAGCGCGTCCGGCGCAAAACCGGTCAGCCGCTTGGGGTACCGGGCAGCGATGGTCTTGAGGAAATGATTGGCCAGCAAGGGGATATCCTCGCGTCGCTCCTCCAGCGGCGGCAGGCTGAGGGTGACCACATTGAGCCGATAGTACAGATCGGCGCGGAACTGCCGCTGGTTCATGGCCAGGTCCAGATCGCGGTGCGTCGCCGAGATCACCCGCACATCCACTGCGGTGGCCTCGTTGGCGCCGACCTGCCGAACGGTCTTTTCCTGCAGTACCCGCAACAGCTTGACCTGAAGGGCCAGTGGCATATCGCCGATTTCGTCGAGAAACAGGGTGCCGCCATCAGCGGCCTGGAACAAACCTTCACGATGCTCCACAGCCCCCGTAAATGCGCCCTTCACGTGGCCGAACAACTCGGACTCCAGCAACTGTTCCGGAATGGCCCCGCAATTGACGGCGATGAACGGTTTGTCAGCGCGCGGACTGGCGCGATGGATGGCGCGGGCCAGCAATTCCTTGCCCGTCCCGCTATCGCCTCGAATGAGGATGCTGGCATCAGAGGCCGCCACCAGCCGCGCCTCGGCCAGCAACTCGTCGATGCGCTGGCTGCGGCTGATGATATCGGCGCGCCAGACTTCGTCCGGTGCGTCTTGGGCCGGGGCGGACAGGCTCAGGGCCTGCGCCACCTTGTCCAGCAGGACATGACCGTCAAAGGGCTTGGTGAGATAGGCGAACGCGCCCTTGGTCGTGGCCTCGACGGCATCGGGGATGGTCCCATGCGCAGTCAGCAGGATCACCGGCAAGGCGGGATACCGGCTGCGGATCTCGGCAAACAGGGCCAGTCCATCCATGCCGGGCAGCCGCACATCGGTGACTACCAGCGCCGGCAGCGCAATGGCCAGCTGGGCCAGGGCGGCCTCGGCGCTTTCCACGGCCAGGATACGGTAGCCGCTGGCGTTCAGGCGCAGCGTCAACAGGCGCAGCAGGTCGGGATCATCGTCGACCAGCATCAGGGGGGCAGTCTTTCCCATCGGGACTCCAGTTCCAGTAAAGGGAACGGCCCCGACGGGATGGCGGCGTCCCGGTCCTCAGGGACTCAGGTCACTTGCCGCCAGCCGGCAGGGTCCGTTCAATGTTCTTGAGCGCTTCCAGCTTGTCGTTGAGCTGATCGACCTTGCGCTGCGCTTCCTTCAGTTGTACCGAAGACTTCTCGGCAACGTCGGCCACGCGGCGCAGGTCGGAATAATGACCAACCAGCAACTGCACCAAAGGCTTGAGCTTCTCCGCTTCGACGCTGCGATCGGCCATGACGTTCCATAGCTGCGCTTCGGCCTTGGCCAGATCGATGGCATCGCGGGTCAGCGACAGCGCCATGGCGCGGCGCACGTTGGTCGCCGGGCCGGCCGGATAGGTGTTGAGACGCTGCAACTCACGCGCCAGTTCAGCCGGTGTCATCTTGCGCAGCTGGGCGTTGTAGGCCAGCAGCTCGTCGATGTTGCTGCTGGAATGAATCATTTGCACGGTGGAAGTCGGGGCCAACTGCTGCCCCGCACATGCAGCCAGCAGGACGGAGCAGGCCAGGATCAGGATTTTATTTTTCATCAGGCAACTCGATTCGGAAATGGGCCCCACCCTCGCGCGGGACCAGATACACCTTGCCACTATGCGCCTGCACGTACTCACGCACCACGGACAGACCGATGCCATTGCCGCGACGGGCACCGGTGGGCTGGTGCAGGCCCTGGTAGAACGGTTCGAAGATGCGCGCCGCATCGGTGGGCGCCACACCGGGCCCCTGGTCCAGGCATTCCACCCGCACCATGCCCGGCAGCTCGGTCAGCAGGAAACGGATGAAACCACCTTGCGGGCTGAAGCGCACGGCATTGGAGAGCAGGTTGGCCAGTACGATGGCCATCTTCTCGGGATCGACCACCACGGTGCGGGCGGCCCCCTCGATTTCCACCTTCAGCTGGCGCGCCAGCCATTGCAGCCGCTGGTCATCGATCACCTTGTGCAACAGCGCGCGCAGGTCCACCGGTACCGGATGGATGCGCTGGGCATCGAAGGAAACTTCGTTATAGCGCAGCAGGTCCTCGATCTGGGTCTGCAGCGACTGGGTATTCTGGCGCAGGATGCGGGCGATCTCGCGCTGGTTGTCGGTGAGCTGTCCGGCCACGCCATCGTCGAGCAGAGCCGCACCTTCGCAGAGGGCGGCCAGCGGCGTCTTCAGCTCATGGGAGACGTGCCGCAGGAAGCGCGATTTCTCGGCCTCCAGGTCGGCCAGGCGCTGGCGCAACCAGTCCAGTTGCTGGCCCAGACGACGAATGTCAGCGGGGCCGCGCACGTCGATGGGCTGGTCGAAGCGATTGTCGCCCAGGCGGCCGATGGCCTGCTCCAGCCGCGCCATCGGCCGCGAGAGCCACAATCCGAAGCAGAAGGCCAGCAGGACGGCCAGCACGATGGCCCCCACCACCTGAATGGTGAGCAGCTGACGTTGCTGTTCCAGCGCGGCCGACAGCGCATTGTTGCGGCGATCCACCTCGCGCCGGCTCTCCAGCGCGATGCGTTCATTGAGCGCGGGCAGGCGGGCAAAGTCCTGGAACAGCTTGGCCTGCTCGTCCTTGTCCTTGCGCGAATCGGCCTCCAGCACGCCGGCGGCCTCGTCCACGGACAGCCCCCACTGGCTGAACAGCTCGCGCGGCGCCATCGGCAGCGAATCCGACAATTCCCCCAGCGCCTGCCGCGCCTGCTCGCGCGCCTCGTTGAAGCGGTCACGGAAGGCGGGGTCATCCAGCACCAGATACTGGCGCGCGCTGCGCTCCATGGCCACGGTCCGCTCGGCCAGGCGTTGCGCCGATTCGGTCAGCTGCACGGCCTGGCGCGCGGTCTCGCGGCTGTTGGCCGACATGCGGTCCAGCGTGAAGAGGGCGTGGATGGAGGCGCCGCTGAGCAGCGCGGCGATCAGCAGGAAGGCCGCCAGCAGCAACTGCCGGAACGACAGTCCCAGGTAGCCGGGCTTGCGGCCGGCTGGCGACTGGGGCGAATGAGTGTGCTCGATGGCGTTGAACATGCGATTGATCTCGGTCCCACAAGACTTGCCTGGTTATCCGGGGGCTCAGCCCTCCGGCCCGGAACATGCCGACGGGCAATGTCGGCCACGCTGTTGCGGGCACACATTGTAATCATTTGTCGGCCCACCTGCGATGCGGCGGCGTTTCCTGATGGCAATCCCCAGGCCCGATACCGGTGTCAGTCCTGCGGGCCGAGGAAATCCAGCAGCATCAGTGCCACCACCTTGGTGGCCTTCCTGAGGTCTTCCAGAGCCAGGTTCTCGTCGGCCTGCTTGGCGTTGGATTCCATGAGCGTACGCGGCCCGGCACCGAACAGCACCACCGGAATGCCGGCTTCGCCATACAGGCGGGCATCAGTGTAGAGCGCCGAACCATTGGTGGTGAGCGTCTCGCCCATGACCTGCTCGGCATTGCGCAGCAGGCTCTCCACCAGCTTCTCGTGACCGGGCAGCGGACGCAATGCACGCGCCAGCAGCAGGCGGCGAATCTCCACGCGAATGCCCGGCAGGCCCGCCACTGCATCGTCGATCAGCTTGCGCACACCGGCTTCGACCTGTGCCGGGTCTTCCTCGGGAATCATGCGGCGGTCCATCTTCAGCACCACCTTGCCCGGCACCACGTTGGTATTGGTGCCGCCATCGATGCGACCGACGATCATGGTCGGATGGCTGATGCCGGGGATGGACGAGCGGATCTCCTTCAAGCCCGGCAGTGCGCCGTAGATGGCATTGAGAATGGCGTTGGCCGCCTGCAGGGCATCATGGCCGGTCTCGGGCATGGAGCCGTGGGTGGCCCGACCATGCACGGTCACCTCGAACTGCAGGCAGGCATTGTGCGCGGTCACCACGTTGTAGCTGAAGCCGGCCGCCAGCACGTAATCCGGACGGGTCAGCTGCTGTTCCAGCAGCCAGCCCGGGCCGAGCACGCCGCCGAATTCCTCGTCATAGGTGAAGTGCAGCTCGACCGCGCCGCGCAGTGCAGCACCCAGCGACTCCAGCGCACGGGTGGCGAAGAGGTAGCTGGCGAAGTCGCTCTTGGAGACGGCCGCGGCACGGCCATAGATGCGGCCATCGGCCACCTCGCCGCCATAGGGATCGTGGGTCCAGCCTTCGCCCGGCGGCACCACGTCGCCGTGGGCATTCAAGGCCAGGGTCGGACCACCGTCGCCATAGGGACGGCGCACGATCAGGTTGGTGATGCTCTGCATGCCGTAGTCACGCACCTGCTCGGCCGGCACCGCATGCTTCTCGGCCTGCCAGCCCCAGGTCTGGACCAACGCGGCCACCGCATCGGCGTGGGGAGCATTGTTGCCGGGCGGCGTGTCCGTGGGAATGCGGATGAGTTGCTGGAGTACGCCGACTTCTTCCTCGAAATGCTGATCGATCCATGCGCACAGGCGCTCCGACAACTGCTGTTTGGACATGCTTGCCACTCCGTGATCAAAAACCGCCAGCCACGCCGGCGCAAACCGCCATCATAGCGCAGCCGCCCGGCGCGTGGCCGCCTCCTGCGTACTCCCACGTTCCCCGCTATCATTGACCGCCCTGTCTCAACGCCAGAACCCAACGAACCCATGCCCTCACAACCCTCCGCCTCCGGCGCTCCTGCTCCTCACATCGTCATCGCCGGCGAGGGCTTGCCTCCCGAGCAGCGCGGCCGCGCCATCCTGGCGCTGGGCATCGCGGTGGGCCTGGCCACACTCGATACCGCCATCGCCAACACCGCCCTGCCCGCCATGGCGATGGACCTCAACACCACACCGGCGGCCTCGGTCTGGATCGTCACCGCCTATCAACTGGCGATGATGGTGGCCCTGCTGCCGCTGGCGGCGCTGGGAGAGATCATCGGCTATCGCCGCATCTATGTCTGGGGACTGGTGCTCTTCACGGCCGCTTCGCTGCTGTGCGCCGTGGCCTGGTCACTGCCCACGCTGGTGATGGCGCGCTTCCTGCAGGGACTGGGCGGGGCCGGCATCATGAGCGTCAATACCGCGCTGATCCGCTTCATCTATCCCACCCGCTCGCTGGGGCGCGGCGTGGGACTCAATACCCTCATCGTGGCCATCGCCTTCACGGTCGGTCCCTCGGTGGCCTCCGGCATCCTCGCCATCGCCCCCTGGCCATGGCTGTTTGCGGTCAACGTACCGCTGGGCGTAGCGGCCGTGATCCTGGCCCTGCCCTCGTTGCCGCATACCGCGCTGTCCTCGCACGCCTTCGACCTGCGCAGCGCCGTGCTCAACGCAGCCGCCTTCGGCCTGCTGATCCTGGCCATCGGCGAGGGTGCGCACCGGGCCCAGGCCAGCGTGGTGGGGCTGGAGCTGGCTGCTGCCATCCTCTGCGGACTGTTCCTGCTGCGACGCGAACTGTCGCATCCGGCGCCGATGCTGCCGGTGGACCTGTTCCGTCATCCCATGTTCACGCTTTCGGCCATTACCGCCGTATGCTCCTTTGCGGCGCAGGGCCTGGCCTTCGTCTCGCTGCCCTTCTTCTTCCACCATGACCTGGGCCGCAGCCAGGTCGAGATCGGCCTGCTCATGACACCCTGGCCGGTAGCCGTGGCCATCATGGCGCCGATTGCAGGACGCCTGTCGGACCGCTATCCGGTCGGCATCCTGGGCGGCGTCGGCCTGGCGCTCCTGTGCGCTGGACTGCTGACGATGACCTTCATGCCGGCGGCACCCAGCGTCTGGGAGATCAGCTGGCGCATGCTGCTCTGCGGCATGGGATTCGGGTTCTTCCAGTCGCCCAATCTCAAGGCGCTCATGACCAGCGCCCCGCCCCATCGCAGCGGCGGTGCCTCCGGCATCGTGGCCACGGCGCGCCTGCTGGGCCAGAGCGTGGGCGCGGCGCTGGTAGCGCTGTGTTTCAACCTGTCGGAAACCCAGGGCTCGCGCCTGGCCCTCGGTTTCGGTGCCGCCTTTGCCGGGGTGGCCTGCATCGCCAGCTTCCTGCGTTTGCTCACCAGCAACCCTTACGCTGCTCCGCTGAAAAAATAAGTTTTTCTCAGTATTGCCCATCGCCACCACCGCCCGAATTCTCGCGCGGTGGCTGTCTTTCGTGGGGTTTCGTCAGTTTTTGTGACATCTCCATTCCAAACATTTTCCCCGCATAAACTTTACACAAGATCCCCGCTAAATTTCCTCGCCAGGCAGCGCCCGAACAGCCTAAAGCCAAAGCCATTCTGTTACGATAAACCCGACAGCTCATCCATCATTACCGACTGTCACCATGAAGCCAGCCACAGAAGAACAGGCGTCCATTTCATCAGGGAAATCGAACCGCGTTCAGCACGGTAACCAGCAGCAGGCCAAGACCTGAATTCGATATGTTGAAATCCATCGCCATAGAACAATTGCGCTTGGGCATGTATGTCCACTCCATCCCCGGCGGATGGATCAATCACCCTTTCTGGCGCAAATCCTTCAAGATCGATACGCTGGAAGACCTGCAGACGCTGCGCGACTGCCCGGTCGACGAAGTCACCATCGATACCGCCAAGGGCCGTGACATCGCGCCCGAACATGATCACGACGATCAGGCCGCCGCCGCCGACGACCAGCCCCAACCGTCGGCCGAGATCGTCATCGCCCATCAGGGCGCCAGCGCCACCGTGGCCGTGCGCCGGCCGGCCACACGCACCGAGACGGCGGTGGAACGCGAACGCGCGGTCCGCATCATCTCTTCCTCCAAGTCCACCGTGCTCCACATGTTTTCCGAAGCGCGCATGGGCAGGACGGTGGACGTCAAGGACGCCGCCGAACTGGTGACCGAAATCACCTCGTCGGTCTCCCGCAATGCCGATGCCCTGATCAGCCTGGCGCGTCTGAAGACCACCGATGACTACACCTACATGCACTCGGTGGCGGTATGCGCGATGATGATCTCGCTGGCCAACCAGCTGGGCATGACCCCGGAACAGACCAGGCAGGCCGGCATGGCGGGGCTGCTGCATGACGTGGGCAAGATGGCCGTGCCACTGGACATCCTCAACAAACCGGCCAAGCTGACCGAAGAGGAATTCGCCTCGGTGCGCTCGCACACCGTGCAGGGTCACGGCATCCTCCAGCAGATCGAAGGGATCGGGGAGGCGGCGCTGGACGTCTCGCTGCATCATCACGAGAAGATCGATGGCACCGGCTATCCCTTCAACCTCAAGTCCGACAGCATTTCCATCATGGCCAAGATGGGTGCGGTATGCGATGTCTATGATGCCATCACCTCCAACCGTCCCTACAAGGCCGGCTGGGATCCGGCCCGCTCGATCCGCCACATGGCTGCCAGCGCCGGGCATTTCGATCCGATCACGATGGAAGCCTTCGTCAAGGCCATCGGCATCTACCCGACCGGCTCCTGCGTGATCCTGCAATCGGGGCGCCTGGGCGTGGTGGTGGACCAGCGTCCGGACCAGCTGCTCACGCCGCGCATCAAACTGTTCTACTCGACCACCAGCCGCATGCCTCTCCAGCCGGAAATCATCGACCTGGCGCGCGGCGGCGACAAGATCGTGGCCTATGCCGATCCGGCCAAGTGGGGCATCCGCAGCCTGCCCAGCATCGACCTGAACTGAGCGGTACTGCAGCCGCAAGAATGGAAAACGGCGCCTTGGGCGCCGTTTTCATCTGCTCCGCATCAATCGCAGTCAGTCGCACTCAATCGCGCTGCGCGAACGCCGCCGTCGACGCCAGCTCATTCAACAACGCCACCGTAGAACAGCTGGAGACGTCATAGGGATTGAGTTCGCCCGTGGCCGAATATTTCAGCAACAGCGAGCGGTTGATCTTGTCCAGCCGGATCTTGCCCATGGTCCAGGACGAGTACTGGCGTTCATCGATGGATTCATAGGCCAGCAGGATCACATCCTGGTGGCGATCATCACGCAGCAGTCGGCCATAGAGGCGATTGACCTGATCACGCCCGCCTTCGAGCACCTGCACGAAAATGGTATCGCTGTAGCACAGCACGCCGGTGATGCCCTGCTGCGGATTGCGCTGACGCGAGGCCGCGAGAATACCCTCGATGGTCTCGTGGGTGATGGTCTGGCGAGCACGGCTTGCATAGATCAGACGAACCAGCATGATTAACCTCGTTGACGTTGGGAAATCAGCGCCAGGAATTCGCGGCGCAGGTTGGCGTCGCGCAGGAAGGATCCCCGCATGACGCTGTTGATCATCTTCGACTCCACATCCTTGACGCCGCGCCAGTGCATGCAGAAGTGATCGGCTTCCATGACGATGGCCAGGCCATCGGGCTGCAACTTCTGCATGAGCAGGTCGGCGGCCTGGGAGACAGCTTCTTCCTGGATCTGCGGACGGCTCATGATCCACTCCAGCAGGCGCGCATACTTGGACAGGCCGATGAGGTTGGAATGTTCATTGGGCATCACCCCCACCCATACCTTGCCCATGATCGGGCACAGGTGGTGCGAGCAGGCGCTGCGTACCGTGATGGGACCGACGATCATCAGCTCGTTCAGGCGCTCGATGTTGGGAAACTCGGTCACCGGGGGCGGTGCCTGGTAACGGCCCTTGAAGACTTCGTTCAAGTACATCTTGGCCACGCGCTTGGCAGTATCCTGGGTGTTGTGATCGCTTTCGACATCGATCACCAGGCTCTCCAGCACCGCCGCCAGCTTGGACTGCACCTCAGCCTGCAATTGCTCCAGTTCGCCTTCCCTGATGAAGGCCGCGATATTGTCGTTGGCGTGGAAACGCACGCCGGCCGCCTTGATACGCTGGCGGATGCGGGCCGATACCAGCTGGTCATGCACGCTGGGTGCTGCCGTCTCGGTGCCGGTGGCGGCCTGGTTCTTGTCTGTTGCCATGATGGAGGGCGAGCACGCCGAACGTGATCGCTGAGTTGGGGGTGGCGCCATTATGCACGGAAAAACGTCGACGCATTGAGGGCAAACCAGCGTCAAGTCCGCGTCATGACATCGGCTGCATCGCCCTGCTGGCGCGCCGTCCAAGGTGCAGGCCCCATTCATGTCGCATTAATGCTTGATCGATGAAGCATTAAACCTGGCTTAATGCCGCCGATCGCGCCGCCGATGGTGCCGCAGATCGTGCGGCGGACTCTGAGGCACACCCCGGCGGCGCTGAGGCTTAACGACCATTGATGATTGTTTGCCGCACTTTACACCGGCCTAACCGCTGCTTACGTCCACAGCCACCATCATCCCTGCACGCGCCGCACGCACGTGTTACTGCATCTGGCAACAGCAGGCGGCGACGTGTGCCGGGCATCCAGCCTGGCCGCCATCGGGGGATCACCATGACATTCCAGTATCGCCTTGCCGGTGCCTGCGCACTGGCCGTCTCGCTATCGGCCTGCAACAGTCCGGCACCCATGGTGACCGGGCCTACCAGCGTGCGACCGGCCTATCAGGTGGCCAACGTGGAAAACAACGGCGCCATCTTCCGGGTTTCCAGCGCCCAGCTCTTCGAGGAGCCGACCACCTACAACGTGGGCGACATCATCAAGATCGACATCTCCGAATCCATCAGCAGCAGCAACAAGGCCGCCACCAGCAACAGCCGCGACAGTTCGCTCACGCAAAAGGGCCCGGGCTCGGGTGCACCGCTGGGCGGCCTGTTCACGCAGCTCTACGACGCCAACTATTCGGCCAGCGGCAGCAATACCTTCAAGGGATCCGGTGACAGCAGCAATACCAACACCATGAGCGGGACGCTGATGGTCTCCATCGTCGAGGTCCTGCCCAACCGCAACCTGGTGGTGGCCGGTGAAAAGCGCATCGGCGTCAATGGCAACGTCAATACGCTGCGCTTCTCCGGCGTAGTGCGCACGCGCGACATCCGTGGCGGCATCGTGGCCTCGGCCAACGTGGCCGACGCGCGGCTGGAACAGGTCGGCGGCGGCTCGGTGGCCGACGCCAGCACCGATGGCAACTTCTTCCGCCGCCTGCTGACCATCTGGTGATCGGGCTGCCCCTGCCGCAGAGGATGCGGCAGGGACAAACGGAAAACGACAAAACGACAAAACGGCAAGCGCGCAGCTTGCCGTTTTTCATTGCGCCGATCACCGCGCACACCGCGTCGAGCGCGGCAAAGCATGTGCGATACCGTCAGAATCCGTTGGCCGCACTGCGCATGTTGTCCGGCGAATTGTCCGCCACCTGCGGATTGCCGGGGAACAGCGCATCGATCAGTGGCGCCAGCTTGTCACCGGCGCTGGCCCACTTGTCCTGACCGAAGGAGCCCAGCCGGTACTGCGCCGTGCCCAGCACGCGTCCCTCGCGACGCAGGGTCAGCGCAGCATAGGTGAGATAGGGGGTATAGGCATCGGTGAAGACCTTGGTATCCCATTTGACGTAACCCACATAGCTCAAGGTCACCGGGCAGTTCAGTGCCTGGGTGCCGGCATCGTAGACGCGGCTTTGTACGCCGTGCTTTTGCAGTTCGCCCTGTAGACCGGGGACGAAGTCGCTCAGGGCCACCGAACCATTCCACTCGATGCAGACTTCATGGATCGGGTCCTTGCTGTAGACGATGGGATTCTGGACCGAGTTGGGCGTCATCGCCCGCACGCTGGAGGCGGTGGAACCAACCAGTCCCACGGCATCGACCAGGGCATTGCCGGACGTGACGATGCAGCCCGACAGCGATGAAGCCAGCAAGGTGGCAATGATGATGGTGCGCATGATGCTCTCCCCGAGCGCAATCCTCTGGCAGGGTCCCCGCATGTCGCGAGGGGCAGGGATTACAGGCTGCCCATCATAGCGGCGCATATTGTCGCCACATGGCCGTTTTACCTTGATTTACGCTGACCCTGTACACGCTTAACAGCCGCGTACGTGACGCCAGGGCACACCATGGCGAGGCCTTGCGCAGTGCTGGCACAATAGGCGCCTGTGTCGATTTTCCAAGGAGACTTCCATGCCCTCACTGCTCGCCCGTTCCCTGCTGGCCTCGCTGGCGATGGCTGGCATGCTGCATGCCGCCCGCGCCGATACCCTCAAGTCCGACAGCGAAGTACGCGCCCTGGCCGACAAGGTCATGGCCCAGGCCGGTGCCGGCCGCACCGATGATGCCTACGGCCTGCTCTCGCCTTATGCCTTGGTGGATATCCGCGCCTTCGAGACTGCGCGCACCAACGCGCGCAGCGCGCGCTCGGCCATCGAGGCGCTGGTCGGCAATTCGGTCGGCTATGAATTCATCCGCTCCGAGAAAGTGGGCCAGTCACTGATGAAGCTCACCTATATCGAAAAGACCGAACGCCAGCCCATCCCGTGGATGTTCATCTTCTACCACACGCCTGGTGGCTGGGCATTGAGCAGCTTCAGCAATGGCGCCAACGTGGATGCGCTGTTTGATCACTAGGGCCTGTTCGCATTAAATCTGCGCGATGCGTTCCAGGTTCAGAACGCGCGCTGCGGCTCCAGATCGCCACTCTCGATGGCGCTGGCCACGCCCGAGATCTTGTCGGCGATGATGGCCGACGAGCCGCAGGCCGTGGTCCAGCCATTGGAACCATGCCCGGCGTTGAGCCACAGATTGGCATAGCGGGTGGCACCGATGAGCGGTGCGCCATCCGGTGTCATCGGCCGCAGCCCGGCCCAGTACTCCACCTTGGCCAGATCGGCCCCCTGTGGATAAAGATTCTTCAGCGACTTCAGGGCAGTGGCGCAGTCCCGCGGCGTGACGCGCGTATCCCAGCTGCCGATCTCGGCCGTGCCTGCCGCACGGATATGCTGCCCCATGCGCGTGATGGCGACCTTGTAGTACTCGTCCATGACGCCACTGCGCGGCGCGCTCGCAGGATCGGCCACCGGTACCGTGATGGCATAGCCCTTGACCGGGTAGATCGGCAGATCCAGCCCCAAGGGTTTCAACATCGGTACCGATGCGCTGGCGCAGGCGACGACGTAGGCATCGGCGCGCAGCGTGCCGGTGCGGGTACGCAGCCCGCTGACCTGCGCACCGGCCACCTCGATGGCCTGCACCTCTGTGGACAAGTGAAACTCCACCCCATGCGCCTGCAGCCATCCTGCCAGGGCGCGCGCAAACAGCGGGCAATTGCCGGTCTCATCGAGCGGCAAGAGCAGGCCGCCCTTCAATTCCTGTCGGGCCGCATGCAAGCCCGGATCGAAAGCCACGCAACCCTCGGCATCCAGCAATTCGAAGGGCACCCCGGCTTCGGCCAATACCTTGGTCGACAGCCCGGCATTGTCCAGCCCTTCCTGGGTGCGGAACAGTTGCAGGTTGCCGCCGCTGGTCTGCTCGTAGCGGATATCCAGACGCTCGCGTATCTGCTTCAACTGGCTGTGGCTGTAGCGCGCCAGCCGCCCCATGCGCGCCTTGTTGACGGCATAGCGCTCGGGCGTGCATTGCGCCAGAAAAGTCTTGAGCCATTTCCACTGATGCGCATCCAGACGGGGCGTAAAGCGCAAGGCCGCTTCGATGCCCAGCCAGCTCTGCACCGACCACTTCAGCGACTTGGCCGGCATGCCCGGCGCCGCCCACGGGGTGGCGTAGGAGGGACAGACGTGGCCGGCATTGCCGACGCTGGTCTCGGCGGCCACCTCGGCGCGGCGTTCCACCACGACGACCTCGTGGCCGCGCTCGCGGAGGAAATAAGCAGTGGTGACGCCGACGATGCCGGCGCCCAGCACGATGATGCGCATGGTGTCAGTTCAACTTCCGGAAATGATCAATGAATATAAACAGACTAAACAATATAAATAATTTAAATCTTCTTGTCGCTACAGCGTCAGTCCGCCATCCACATGCCACACCTGGCCGGTGACATAGGACGCCGCCGGGCTGAGGAGGAAGGCGATCACGTTGGCGATCTCCTGCGGCTGTCCCAGGCGCTGCAGGGGGATGCGCGCCAGCGCCGCCTCCCAGGCGGCCGGATCGATGGCCGACTTGGCCGGGTCGCTCTTCTGAACGTAACCGGGCGCCACCGCGTTGACCGTCACGCCCGCCGCTGCCACCTGCACGGCCAGCGACCTGACCAGCGCCTCGATGCCGGCCTTGGCCGCCGCCGAAGCCGGAAAGCCCGATTCGCCAAGACGAAACACATGCGCCACGAAGGAACTCACCGCCACCACGCGGCCCTGTGGGCTGGCCTGCAAGGGTTCCCGGCACGCCGTCACCAGACGGAAGAAGCCGCCCAGGAGCGCCTCCATGGAACGCGACCAATCGGCCTCATCCAGTTCACCGATACGCTTGCGATCGGCAAAGCCGGCATTGGCGACCAGCGCATCGAGCCGTCCGTAGTGCGCCAGCGCCGTGTCACGCAAGTGCGCAGCGGTCTGTGGCTCGGCCAGGTCGCCCAGCGCCAGCGTGCAGTCAGCTCCCTGCGCACGGCACTGCTGCGCCACCGCCTGCAACTCCGGCGATGCGCTGCGGGCATGCAGCACCAGGGCGACACCGGGGGACGCGACCGTCGTGGCCACCGCCGCACCGATGCCGCGCGCGGCGCCGGTGATGAGGATGACACGCTCAGAAGGGGGGGAACTGGCAGCAGGAATGGAAGAAAAAGGGGACGGGTTCATGATCCAAAAGGTGAAACAGCGCGTTCCCGCTGACCGGGAATTTGGCATAACACTTCATTTACGCAATCCCGTCATTTTAGCCAAAGCCAGCATCTACGGGGGTTCCCGGCGCATGATGAGATGTTTTGTTCAGTTCGTGCCCAAGCCGTTCTCCTTTACAATGGCCGGGTTCGCGGCACGCCGCCGCCTCGATTGCGGTCGATGCGCGGGCGGCTTGTCCCATGTCCTCACCTTCCAGCACCAGGCTCGCTTTGCCCCTGGATGACCAGGGCATGGTTCGTGCATGCGCTGCACACCCCGCCCTCCCCGGGCTCCAGCAATCGGCAACCAAGGAAAATCGCAGATGTATCAATGGGACTTCGGCTCGCTCTGGCAATTCAGGAGCATCATCGGAATCGGCTTCGTCTATACCCTCTCCTACACCGTGGCCTGTATCGCTCTGGGCCTGCTGGTAGGTCTGGTGGTCGGGCTGGGCCGACTGTCTTCCAATCCCTTCATCTCCGCCCCGCTGCGCGCCTTCGTCGAAGTCTTCCGCTGCACGCCGGTGCTGGTGCAACTGGTGTGGTTCTACTATGCGCTGCCGGTGCTGCTGGGCATCGAGATGTCGGCGGGCATGGCGGCCATGCTCTCGCTGGCGCTGTATGGCGGCGCGTTCTATTCCGAGATCATTCGCGGCGGCATCGTCTCCATCGATGTCGGCCAGTCCGAAGCCGGCTGGGCGCTGGGCATGACGCGATTCCAGCTGATGAAGCGCGTGATCCTGCCGCAAGCCTTCAAGCGCATGACACCGCCGCTGGTGAACCAGTCCATCATGCAGTTGAAGAACACCTCGCTGCTGTCGGTGCTGGCCGTGCCGGACCTGCTGTACCAGGGCCAGATCATCGCCCACGAAACCTATCGCCCGCTGGAAATCTACACCCTGGTGGCGATCATCTACTTCGTGATCCTGCTGCCGGCCACCATCTGGGCCAAGCGCCTGGAAAACCGCCTGTCGGTCCAGCATGGTTGAGGAGCAGCACATGAGCAACCCATCTTCCAACGCGATGAACGCGATGATCCAGATCAGCAATCTAAAGAAGTCCTTCGGCGAGCACGTGGTGCTCAAGGACATTTCCATCGCCGTGCCCCGTGGCAGCGTGGTGGCCATGATCGGCCCGTCGGGCTCGGGCAAGTCCACCCTGCTGCGCTGCTTGAACCTGTTGACCGTGCCGGACCAGGGCACGGTGCGCATCGGCGAGCGCCACTTCGAATTCAGCGGTCGCAACTCGCGCCTGCCCAAGGACCGTGAACTGGCCGCCTTCCGCGCGCGCACCGGCATGGTGTTCCAGCACTTCAACCTGTTCCCGCACATGACGGCGCTGGAAAACGTGATGGAAGGCATGGTCACCGTGCTGCGCACGCCCAAGGCCGAAGCGCGCGCCAAGGCCATGGTCCTGCTGCAGAAAGTGGGCCTGGCCGAACGCGCCGACATGTATCCGCAAAAGCTCTCCGGCGGACAGAAGCAGCGCATCGCCATCGCCCGTGCGCTGGCCATGCAGCCGGACGTGATGCTGTTCGATGAAGCCACCTCGGCGCTGGACCCGGAGCTGGTCGGCGAAGTGCTCAACGTGATTCGCGGCCTGGCGGCCGATGGCATGACCATGATTCTGGTCACGCACGAAATCGCCTTCGCCCGCGAAGTCGCCGATCAGGTGGTGTTCATGCGGGATGGCGTGGTGGTCGAAGCCGGCCCGCCCGCGCAGGTGATCGACCATCCGCAGGAAGCGGCCACGCAGGCTTTCCTGGCCCGCTTCAATGCCTGATCGTCCAGATCACGCGGCGCAAACCCACTGAAAAATGGCGCACAGAGAAATCTGCGCGCCATTTTTTCACCTGCGTTACGCCAGCGCTTTACTGCAGGTGATGCACTTCCTGCAAGCCATACACCGGCGTCGCAATGCCTTCCATGCGCGCCTTCAACTGCAGCGCCAGATACAGCGAGTAATGACGCGACTGGTGCAGATTGCCGCCGTGGAACCACAGCGCGGCTTGCTGCGTGGGCTTCCACATGTTGCGCTGTTCGCCCTCCCACGGCCCCGGATCCTTGGTGGTGGCCGATCCCAGCCCCCAGCACTTGCCGACCTTGTCGGCCACCTCGCGCGAGATCAGGTCGGCGGCCCAGCCATTCATGGAGCCGTATCCGGTGGCATAGACGATCACGTCGGCCGGCAATTCGCTGCCATCGGAGAGCAGGATGGAGTGCGCGCGGATCTCCTTGACGTCGACGCCGCTCTTGAGGCGGATCTTGCCCTCGGCGATCAGCTCGGAAGCACCGACGTCGATGTAGTAGCCGGACCCGCGCCGCAGGTATTTCATGAACAGGCCCGAATCGTCGTCGCCGAAATCGAGCAGGAAGCCGGCCTCTTCGAGCCGCCGGTAGAAGTCCGCATCGCGTTCGCGGATCTTGTCGAACACCTGCTTCTGCATGGACGGCAAGACCTTGTAGGGGATCGAGGCGAACAGCAGGTCGGCCTTGCCGGTCGTGAGGCCGCTGGCCACTGCGCGCTCCGAATAAAGATCACCGAGGGCCAGTTCCATCAGTGAATCGGACTTGACGATATGGGTGGAGGAACGTTGCAGCATGGTCACGTCCACGCCGTTCTCCCACAGGGCCGCGCAGATGTCGTGCGCCGAATTGTTGGAGCCGACCACCACCACTTTCTTGCCGCGATAGGCATCGGGGCCGGGATGGCGCGAGGAGTGATGCTGATCGCCCCGGAAGTTTTCCGCTCCGGGAAACTGCGGCACATTGGGCTTGCCCGACATGCCGGTAGCCAGCACCAGCTGGGTCGGCTGAAGCACGACTTCCCGGCCTTCGCGCTCGACCACGACGGTCCACTTCTGCGTGCTCTCGTCGAAGCTGGCGGACTTGCAGACGGTGCTGCCCCAGTAGTTCAGCTCCATCACCTTGGCATACATCTCCAGCCAGTCACCGATCTTGTCCTTGGGCGCGAACACCGGCCAGTTCTCGGGGAAGGGAATGTAGGGCAGATGGTCGTACCACACCGGATCATGCAGGCACAGCGACTTGTAGCGCTTGCGCCAGCTGTCGCCGGCACGCTCGTTGCGTTCGATGATGATGGTCGGTACGCCCAGCTGGCGCAGCCGCGCACCGAGGGCGATGCCACCCTGGCCGCCACCGATGATGAGGCAGTAGGGTTGCTGCTGGTAGCCCAGTTCGCGCGCCTCGGCTTCGCGCTCTTCCTTCCAGCTGCGACGCTGGGTATGCACCCCATGGACCGCACCGCGCGGACGGTTCACGCCCTTGGGTTCTTCGTGGCCCTTCAGTTCGGCGGCGGTGGTCAGCAGGGTCCAGATCTTGCCCTCGCGCAGTCGCAGGTAGCCCTTGCCGCGTGCGATGCCGGTCTCCAGCAGGATCCAGCCCTGGGTCACGCCATCGGCTTGCGATGGCGTCTCATCGGGATCCAGGCGCAGCTGTATGGGTCCCAGCTGCGGCACTTGCGATTGCAGCATGGCGCGGATCTGGTCGCGGCCTTCCAGGGTCTTGATGTTCCAGGTGAAGGCGATCAGGTCTCGCCAGTAGCCCTCCTCCTCGAACAGGGCGGCGGCCTTGGCGGCATTGCCTTCGCGCAATGCGGCTTGCAGGGTTTCCAGCGTATGGGCAATGGCCTGGCTGGCGTTTTCTTCGGGCATGACAAGTCTCCTCTATCTCGACAATAGATCTCGTGGTTGGATGGGGGTGGCGGTTCTTTGACCGCCTGGATGAAGCCTGCAGCGCTAACGTCGATGCGGCGGCAGGATGCGGTAGCGCGCCATGCGCCGGTACAGCGTGGCGCGTGACATGCCCAGCAATTGGGCGGCGTGCGGGGCACGCCATTTGCATTCGGTCAGGGCGGCGACGATCTGGTCGCGCTCCTGTCGTTCATCGGCCTTGATGGCGTTGCCCTCGTCGCTGGAGGCAGCCGGTGTCGTAAGCGCATGCGCGCGGGCCGGGCGCAGCGCGCGCGATACCGGCGCGCGTACGCGGCCATAGAGCGTGGCGCCACCGTGCAGGCGCAACAGGTGCAAGCCTTGCAGGGCGCGACTGTCGAGCAGGCTTTCAAAGTGCAGGTCGAAGATTTCGTCCAACGGGCAGGGCAAGCGTTGCAGACCGGCGATGCACTCGCGCGCACGGCCATTGGCGGCGATGACGTTGCCCAGGGCATCGAAGGCGATGAGGATTTCCGGTTGCGCTTCGACATAGTGGCGGCTGCGATGCACCAGCAGTACCCAGGCGCAGGCCATGGCGTTGAGGAAATAGCCATCTTCGATCAGGGTGGCGCTTTGCTGGACGATGCGATTGACCAGGTTCTGGCTGTCGCGCGCATCGGGTGAACGGATCGCCGAGGCATCGAGCACACCGATCAGTTCGCCCGCTGGCGAAAAGATGGGGGCGGCGCTGCAGGTCAGGGTGGTAAAGGCGGCGCGAAAATGATCGCCCTTGTGCACCGTGATGGGCAGAGCATCCTGCAGTACGGCGGCCACGCCGCAGGTGCCTTCTTCACTCTCGGACCAGCAGGAACCGAGATAAAGGCCGGCGCGCTTGAAATCCTGACGGCGTTCGCGGTCCACGCGATAGTCGATGGTGGTACCGCCGGCATTGGTGAGCATGACGCAGTAATCGGCTTCGCGCACGGTCTGGTGCAGCACCGACAGGCATTGACCGGATGCGCGCAGAAAATCCTCCTCGCCCTGCTGCACCTGGCGCAGTTCGCCGGAACTCAACACGCGCGGGCCCCGCATGTCGGCGGGGTCGAGGTGATGCTGGTCCAGTGAACGCAGATAGGACGAGCTCAGCCGTTGCAGGTAGTGACTGGCGGCGGGATCGGGCTGGCCATCGAGCAGACGGCGCACGCGGTCGAGATGGCTGACTTTCGCAACGTAGGGCATGGCGGCTCCTGGCGGGACGAGACTGCGCGAATCAATGCGGATCAATGCGGATCAGGGCGAAGACGACGGTGAAGCGATGGGTGATGTTGTAGCACAGCGTGCGCGGCGAGTTGTCCTGCGGCGCAGCATGGGGGGATGGTGAGACGCTTGTCTCACGGGCCGAGGGACTCGAGTGCATGCGGAGCTGGTGCGTTCATGTGGATGATGCAGAGGTGGCGACCTGCCAGCCGGCGGGAGAAGGGCCGCAAAAAGTCGAGACCCTCCGGCAGAAATCTGCCATGACCTCGACATCGGAGAAGGCATCGGGCAAGGTCGCCGTTCTCCCCTTTTCCCTGACTGGAGGCTCATCATGCGTACTACAGCCATCGCACCCTACGTGGTCAAGGCGCCCCCGAACAACCAGAAACCGATCGCGGGAAAGTCCCGGTCTCGAGCATCTTCACCAGCCACTTCCAGCGTTGTTCCAGGTTCGATTCGTTCACTCAAGGGATGTGTGACTGCGCCGCAGCGTCCGGTGTCTCTGGCGGACATGGAGCTGGCCATTGCCCGACGCGGCGGAGCGCCGCAATGATCGGATTGGATACCAATGTGCTGGCGCGCTATTTTGCCCAGGACCATCCGCAGCAATCGGCCCGGGCGACCGCGCTGATCGAATCGCTGGACGCGCAGCATCCGGGCTTTCTATGCCAGATCGCCCTGGCAGAACTGGTGTGGGTACTACAATCTGCCTACAAGGTGCGCAAGCCTCAATTGGTGTGCATCATCGAGCGGCTCCTGATGGCCCCGGAAATCGTGGTGGAAAACACTGAAAGTACCTTGCAGGCACTGCACCGTTTTGCTGAGTCGACAGCCGGATTCGCCGATTGTCTGATCGAGCGATGCGGCCATCAGGCGGGATGCAGCGATACGCTGACCTTTGATCGCAAGGCCGCCCGTACCGCCGGGATGCGCTTGCTCAACGACTGACGCGACGACCAGCAAGCCGCCTCTGACCCGGTCACAAAAAACCCGCACGGCATCACCCGTGCGGGTTTTTCTTTGCGCCCTGTGCGGCCCGCCAGGCCGCCCGCCGTTACAACGGAATCTGCGCCGGCACATCCTCCGGCTTCACGCCCGAGAGCTTCTCCAGGTTGCCCAGCACGGTCGGCTTGATCTTGCCGGCGGCGCGTTCGGCGGCGATCCACTTGTTGATGGTCTCGACCCAGGCCTTGCTCTCTTCCTTGGGCACGCCGATGTTGGTGGAGGTCGCTTCCAGCGGCTGCGGGACAGTCATCTTGCCCAGCGAGGGATTCTTCTTGAGGATGTTCAGGGCCAGCAGCCACACCAGCACCTGCGCATCGACGCGACCGGTCTGCAGCGCCAGGGTGGCGTCATCGGCCTTTTCCAGGCGCACGATGGTGGCATTCGGGCAGACCCGGCTGATCATCTGGTCGTGCGAGGAACCGATATCGACGGCGATCTTCACCTCCGGCTTGTTCAGGTCTGCCCAGGTCTTGTAGTCCTTCTTGGACACCACGGTGAAGGCATTCAGGAACAGTGGCTCGGAAAAATTGATCACCTCGCGCCGCGCCGGGGTCGGGTTCATGCCGAAGAACAGATCGATCTTGTGCGTCTGCAGATCCAGCACCGAATTGCCCCAGGTGGTCTCGGTGATGTCGAGCTTGACGTTCAGGCTGGCCGCCAGGCTCCTGGCAAAATCGATCATGAAACCGCCCCACTCGCCGCTGGCCAGATCCTTGTTGTAGTACGGCGCGGCACCGCGCACGGCGCCGATGCGCAGGGTCTTGGTGCGCTGTACGCGCGCCAGGGTCGGCTCGGTCGAGCCGGTCGCAGCGGCGGCCTGGGCAAAGACGTTGGGGATGGCAGTGGCGGCGGCAAGGCCGGCCACGCCAGTGATGAAACTGCGACGGTTGGTCATTCTCGGTTCTCCCTGATTTGGCGGATGGCGCCGCTGCCCTGTGGTCGGCAACATGGCGCACGGGTCTGCGGTCCGGCTTGGCCAGACCGCGTCGATGATTTTAGCCCAGCCGCAAGCCGCTCGCGCAGGCAAATGCCTGCTACGGACCTCACCAGGCGGCGCTCTCCCGGCAGGCAGGAAATTTTTTACGCCATCACCGATCGTGCGAGCTCCTGACATGGCTGTACGAAAATTGACAGCCAGCTCCCTTGTGCGAGCTTCATTGAAGATTTTTTTACAGCCACGGCATCCGGGTAAAACCGGGTAAGCCGCCGCCAGCGGAGCCTGGCGCGCGCGTAGGCTTGGCCTGTCGCGTTGATGCCGCAGGGCAATTCGGCGGAGCGCACGCGTCACGAGCATAACGGGGGATCTCATGCGCATTGAACGTCATCATCATCGCCGCAGCGGCAGCCTGCTCGCAGCCTGCCTCGGTGCCGCCGCTCTGGGCGGCTGTGCCAACTTCAGCGAAGTCAGCGCCGGGCGCGACGACCTGTACATGGTCTCGGCCACGGGCGTGAGCTACACCATGTCCATTCCGGCCCTGACCTCGGCGGCCCGCGAAAAGGCCAACGCTTTCTGCGGCAAGCAGCAGATGCGGGCCGACCTGCGCCAGCTCATCCGTGGCTGGCGGCCGATGCAGGTGGAGCTGTACTTCCGCTGCCAGCCCGCTGGAACCAGCCTGCAAGCTTTGCTGGACTGATCAGGCCGCTCAGGCCGCCGGGAAATCACGTGCGCGCAGCGGCAATCCATCCGCATCGAAGCCATCGGCCAGACGCAGCGCGGACACGCCCAGCGAGCTCACGGCATCGGCTGCATCCAAGAGCAGGGCCTGCAGATTGCCCTCCACCGCATGCTCCGACTGCGCCAACGTCGCCTCTGCACTGCGCAGCACGACTTGCAGCGTAGTCTGCTCGTCCTCGTCCACCAGTGCCAGGAAGGCGGTGGCCGCTGCCGCCTGCGCGCCGGACCGTGCCAATCCTGCTTCCAGTTCGGAAAGCATCTGCAAGGTGCGGTACTCACCATTGCCGGTGTGCTTGGCGCCATGGAACAGATCCTGGTACAGGAAATGCAGCTGGCACTGCGCAGCCTGGCCGGATTGCCCGGTCAGACATTGCTGCATCAGCGGCGTGATCTCTTGGCTCCACTGGCGGAACCGTTGCGCGCGCGATTCGAAGTAAGCATCTGCGGCGGCTTCCTCTTGCGGAATCGCGTAGAAGGGATCATTCACGTCCTTGAGCGAAAAGCCCAGCAGGAAGCGCAGTTCCAGTGCCTCGTCATCGGCCGCAAAATGACTGGCCGGCCAGCCGCGCATGCTGCGCTCGATGGCCGGCACGCTCAGGATCTTCTTGTCGGTCAGGGAGGCGAAGGCATCGCGGTTCATGGCCTCCACTTCACTGAAGCTCAGGGCGTTGATCTCTTGCGGGTGGTAGAGGTGATGCACCAGTACCACGCGCGCCTTGGGGCTTTCCAGACCGGCCTGCTGGATGCTTTCGCGCAGGGCGTCGAAGGCATCGCCATCGGCCATGGCCAGGTCCTCGCGCAGGCCACCACGCGTGCGGGCCAGCAAGGGGATCAGGAAGGCATTGATTTCCAGTTCCTTCTCGCCCCGTCGCAGCACGATGATGTCGGCGCTCTCCTCGACCACCTCGCGCAGAAAAGCATGGCCGCGCGTATCGTCGTAGCGCAGCTGCTCCAGTGCTTCGTAGAGGGTGTCATCATCGCGCTCGCGCAAGGCATGGCGCACCATGCGCTCCAGTTCATCCTGCCCGACACGACGGCCCGCACGGTCCGGAGCATCGGCGGCGACGGCACTGGCCAGTGCGACCATCTGCTGCACCCGCAGTTCGTCCTCGTCCATGGTCTGTGAGGCGGCATGCGCCTGATGCTGGCGGCGACGCGCGGCTTCAGTGGAGACGTGGGTCTTGGGCTTGTCACGCAGCGGGCCGGCAGGCGCCGGCTTGGGAGGGTGCCTGGCCTGGCCCGGCGCGGGCTTCCTGGCTCCCGGAGACTGTGGTTTGCCTGATGGGCGTTTGGCTTGATTCACTTTTTTCCTCGCTCAGTTCAGCGGTAATTTGTCGGCCGCGCTGCGGCCCGGCAGCGTGGCCAGGAACATCCCGGCCAGGGCCACGGCGAAGGCGCCGGCCTGCAGCGCGGAGAGGCTTTCACCCAGCGCCAGCACACCGACCACGGCGGCCGAGACCGGCAGCATCACGGTAAAGACGCCAGCACGTGCAGCCGGCACCACCTTCAGTCCGGTCATCCACAACCACACCGTCCAGACGCTCGCGGCCAGGGCATAGAAGACCAGCAGCAACCAGATGTTGAGCGGCACGCTGGAGAAATGGAAATGCAGTGCCGTGTACAAGCCCATGGGGGTCATCAGCAGCAGCCCCCACAGGTTGATGACGGCGCTGATGCGCTTGGGCGTGAGGACCGTGGTCAGCTTCTTGCCGATGACGGCATAGGCGGCCTCGCACAGCACGGCGCAGAACACCAGCACATTGCCCAGCCAGGCGGTCTGCCCGCCAGGTGCGGCGGCAGCGCCGTGGCCATCCTTGGCCAGGGACAGCAAGCCGATGCCGATGGCTCCGCAGGCCACCGCAGCCCAGACGCGCAGGCTGATCTTTTCCTTGAGGAAGATCCAGCTCATCACCGCCACCACGGCCGGGATGGAGGACATGATCACGCCCGCCGAGACTGCATTGGTCATCGACACGCCGGTAATCATGCACAGCGTGAAGAGAAAATTGCCGAGGAAGGATTCGAGGAAGACCAGCCAGCGCGACTGCGTGGAGAGCGGCTTTTCATCGGCCGGCTTCTTCAGCCAGCGCAGCATGGCCACCGCACCGATGGCGAAACGCAGCCAGGCCAGCAGGAACACCGGCAGCAGCGCCGCCAGCGGCTTGGTCAGCGCGACGTAGGCGCCGACCAGGGACATGCTCAGGATCAGACAGCCGTAGCCCATGGGGCGGCTGGGGGTGTAGCTCATGTTGGAGAGGGCAAGTGTGGGTGACACGACAGGCGGGATTGCCTCTCTTGTCAGCCCGCATTTTAACCGCTCGTGCACGGCATGCTGGATCCGATACCAACACGGCAAGCCCGGCCATACTGTGTTTTCAACCAGTATCGGACACTGAAATCGGTTAGAATGCCGCGACGTTTCACCTTACGTCTCTATCAAGAAATACCGCCATGCTCACCCTCACCGAACTCGAAGATGCAATCAACTACTGGCGCCAGCAGCGCCCGGCCAGCGGAGAGGAGTGCGCACTGTCCCCGGAAGTCAATGCCCTGGCGGGCCTGTACGCGATGATGATCTTCCATCGCCGCCATGAAGTGGACCTGGAGCAGATCGATGCCCAGGCACGCCAATTGATCGAAGCCTGGCTGGCCAGCTAAGCTGCGGTTTTTCGTACGCCCGCGTACAGTGACGGTCACTTCCTTGTAAGCGCGTTATCCTAGGGCCTCTGCAATTGCAGAACCTTCACGTTGTTGCCGGATCCACCCGGTATCCCTGAAAGGAAGAACGATGCGCAAGGATCAGGATCAGTCACCCCCCTCCCCACGCCGCAAGACCGCTGCCGCCGTGGCCACCAGGCCGCGCGTGGCGCTGGTGTTGCAGGGGGGCGGTGCGCTGGGTGCCTACCAGGCCGGGGTCTATCAGGCCCTGCACGAACATGACCTGACGCCCGACTGGGTGGTCGGCACCTCCATCGGTGCCATCAACGCCGCCTTGATTGCCGGCAACCCGCGCGAAACCCGCATCGCGCGCCTGCGCGAATTCTGGGAAACGGTGGCCCACCCCGACCTGTTCGACCTGCGCCAGGTGCCGGACACCCTGCGCCCCTGGGCCACGCGACTGACCACGCTGGACACCTTCCTGCGCGGTGCGCCCGGTTTCTTCCGGCCGCGTCCCCTGAACGCCTTCGCGCTGGGCCTGCCGGTGCCGCCCGACGAGGCCAGCTTCTACAGCACGGCTGAACTGGGCCAGACACTCTCGCGCCTGGTCGACTTCGATTACCTCAACGGCCCCTCGGGCATCCGCATGACGGTCTCGGCAGTCAAGGTCACCTGCGGTACGCTGGTCAATTTCGATTCGCGCAAGCGCCCCCTGGGGCCGGAGCACGTCATGGCCAGTGGCGCCCTGCCCCCGGGCTTTGCCCCGGTGCGCATCGAGGGCGAACTGTACTGGGACGGCGGCCTGTACTCCAACACGCCCCTGGAAGCCGTACTCAATGACGAAGCGCGCAGCAACCTGCTGTGCATGATGGTGGACCTGTGGCATGCCGACGGCCCTGAACCGCGTACGCTGGAAGAAGTGCAAACGCGCGAGAAGGATGTCACCTTCGCCTCGCGCTCGCAGCGTCACATCGACGCCTATCTCCAGCAATACCGCCTGCGGCGCGCTGCCCATGCACTCTACAAGCGCCTGCCCGCCGATCTGCTGACCCAGCAGGATCGCCAGATGATGGCCGAACTGGGTGCCGACAGCACCATCCACATCGTGCGCCTGGCCTATGCCGGACGCGACTGGAACATGGCCTCCAAGGACGTCAATTTCGCCAAGGGCTCGGTCATGTGGCGCTGGGAACAAGGTTATGAGGATGGCCTGCGTGCCGTCGCCCTGGGCCGGGCTTGCCCGTTCGGAGAAAGCGATACCGGCATCGTGGTCCACGACCTGCCCGGTGGTGATACCCATGCCCGTCCGGAGAAAACGGCCGACCGTTCGGCTTGATCGCGGGCAAAGCCGCAGCGGGCACGACGTCGCATAATCCCCACGGCACCCGGCATTATTTTTGTGCGACGCACAAATAACACTTGATTTCACCAAAGAAGTGCATAAAATAGGAATTGTTGCGGCGCACAAATCATGATTGTTAATTGATTCTGGTCGAAAGCCGCGCTCGAACGCCGATTGTTTTGATCGTCACGCTCGTCGGCAACTCATTTGTCATATCACTTAGGAGATGAACATGTTTTCGTACCAAGATCAGTTTTCCGCCGCTACCAAGGCCAATCTGCAAGCCCACCTGGACCTCATCAACAACCTGACCGCCAAGGCCTTCGAAGGCGTGGAAAAGATCGTTGAACTGAACCTGTCGGCCACCAAGGCGACCCTGGAAGAAGCCACCGCCGCCGCCAAGCAGCTGGCCGGCGCCAAGGATCCGCAGGAACTGCTGGCGCTGGCCGCCGCGCAAGCCCAGCCGGGCGCTGAAAAGGCCACCGCCTACAGCCGTCACCTGGCCGGTATCGTGTCCTCGACCCAGGCTGAATTCACCAAGGCGGCTGAAGCCCAGATTTCCGAAACCAGCCGCAAGCTGTCGGCCCTGATCGACGAGATCAGCAAGAATGCGCCCCCGGGTTCGGAGCAGGCCGTCTCGATCCTGAAGGCGACCCTCACCAACGCCAACGCTGCCTACGAGCAACTGTCCAAGAACTCCAAGCAAGCCGTGGAAACCCTGGAAGCCAACCTGGCCAATGCGACCAAACAGTTCACCGCTGTGGCTGAAAAGACCGTCGCTTCGACCCGCGCCAAGAAGTAATCTTCACTTCTGGCCGTAACAGCAAAACGCCGCCCCGGGCAACCGGAGCGGCGTTTTGCATTGAGTGATCCAGACCGTGGATCAGCGCATCAGGACTGCGCCACGATATCCAGCGCCAGCGCCTCGGCCACGCGGATGCCGTCGATGGCCGCCGACATGATGCCGCCGGCATAACCGGCGCCCTCGCCAGCAGGATACAGGCCCTTGGTATTGAGGCTCTGCAGGGTGTGGTCATCGCGCTTGATGCGGATCGGTGAAGAGGTACGCGTCTCGATGCCGGTCAGCACGGCGTCGTGCATGGAGTAGCCGCGAATCTGCTTCTCGAAGGCCGGCAGCGCCTCGCGGATGGCATCGATGGCGTACTTGGGCAGCGACGGGTTCAGATCCCCCAAGGTCACGCCGGGCTTGTAGGACGGCTCCACGCTGCCCAGCCGGGTCGAGGGACGATTGGCGATGAAGTCGCCCACCAGTTGGCCCGGCGCATTGTAGTTGGCCCCGCCCAGTTCGTAGGCGCGGCTTTCCCACTCGCGCTGGAAGGCGATGCCGGCCAGCGGATGGCCCGGATAGTCGGCCGGCGAGATGCCCACCACGATGCCGCTGTTGGCGTTGCGCTCGTTGCGCGAATACTGGCTCATGCCGTTGGTGACCACCCGGCCCGGCTCGGAAGTCGCCGCCACCACCGTGCCACCGGGACACATGCAGAAGCTGTAGACCGAGCGACCATTGGACGCATGGTGCACCAGCTTGTAGTCGGCCGCGCCCAGGATGGGATGACCGGCACCGGGGCCGAAGCGGCATTTGTCGATCAGCGACTGCGGGTGCTCGGCGCGGAAGCCGATGGAAAACGGCTTGGCCTCGATGTAGACACCGCGTTCGTAGAGCATCTCGAAGGTATCGCGGGCGCTGTGGCCGATGGCCAGCACCACGTGGTCGGCTTCGATCTGTTCGCCGGTATTGAGCGTCAGGCCACGGATCTGGCCGTCTTCGATGAGCACATCCTCGACGCGCTGCTCGAAACGGAATTCCCCACCCAGCTTCTCGATCTTCTCGCGCATGAGCTGGATCATCTTGACCAGGCGGAAGGTACCGATGTGGGGCTTGCTGACATACATGATCTCCGGCGGCGCATCGGCGGCCACGAATTCGGCCAGCACCTTGCGACCATAGTGCTTGGGGTCCTTGACCTGGCTGTAGAGCTTGCCGTCGGAGAAGGTCCCGGCGCCGCCCTCACCGAACTGCACGTTCGATTCCGGCTTCAACTCACGCTGGCGCCACAGGCCCCAGGTGTCCTTGGTGCGCTCGCGCACGGTCTTGCCGCGTTCCAGGATGATCGGGTTGAAGCCCATCTCGGCCAGGATCAGCGCCGCAAACAGACCGCAGGGACCGAAGCCGATCACCACCGGACGCTTCTTGATGGTCGCAGGAGCGCGCGTGACGTAGTGGTAGGAGGTATCGGGCGTGGGGCCGACATTGGTGGTCTTGACATGGCGCGCCAGGACGGCCGGCTCGTCCTTCACTTCAACATCGATGGTGTAGTTCAGGGTGATGGCCGTCTTCTTGCGGGCATCGTAGCTGCGGCGAAACAGCGTGAAGGACACCAGCTCCTCAGCCGGGATGCCCAGGCGGTCGAGGATGGCGGCGTTCAATTCTTCTTCCGTATGGCTCAACGGAAGGGTCAGTTCAGAGATGCGCAACATGTGCGGGGACTTTCAACAAGACTGGGGATGCAGGAGGTGGCGCAGGCCACGATGACCGGTGTGCTCACGGCGGAAGGCTGCGCGAAAGGCGACATTTTACTCCACCCCGGCAGGCGCTCCCAAGCGGCCCACGCCAGTTGCGCGGGTGCCACAACGGTCGTACCAACTGCGGCCAGACAAGTTGCGTAACGCAATCATCTCGCGGTACATTGATTGCACTTCGCAACCATTACAGGATATCGCCATGGACTACGATGGCCTGCACTCTCCCCCGCGTGACCAGACCATCCGCCAGTTGCGCGAGCTCTCGCGCAAGCTGGTGCGTGAGTTGGGCTTCATGCGCAGCACCCTGGCCGGCAGCGACCTGGCGCCCTCGGCGGTCCATGCCTTGATCGAGATCGGGCTGCGACCGGGTCTGCAGGCGCGGGAGCTGGGCGAGCTGCTGTATCTGGACAAGTCCAATACCAGCCGCCAGCTGGCCAAGCTGGAGGCGCTGGGGCTGGTGCGCCGCAGCCCGGTGCCAGGCGACGGGCGCGCCTTCAGCCTGGCGCTCACCGAGGACGGGCAGGCGCTGCGCAAGAAGATCGACAAATTCGCCACCGATCAGGTCTCCGGGGCTTTGCGGCGCATCCTGCCGGAAGACCAGCAGGGCCTGGTGCGTGCGCTGGCGCTGTATTCGGAAGCCCTGTCGCGCGACAATCCCAATGCCGCACCGCGCCCGGCCAAAGGCGCGACGGTGCCATTGAGTACCGGCTACCAGCCCGGCTGCATCGGAGATATTGCCAGCCTGCATGCGCGTTACTACGCCGAGGCCGCCGGGTTCGGCGTGTTCTTCGAGCACAAGGTCGCCAGCGAACTGGGCGCCTTCGTACAAACGCTGCCCCATGCGGGCAAGCAACTGTGGACTCACATCGAGCATGGGCGCTGCCTGGCCTCCATCGTGATCGATGGCGATCTGCAACGCCGGCAAGCGCATCTGCGCTGGTTCATCGTCGATGGCAGCCTGCGCGGCAGCGGCGTGGGGCGGCGCCTTCTGGAACAGGCCATGGCCTTCGTCGATGCCCATCGTCTGGCCTGCTATCTGTGGACGTTTCAGGGACTGGACGCGGCACGCCACCTCTATCTGTCCGCCGGCTTCGCGCTGGCCGAGGAATCGCCCGGCCAGCAGTGGGGAAGCCGCGTGGTGGAGCAACGTTACGTGCGTCCGGCACGCAAGAGATGAGCGGAGGATGGCGCGCGGCATGTATCGCGGCATGTATCGATGTGCCGCGATTTGTTACCGGAATTGCCCGGTACGGAACGCGCTCCGGGATAGCCACACGGGCCAGCGCTACGCACGGACACAACTGGAAACACAACATTACAGTCTTAAAGAAGCCCGGCTCCTAGAGTGGTTTCACAGCGTGGCCCTCGCGGCGCGCGCTGCATCCACGCAACACCACCTTGCAGGAGCCCGACATGAAAACCAAGACCACTCGCTTAGCCTTCGCTCTTCTCACCACCCTCTGCGCCCTCGGCGCCACTGCGGCGCTATCCCCTGCCGCCCAGGCACAGGTAGTCGGGGTGGACGTGCGCATCGGCACACCGCCCCCCGCCCCGCGCTACGAGGCAGTGCCCCCGCCGCGCCACGGCTATGCCTGGGCGCCCGGCTACTGGGCGTGGAACGGTCATCGCCACCTCTGGGTCGGCGGCCACTGGGAGCGCGTGCGCCGCGACTACGCCCGCTATGAACCGGCCCACTGGCAACCCCGTGGGCGCGGCTGGGTCTTCATTCCGGGTCACTGGGTACGTTGATGGCCCTGGCTGAGTCCGCGCCGAAGCGGGCCGGGTCCAGCGCCGCCACCAGCTCGCGGGGCAGCGGCAAGGGCTCGCGCTCGAGCATCGCGGCCAGCAGCTCGGCCATCAGCGGCGCCCAGATCAAGCCGCGCGAGGCATAGCCCAGCAGGCCGTACAGGCCATCCTGCCCGGGCAAGGCGCCCACCAGCGGCAAGCGGTCCGGTGCGATGCAGCGCTGGCCGACCCGGCCCGCCAGATGGGCATCCGCTTGCGGCAGGGGCAGGTGCGCCGCGATCTGCGGCAGCATGTGCTGCAGGCGGGCCAGATTCCCGGCGTGGCTGTCGGCGCGCAGGGCCGGATCGTCGAAACGATCATAGCTGGCACCCATGCAGACTTGACCAGCATAGGGACGCGTGAGGTAACCATCGCCACACAGGGCATACGGCAGGTCGGGAAAATCCGCTGCCGCCAAGTGCGTCACCTGCCCGCGCACCGCCGCCAAGGGCAAGCCCGCCGCCTGTTGCAACGCACGCGCCTGGGCGCCCGCCGCCATTATCACCAGCGGCGCTTGTGCAATGAGCACATCGTCGGCATCCCGTGCCTGCCACTGGTCGTCCACGCGAACCAGACGGGCGACGGCACGCCCGAAATGCGTGCGCACCTCTGCTTGCGCCTGCGCCACCGCCAGCAAGCGGCGGCATACCGAGGGCGGATTGAGCCAGCCCGCTTCCGGGAAGAAGTAGCCACCGCCCATGGTCGGCATGCCCAGCGCCGCAGCCGTCTGCTCGGCGCTCATCCAGCGGGCATAGCGCGGCGGATATTGCCACTGCTGCGCCCCCTGTTCGAAGGAGACCGCCTGCTTGGCATCGCGGCCGAACTGCAGAATGCCGCAGCGCTCGCCACGAATGGCCGTGCCCTCCTCCAAACCCACGCCGCCCAGATCGTCAAGACGCTGCGAAGCGAACAGGAAGGCTGCGCGCGTGAGCCGGGCCAGCGGACTGTCGTCACGTGCCAGCGCCGGCATGAACAGGCCACCATGATTGCCGGAGGCGCGCGTGGCGACCTGCGCCCCGGCATCGATGAGATCGATGCACCAGCCGCGTGCCGTCAGCCGCTCGGCGGCGGCGGTACCGGCCAGCCCGGCACCGATCACCAGGGCGTGGCGCTCATGCACGGGATCGCGTCGCAAAGGCGTGTCGATCCGCGCCACGTGGGTGGCCGGACGTGCCCAGGCCGGCGCATAGCGCAAGGCCAGCGCACCGTCCCGCGCTTGTCCATGGAAACCGACCTGCCGCATCGCCGCCACCAGCGCTGCCTGCCCGGCTGCGCCGAACACCAGCGCCCGGGCGCCGGTCCAGGCCAGGCGCGCCAGCCGCTTGCAGGCATGCGCATGCCAGGGCGATGCGGCCGGGTCGAAGCGGGACGGATCGGCATGGAGGTAGAACAGGTCGACCGGCGCCTCAAGCCGCGCCAGCTCTTCTTCCAGCGCGCCCCACACCAGGGTGAGCGTGAGGCGCCCTTCATCGAGCAGCAGGCGGTGTGTGCCCGGCAGCGGCAAGGGCCATGCCGTGCGCAAGGCCTGTGCATAAGTCAGATCGGCATGCAGCGCCTCGGCCTGCGGCGGATGAGGCAGGATCGCGATGTAATGCAGGCGGGCCGCACCCTGCCCCAGCGCGCGCTGGCGGGCAAAGGCATGCCAGGTGGCGAAGAAGGCATGCCCCAGGCCGAAATGCAGGTCCAGCACGGTGGCGCTGTGCTGTTCGTGCAGGCAGTCCGGCACCGGCTGCAGCGCCTGTACCACGGTATCGGCCTCGGCGCGCCAGGCAGCCAGCAGTTCCGGGAAGGCAAGTTGAAGAGGACGCGCAGGCATCTTGAAAAGCCCTGTGGATAAATCAGAGAAGGCCGCCATTCTACGCTCCCGCTTGCGTGCGGCATTGCGCCTTGACAAAGGGTAGCGCTCTCCCTAGTCTGGGCCCTCGCCGATCAACCAGCCCCGCAGCATGGCTGCGCAACGCCATGCTCGCCATCTTCAACATCGTCTTTCCGATCTTCTCGCTGATCTTCCTCGGCTGGATCTGCCGCAAGCGCCACATCCTCTCGGCGGGCGCGGCCAGCGAACTGAACCGCTTCGTGATCTGGCTGGCACTGCCGGCGCTGCTGTTCGATTCCATGTCGCGCCTGAAGGCGACCGATTTTGCCAACCTGCGCTTCATCGCCGTCTTCGCCATCGGCGTGGCCGTGGTGTTCCTGTTGACGGCCTGGCTGCGCCTGCGCCAGAAGGCGGCAGCGCCCGACGTCATCATCGACAGCCTCGGCAGTTCCTATGCCAACACCGGCTTCATCGGTATCCCGCTGTGCTACCTGGCCTTCGGCAACGAAGGCTTGCCGCCCTCGGTGATCGCCATGGTGATGACGGCCTGCCTGCTCTTCGCGGTGGCCATCGTGATGCTGGAGAGCTGTCTGCATGCCCGGGCAGGATGGATGCAGACCGTTGCCAAGGTGGGCCGCTCGCTGCTGCGCAATCCCATCATGATCGCCCCCGTGGCCGGGATCATCGTGGCCTTGAGCGGGGTGAGCCTGCCCGGCAGCGTGCAGCAGTTCTTCAAGATTCTGGGGGGTGCGGCCAGCCCTTGCGCGCTGGTTTCGCTGGGTCTGTTCCTGGCGCAACCGGTACGCGCCGGCGATGGCGCACCGGTGTGGCTGCTGGTGGCCTTCAAGCTGCTGCTGCAACCGGCCGTCACCGCCGTGCTGGCTTACTGGCTGCTGCCGCTGCCACGCCTGTGGGCCGACAGCGCGGTGCTGCTGGCAGCCCTGCCCATCGGTACCGGGCCCTTCATGCTGGCCGAGCTGTACCAGCGCGAAGTCACGGCCATGTCACGCGCCATTCTCATCTCCACCACGCTGTCATTGCCCACCATCGCCGTGATCCTGGCCTGGATTGCGCATCATTGAGCCGGATATGAACAAGGCCGCACAGCGATTGCCGTGCGGCCTGATTCGCAAACCGGGCGTGAAGGAAAATTACAAAATCACCCGCTCTTCCCGCAGGATCTGCTCGAACTTCTCGGCCGCCACCGGCGGGCTGAACAGGTAGCCCTGGATCTCGTCGCAACCATAGTGGCGCAGGTAGTCCAGCTGCTCGTCGGTCTCCACGCCTTCGGCAATGACGCGCAGTTTCAGGTGGCGCGCCAGCGAGATGATGGAGGCGGTGATGGCCGCATCGTCGGCATCGATGGTGATGTCGCGCACGAAGGAGCGGTCGATCTTGAGCACGTCGATGGGGAAGCGCTTCAGGTAGGCCAGTGAGGAATAGCCGGTGCCGAAGTCATCGATGGACAAGCGAATGCCCAGCTTCTTCAGGCCGGCCAGGATGCCGATGGCATGCTCGACATCGGTCATCATGAGGCTTTCGGTGAGTTCGATTTCCAGCGAGGCCGGTGGCAGGCCGGTACTGTCGAGCACGTCGGCAATCGAGGAGACCAGGTCCTTCTGCAGGAACTGCCCCACCGAGAGGTTGACCGAGACGCTGATGTCCTCATGCCCGGCCAGCTGCCACTGGCGGCACTGGGTGCAGGCGGTGCGCAGCACCCAGGCGCCGATGGGCAGGATCAGGCCGGTCTCTTCGGCCAGGCCGATGAAGCGCGCCGGCGAGACCATGCCCAGTTGCGGATGCTGCCAGCGGATCAGCGCCTCGCTGCCCACCACACGGCCCGAGGCCAGGTCCACCTTGGGCTGGTAATGCAGCAGGAACTCGCCGTGATCCAGCGCATTGCGCAGGTCGCCTTCGATGCGCAGACGCTCCAGCGCCTGCTCGTTCATGGCCGGCGTGTAGAACTGGAAATTGTTGCGACCAGTCTGCTTGCCACGGTACATGGCGATGTCGGCATGCTTGATGAGCGTCTCGCCGTCAGTGCCATCGTTGGGATAGCAGGCCACGCCGATGCTGCAGGTCATGAACAGCGTATGCCCGCCCAGCGTGACCGGTGCGGCCACCGCATCCATGATGCGTTGCAGGCTGCGGGTGTCGAGCGTGAGTTCATCCTGCTCGGGCAGGATCATGATGAATTCGTCGCCACCCAGGCGCGCCACGGTATCGGCTTCGCGCACGGCGGCGCGCAGGCGACCGGCCACGGTGCGCAGCAAGGTATCGCCGGCCTTGTGACCCAGCGTGTCGTTGACGAACTTGAAGCGGTCCAGGTCCACGAACACCACCCACAAAGCCTGCTTCTGGCGCTCGGCCGCGCCGATGGCCTGTTCCAGGTGATGACGCAGCATGTGGCGGTTGATCAGGCCCGTGAGCGTATCGCGGCTGGCCTGGAATTCCAGTTCGGCTTCGTAGCGCTTCATCGAGGTGATGTCGTAGAGTGCCGCCACGAAATGGGTCACCAGGCCGCCCTCGTCACGCACCGGGGCGATGTAGAAGTCATTCCACAGCTCCGAACCATCCTTGTGGTAGTTGCGCAGCACGACGTTGTGTTCGCGCTGTTCGCGCATGGCGATCCAGACGGTCTCGAAGCCTTCGGGATCACTGTCACGGCCTTCCAGGAAACGCAGGCTCTTGCCCACGGCTTCGGCGCTGCTGTAGCCGGTGATGCGGGCAAAGGCCGGGTTGACGTATTCGATGGCGTAGTCCGGCTCCTGGGCCGAGAGAATCAGGATGGCATTGGCACTGGCTTCGATGGCCTGGTGCCGCAGGCGCAGCGCACGTTCGGCCAGGCGGCGCGCCTTGATGTCGTCCGACAGCAGGGCATTGGTGGTACGCAGCTCGGCAGTCTTGTCTTCCACCAGCTGCTGCACCCGATGCGAGCGCATCGACAAGGCCCGCATGTAGGCCGCGCCCAGCAACGAGGCGATCACGCCGACCAGGCCGATGAGCAACGAGCCATAGTGATCGGAAAAGACCGAACGCGGTGGAATGCTGATCTCCATGTGCCAGCTCTGGCCGGCGATATCAAAGCTGGTGACGGTCGTGGAGGGATGGCGGAACAGGCTGCCAGGCTTGATGAGCTGGTCCAGCCACTGGGTCGGGCGCGGCTGGCTGTCATGGTGGTAGACCAGGTTGGTCGGATCGGCTTGCCGGCCGACGTAGAGACGCAAGCCGATCTCGTGGTCCGACATCAGGCCGGCGCCATCGAGGATCTTCTGCACCAGGCCGTTGAGTTCGAGCACCGCCGTGGTATCGCCGATGAGCAGTGCACGACGGGCGGCGGTATCGGTAGGCTGCACGCCGCCGCGATAGACCGGCTGGATCACCAGCAGGCCGCGTTCATCAGGGCCGGACTGGGCCAGGCGGATGGGCGGGGTGGAGGAGGGTCGGCCGCTGACGACGGCGGCATCGAGCGCCCCCATGATGGCGGGGTTGCGCGAGACGTCCAGTCCCAGCGCAGCCTCGTTGCCGGCCAGGGGCTCCACATAGTCGACCACCAGATAGGTCGGTTGCTGCGAAGCGCGCACGGACCGGTCGCCATCGAGCGCGGTGATCTCGAAACCCGGCTTGGCGCCCTGGCGCAGGGCCTCGAACACCAGCCGGTCCTCGTCGGCCACGAAGCGCTGCACGCTGAAGGCGCGCACGTAGGGATAGCGTTCCAGCAGCGGGCGGGTGAAGCTCTCGAACTGTTCGCGCGTAGGATCGCCTACGGTGGCATAGAAATGGTTCACCACCGACTGCACCTGCACCGCCTCTTCCAGCCCGCGCTGAATGGTGAAGGCGCGCAGGCCCGCCCTACGCTCGAAGTCGAGCTGGACGGCATCCTCTTCCAGATGGCTGGTGGCGACGAACACCGTCGCGGTGGCACATAAACCCAGCATCAGCGTGAGCGATGCCGACAACGTTGCCCCCAGCTTGTTGATCACACGCTGCATAAACGATTCGTTATATCCCTTGGGAGAGCCCGATCATAATCCGGTACTCCCCTCGTTATCGGTCAAAGCGCATTTATTTTTAATCGGACCCACCCCGCAGCACGCTACTCGCATATTGCCACACGGGAACAAACGCATTTGTCGAATGTGCTCCGGCTCAATATACCGATGGTGACGGGCGCTGCTCGCGTGCCGCACGTTCGATGGCCTGGGCCTGCATGAAGGCATCGAAGGAGCGTTCGATAGTGGCGCGCTCGACATCGCGGGTGATGAAGACGATGCGGCTGCGGCGGTCCTCCGAAGGCCATTGCGGCAGCGTGGCGGTGGGGTGGAAGATGTGCTGCACGCCGTGGATCACGGTCGGCTTGTCCTCTCCCTTGAGATTGAGGATGCCCTTGATGCGCAGGATGTTGGGGCCCTTGAAGCCAACCAGCAGGCTCAGCCACTCATCGAAGAGCACCGGGTCGATGGGTTCGTCGAAGGTAAAGCAGAAGGCGCGGATGTGGTCATCGTGACGGTTGACGTCATGGGCATGATCGTCGTGGTCATGGCCATGATGATCATGGTGATCGTGATGACCATGATGACCGTGATGACCGTGGTCATGATGATGATGCGCATGCGCCTGCTGCTCGGCGAAGGCTTCCTCGTTGAGCCAGCGGGCCACGTCCGGCATCTTCTCGCCTGGCTTGAACAGGCCCGCATCGAGCAACTCGGCAGCGGCGATCTGGCCGACCTGCGGCTGCAACTGGCGCGCGCCCGGATTGAGCGTGCGCAGGCGCGCCTGCAGGGCCGACAGCGTGGTGGCATCGACCAGATCGGTCTTGGTCAGCAGCAGGCGGTCGGCGACGGCGGCCTGCTGGATGGCTTCCGGATGGTTGTCCAGGGTCGCCATGCCATTGACCGCATCGACGGTCACGATCACGCCATCGAGGCGATAGCGCGCCGAGATGAAGGCGTCGGTCATCAGGGTATGCAGGATGGGGGTGGGCGAGGCCAGGCCGGTGGTCTCGATGACCACGCGGTCGAACTTGCGCTCGCCGCCCTCGGCGAAGCGCCAGGTGATGTCCTTGAGGGTTTTCTTGAGATCGCCACGGATGGTGCAACACAGGCAGCCGCTGCTCATCTCGACGATGGTCTCTTCCTGGCTGTGGGCCACCAGCAGGTGATCCAGGCCAATCTCGCCGAACTCGTTGATGATGACCAGGGTGTTCTTCATCTCCGGCTGGGTGATGAGGTGGTTCAGCAGCGTGGTCTTGCCGCTGCCGAGAAAACCGGTCAGCAGGGAAACGGGAATCGGCGCAGCGGCGGCGGGGACGGATGGATTCATGGCGGGAAACGGGATGAGTAGGGACCAAAATAGACGACCGAGCCGCCATGCTACCCGATGCGTCAAGCCGGCTGCTTCGGCCGGGCAAAAAAAAGACGGACCGCGAGGGTCCGTCCTGCCGGTGAGCCGCGCCCGGCGGGGATCGCGGTCTTTACCTGGTTTTACAGCTACGCCGATCTACTCGTTGTCATGCGCGTCCAGCGGCACCTTTTCAGGCTTTTCTTCGGTTTTGGCCAGCCCCGGCAGCAGGTGGCCCAGCTTGCGCGCCTTGGTGCCCAGGTAGCCGATGTTGAAGGGATTGTGGTTGGCGATCAACGCAATGCGCTCGGCTACCGTAATGCCGCTGTCTTCCAGCGCCTTGACCTTGCGCGGGTTGTTGGTCATCAGGCGCAGGCTGGTGATCTTCAGGTGCGCCAGCATGGGCAGCACGATGGTGTAGCGCCGCATGTCGGCGGGGAAGCCCAGGCGCTCATTGGCTTCGACGGTATCGGCCCCCTGGTCTTGCAGGTGGTAGGCGCGGATCTTGTTCAACAGGCCGATGCCGCGCCCTTCCTGGCGCAGGTAGAACAGTACGCCACGACCTTCCTTGGCGATCTTCTTGAGGGCCGCTTCGAGCTGGGCGCCGCAATCGCAGCGCTGGGAGAACAGGGCGTCGCCAGTCAGGCACTCGGAGTGCACGCGACCCAGGACCGGTTCACCATTGCCGACCTCGCCCAGGGTCAGGGCCAGATGTTCCTTGCCGGAAATTTCATCGTAGAAGGCGTGCAGTTCGAAGGTCGCCCAGGGCATGGGCAACTTGCACGAACTGACGAAAACCAGTTTTTCTTCCGGCGCGGCTGCGGCCGGTGCGATCGGTGAGGACATGACAACCTGCTTTCGAATCGAATGCTCAGAACCGCGTATCTTACCTTGCGCACGGGTTTATTTCAGCGCGGCGGCCGCTGCGGTGAAGGCAATTGTCCGATTCGTGCAGGCAATTTGAACAGACGCTGCCTGCCGGTTCATAATGCCAACCAGTCCGGGACACACCGGACACGGTGCCAGCCCCAAGGGCGGCATCCCCTTGAAAGCCGGTCAACGATAAAAAAGGGAGACAACCGTGCTGTTCGATTACGTCATCGTCGGTGGCGGCTCGGCGGGTGCCACACTGGCCGCGCGCCTGTCGGAAGATCCAGGCGTCACGGTCTGCCTGCTGGAAGCCGGCGGCCAGGGCGACAGCCTCTTGGTGCGCACCCCGGCGGCCGTGGTGGCCATGCTGCCCGGCTATGGCAAGCTCAACAACTGGGCCTTGCAGACCACGCCCCAGCCGGGCCTGAACGGCCGCCGTGGCTACCAGCCGCGCGGTCGCGCCCTGGGCGGCTCCTCGGCCATCAACGCCATGCTCTACATCCGCGGACAGCACCAGGATTACGATGGCTGGGCTCAGGCCGGCTGCCCTGGCTGGGACTGGGAGTCGGTGCTGCCCTATTTCAAGCGATCCGAAAACAATATACGCGGAGCCGATGCCTGGCACGGGGACAGCGGCCCGTTGCAAGTCTCGGAACAGAATCGCCCGCGCCCCATCACGCGCGCCTTCATCGAGGCGGCGCAGGCGCGCGGCTATCCGCTGTGCACTGACTTCAATACCGGCGACAACGAAGGCGTGGGCCTGTACCAGGTGACGCAATTCCACACACCCGCTCATCGTGGCGAGCGCTGCTCGGCGGCGGCGGCCTACCTGCATCCGGTGATGGGGCAACGGCCCAACCTGAGCGTGCTGCGCCAGGTGCGCGCGCAACGTGTGTTGTTCGAGGGCAAGCGTGCGGTGGGCGTGGCCTATCGCCAGCAGCAGCAGGATGCGCAGGTGCGCGCCACGCGTGAAGTCATCCTCGCCGCCGGGGCCTTCGGCTCGCCGCAATTGCTGCAACTGTCAGGCGTGGGCCGGCCCGAGGACATCCTGCCGCATGGCATCGCCCTGCATCACGCCCTGCCCGGCGTGGGGCAGAACCTGCAGGATCACCTCGATTTCACGCAAGGGTGGACCACCCGCGACACCGACAACTTCGGCCTGGGCGTGGTCGGCGGCCTGCGCCTCTTGGGCCAGCTACTGCCCTGGAAGCGCCATGGCGAGGGCCTCATCGCCACCCCCTTTGCCGAGGGCGCGGCCTTCCTCAAGACGCGGACCGGACTGGATCGCCCCGACATCCAGCTGCATTTTTGCATCGCCATCGTCGATGACCATGCAAGAAAGCTGCATGCCGGTTATGGCTTCTCGCTGCACATGTGCCTGCTGCGCCCGCATTCGCGCGGACGTGTGGGCCTGCAATCGGCCGATGCGATGGCCGATCCGCTCATCGATGCGGGCTATCTCTCCGACCCGCGCGACCTGCCGACCATGATCGAGGGCGCCCGCATCGCGCGCGACATTGTCATGACAGAACCGCTGCGCCGCTACTGCCGGCGTGAACTGTTCGGTGGCCGGGAGGGCATGGATGAGGCGGCATGGGAAGCCATGATCCGTCGGCGCGCCGACACCATCTATCATCCCGTAGGCACTTGCCGCATGGGTGCGGACCCGATGGCGGTGGTCGATGCGCAATTGCGCGTGCATGGCCTGCACGGTCTGCGCGTGGTCGACGCCTCGGTGATGCCCACGCTGGTGAGCGGCAACACCAATGCACCCACCATCATGATTGCCGAGAAGGCAGCCGACATGATCCGCGCCAGCCAGGCGCATGCCGAAGCGGCCTGACATCGCTCGATAATGCAATGCAAGGATGAATCAATGACCGATACCACCGCTGCAGAATTGCAGCAGCTTTTCACCGCGCAGCAACAAGCGTTCACCGCCCACGGCGATCCCTCCCATGCGCTGCGCATGGACCGGCTGGCTCGTCTGCTGGCGCTGCTGGACGAGCATGAGACCGCCCTCATCGCCGCCATCGATGCCGACTTCGGTGGCCGTTCGCATCATGAGACGCGCATGGCTGAACTCTTCGTTCTGCGCGCCGGGATCCGCCATGCGCAATCGCACCTGAAGCGCTGGATGCGACCGCAACGGGTGGCCACCGCCCTGCACTTCCTGCCCGGCAGCAATCGCCTGCTGGCGCAGCCACTGGGTGTGGTGGGCATCATCTCGCCGTGGAACTATCCGCTGCAACTGGCGCTGGGTCCGGCGCTGGCGGCCTTGGCGGCGGGCAACCGGGTGCTGCTCAAACCCTCGGAACTGACACCGCGCCTCTCTGCCCTGCTGGCCGAGCTGGTAGCGCGGTATTACGCCCCGGAGGAAATGGCCGTGGTCACCGGGGACGCCGGCATCGGACAAGCCTTTGCTTCACTGCCGTTCGATCATCTGTTCTTTACCGGATCGACCCAGGTCGGGCGGCAGATCGCACAACTGGCGGCGGCCAATCTCACGCCGGTCACGCTGGAACTGGGCGGCAAATCACCGGCCATTCTCGATGTCTCGTGCCGCATGACGAGCAGCCTGCAACGCATCGCCTTCGGCAAGCTGCTCAATGCCGGGCAGACCTGCGTGGCCCCGGACTACCTGCTGGTGCCGCGTGGTCAGGCGGCCAGCGTAGCGCAGCAACTGGTCGCAGCCATGGGCCGGCTGTATCCGCGTCTGCACGACAACCCGGACTACACCGCCATCATCAGCCCGCGCCATCGTGCGCGCTTGCAGGCGCTGGTGGAGGACGCCCGCACGCGGGGTGCACGGGTGATCGAAGTCAACCCCGCGGGGGAAGACCTGGAGCAGAGCCGCAAGCTGATGCCCACGCTGATCCTGGGCGCGAGCCCGGCGATGCGGGTGCTGCAGGAAGAGATCTTCGGGCCGGTCCTGCCCATCCTGGAATACGACACGCCAGAGCAAGCCATCGCCCATGTGCAGCAAGGTCCGCGTCCGCTGGCGCTGTACTGGTTCGGCGAGGATACGGCGCGGCGCGAGCAGGTGCTGCGGCAGACCCATGCGGGCGGCGTGACCATCAATGATTGCCTGTGGCACCTGGTGCAGGAGGAGCAGCCCTTTGGCGGTGTCGGCGAAAGCGGCATGGGGGCGTATCACGGACGCTGGGGCTTCGATACCTTCAGCAAGCGCAAGCCGGTGTTCCGGCAGGCGCGTTGGAACGGCGGGACGCTGTTGCATCCGCCTTATGGAAAAACGTTTGAATGGGTGATGGGGTTGATCAGGCGATTGAGCTGATGCCGCTCATCCGGGCGCCGGCAGCAGATCCAGGTACAAGCGCAGCGAACGCTGCACGCACTCGGCCACAAGGGTGGTGATGGCCGCATGGTCGCCGCTGACGCAGGCTTCATCGAGGGCGTCGTAATACGCCAGGCGATCTTCCTTGCGGATGACCGCCGGGGGATAGCCGGATTTCATCAGTTCCAGATTCAACAGCAGGCGACCAGTGCGGCCATTGCCATCGATGAAGGGATGGATCTTCACGAAGCGCGTATGCAATTGCGCCGCACGTTCGACCGCATGCAGGCTGCCGGCCTGCTGATACCACGCCAGCAAGGCGCGCATTTCATCGTTGAGATGCAGGAAATCGGGCGGGGTGGTGCTGGCGCCGGCGATCACCACGTTCTCGCGGCGATAGCGGCCGGCTTCATCGGCATCGATCCCCTTGAGCACGAGACTGTGGATGTCCTTGATGTGCGCTTCGCTCAGGGGCTCGCAGCCGGCCACGAGCTGCTCGACGAAGAAGATGGCATCGCGGTGATTGATGGCCTCGAAGTGCTCGCGCAGCGACTTGCCACCGACGGTGATGCCTTCCAGCACTACCTTGGTTTCACGCAGGGTCAGCGTGTTGCCTGCGAGGGCATTGGAATGGAAAGTCCAATCCAATACCAATTTCTCGCGCAGCGATGCTTGCGTATAAGGAGGCAGAGGGCGCGCTGCATCAAGCGCTGACTTCGCAGCATTGACCGCGACGTGCCTGGCGGCCGGTGACATGGCCCTCTATGAAAATGGTCAGACCAACCCGTGCGCCTGCTGATCCGCATGGTAGCTGGAGCGCACCATCGCGCCCACGGCGGCATGTACGAAGCCCATCTTGTAAGCCTCTTCCTCGTACATCTTGAAGGTGTCCGGGTGCACGTAGCGGCGCACCGGCAGGTGGTCGCCGCTGGGCATGAGGTACTGGCCGATGGTCAGCATGTCGACGTTGTGCGCGCGCATGTCGCGCATGACCTGCAGCACTTCCTCGTCGGTTTCGCCCAGGCCCACCATGATGCCGGACTTGGTCGGCACTTCCGGATGCAGGTCCTTGAAGCGCTTCAACAGGCTCAGCGAATATTCGTAATCCGAACCCGGACGCGCTTCCTTGTACAGGCGCGGTGCGGTTTCGAGGTTGTGGTTCATCACATCCGGCGGGGCCATCTTGAGGATTTCCAGGGCGCGGTCCATGCGGCCACGGAAGTCCGGAGTCAGGATCTCGATGCGGGTCTCGGGCGACAGTTCACGCACACGCTGGATGCAGGCGGCGAAGTGGGCGGCGCCGCCATCGCGCAGGTCGTCGCGGTCCACGCTGGTGATGACCACGTAGGACAGGCGCAGCTGGGCAATGGTCTTGGCCAGGTTTTCCGGCTCGTTGGGGTCCAGCGGATCGGGGCGGCCGTGGCCGACGTCGCAGAAGGGGCAACGGCGGGTGCACTTGTCGCCCATGATCATGAAGGTCGCCGTGCCCTTGCCGAAGCATTCGCCGATGTTGGGGCAGGAGGCTTCCTCACAGACCGTCACCAGGTTGTTGGCGCGCAGGATGTCCTTGATCTCGTAGAAGCGGGTGGTCGGCGACCCGGCCTTGACGCGAATCCAGTCCGGCTTCTTCAGCTTTTCGGCGGCCACCACCTTGATCGGGATCCAGGCGGTCTTGCCGGCGCCCTTCTGCTTGTCCAGCGGATTGGCGCGCGCCGAGCCGGTGGCATTGGAGGAAGAATCTGCTGCGGGAGTGAGTTCGGTAGTCATGTCGGTCGTTCCGGCCCCGGGCGCACGCGGCGCGTGGGGCTCAAGCCATGCCCGCGAAGCGGGCGATCAGTTGGTCGGCAAGCAAGTCCTGGACAGCGTCCAGCCGGGCGTTGGCAGCCCCGAGGGTCTGCATGTCCACGGTGGCCAGGCCCTCGTAGCCGCAGGGGTTGATCCAGGAAAACGGTGCCAGGTCCATCGCCACATTGAGCGAGACACCATGGTAGGTGCAGCCGTTGCCCCGTATCTTCAAGCCCAGCGCGGCCACCTTGGCGCCCTGCCAGGGGCCGTCGGCGGCGTAGATGCCGGGCGCCCCCTCCTTGCGTACACCGGCCAGATTATACGCCGCCAGCGTGGCGATCACCGCCTCTTCGATGTTGTGCACGAATTCGCGCGCGAACAGGCGCGCCCCGCTGCGGTTGCGGCGCAGGTCCATCAACAGGTAGATCACCACCTGGCCGGGGCCGTGGTAGGTGACCTCGCCGCCGCGGTCGGTCTGGACAATGGGGATGTCGTGCGGATTCAACACATGGGCGCGGTCAGCGCCCAAACCCAGCGTGTAGACAGGGGGATGCTCGACGATCCAGAGCTGGTCGGGGGTCTCGGGGGTGCGCGCATCGGTATAGGCGCGCATGGCAACGAAGCTGGCCTCGTAAGGCTCGACGCCGCGCCGGACGATCTCGGGCCGGCGGGCGCCAGCCACGGGTGTGCTGGCGGTGGGCAGTGCAGTTTGCATGCCCGCCAGTGTAGCGAAATTCCTCTTTGCCCGTATCAGAACCAGCGGATCAGGCCGTGCGGCAGGAGCTTGGCAATACGTACCGTATCGTCGCTGCACCCCTTGGGAGGCAAGGGAGTGACCGTGAATTCGGCCGCACCGTTGACGGCTTCGAAGATGGCCTCGCCGCGCCCGTGAAAATCAAAGCAGCGGCCCGCCTTGAGCCAGATATCCTCGCGGCAGCCGGCAATGGTCAGCCACACCAGTCCGGAGTTCACACGGATGCGCACGCCGCCTTGCAGGCGACGGGTCTGTACCTGGCCTTCCTGCAACTGGCCCGGGAGGCTTGGATCTGTGAATGAAATTGTCATGGCGCTGGCTCCTTTGCTCGACTGCCTGATTCGCCAGGCAAGCCGCGTCCCTGCCGCGATGCCCGGGAGGGTGCGGCTGCAAGGGTGGAAATGCCTGGAATGATGTGTGATGAGTCATCATTGTAGGAAAGCCCGCAAGCGCAGCAAAACGATATATATTGGTTCTCCTTGCTAATTGAATTCACAAGGAGCCGTCATGGCCGATTTGCGCAAGCTCCCCAACCTGGCCGCCCTGCGCGCCTTTGATGCGGCCGCCCGCCATGGCTGCTTCTCGCGTGCGGCCGAAGAAGTGCACGTCACGCCCGGCGCCATCAGCCACCAGGTGCGCGCGCTGGAGGAAGACCTGGGCCTGCAGCTGTTCCATCGCCATGGCAAGCGCATTTCCATTACCGAGACCGGCGAACGCTTCGCGCTCACCATCCGCAAGGCACTGGGCGAGATCGCGCAGGCCGCCGACCACTTGCGCAGCCTGACGCGCCAGCAGCGGCTGGTGATCTCGGCCACCCCCTCCTTCGCTTCACGCTGGCTGGCGCCGCGCCTGTGGAAGTTCATCGATGCCCATCCGGAAATCGAGGTGGTGCTGCAATCGGGCAGCCACCTGGCCGACCTGCGGCTGGACGGGGTGGACATCGGCATCCGCTTCGGGCGCGGGCAGTACAGCGGCGTGGTCACCGAAAAGTTGAGTGACGATTACTACTATCCGGTGGCCGCGCCCGGCTATCGCGGCAAGCAGAACAAGAAGCTCGTGCGCCCCGCCGACCTGGCGCACTGCACGCTGCTGCGCATGGACACGCGCGAATCCTGGCAGCCGTGGCTGACCCTGGCCGGGCTGGACCTGCCCGAGCCGCGCGGCACGCTGGTGGTGGAGGATTCTTCGCTGACGCTGCGCCATGCCGTGGAGGGCAAGGGGGTGGCGCTGTCACGCCATACGATTGCCTGGCAGGAGATCGCCAGCGGCACGCTGGTGCGGCTGTTCGACGTGGCGCAGCTGTGCGAGGAGGCACACTACCTGGTGCACCTGCCGGAGGGGCTGGAGAAGCCGGGGGTGGCGGCCTTCAGGAAATGGATCGTTGAAGAGATGCGGCAATTCCAGGCGCAGTCGGAATGGCCGGGCACGGTGCAGAAAACGTCAACTCGCAAGAAGTGATGCGGCCATGAAAAAACCGGCGCGCCTTGCGGGCTGCGCCGGTTTTCGCGTGGATGCAGTTGCGCTCAGAGCACGAACTTGACCATCTCGTGCGTGGAGAGCGCGCGGTAGATGTTGTCGAGCTGAGTGCGGCTGGTGGCGCGCACGGTCAGGGTGAGCGAGAGGTACTTGCCCTGGGTGGAAGGACGCATCTCGACCTTGCCCGCGTGAAACTCGGGATCATGCTCGATGACCATGGCGACGATGGTCTCGGCGAAGGCGTCATGGGTGATCCCGACCACCTTGATGGGGAAGTCGCTGGGATACTCGATCAGGGATTCTTCAGGGGAAATAGTGGGCATAGTCATGGCAAACCGCCTTGGCGTTGTCCGCCTGGCGCTCCGAATTCAATGCTCCCAGATGGGGATGAACCTGCGGGCTTCAAGCGGGGGGACTCGGGTGGGGAATGCCTGCATTCTACGCCATGCGGGCGCGGCGGCGTGCAGAAAGCGTCATCGGCCCGGAAGTCCGCGCAAGCAATCTGTTCCAACATCTCCAACTATCGCGATTGATGAGCATGCGCTGCCGCACAAGACTCTGTGTCTTCCCGACAAGATGCGGTGTCCCATGCAAGTCAACCTCAAAATGCTCCAAGGTCGCTTTGAGAGGGGGTATGCCCTCGACAAGCACTCGCTCTACAGTCTCCCGACCGGGTACAACGCGGCGGGCCACATCCAATGGCACACGCAGCGCACCGAAGTGGGAGAAGCCCTGTATCAGCTGAAATACCGGCAACAGCAGCGCTACGTCCTGCCGCTGGCGCTGGCCGTGCAATCCCACATCCTGCCCTTGCTGCCGACATTCGGCCTGATCGTGCCAATGGCTTCATCGCATGTCCGGCGCGTGCAGCCGGTCGCCGCCATCGCGCATGCGCTGGGACATCTGGTCGGCAAACCCGTGCTTGCGCTGTTGAGCAAGGCCAAGGGTGCAGCGCTTCTGAAAGACTTGCGCACGCGCGCCGAAAAGGACGCTGTGCTCACCGATACGCTGATCCTGAATCGCCTTATCCACGGAGAAGGCCGCTGGGACACGTTGCTGCTCGACGACTTGTACGATAGTGGTGCTTCGGTCGATGCTGCATGCGATGCGCTGCGCGCCTATGAGAAAATCGGGGACATTTTCGTGGCAACGCTGACGTGGAGGTAAGCCCATGACTACCGTTTTCATTGCTGGCTCTATCAGCATCCGACATCTGCATCCCAAGGTCCAGGAAAGGATCATGAACATCGTGCGCCAGGAGTTCGACGTGGTGGTTGGCGATGCTGACGGCGCCGACACGGCGATCCAGCACTTCCTTCATGCGATGGCTTACCGGCGCGTGACGGTCTTCTGCAGCGGGCAGGTACCGCGCAACAATATCGGCCAGTGGCCCGTGCACCACATCCATACCACGCTGCGCCCGGGTACGCGCGCCTTCTTCACGGCCAAAGATATCGCCATGGCCGACATCGCTGATTCCGGGCTGATGATCTGGGACGCCAAAAGTACTGGCACGCTCGGGAACGTGATCGAACTGCTGAATCGCCAGAAGTACTCCTGGGTCTTCATCGACCCGCCCAGCCAATTCCTGGCAGTCAAGTGCGCGGAGAGGATCGAGGCCCTGCTGTCGTGCATGAGCGCCTCCGCGCGTCTGCAAGCGCAGCACAAGCTCGGCCTCGAACGCCGGCTTCCTGCCCTGCATGTCACTGAAAAGCAATCCACGCTGTTCGCGCAGAATGTGAGCGACGTATTGCACGCCGCCCACTAGGGCCTGTTCACAGCCGCGCCTTGGCCGCCTGATACGCCGCATACACCTTGGCAAACACCGGCCCCGGCTGGCCGCTGCCGACCGGCTTGTCATCCAGCGTCACCACCGGCAGCACTTCCTTGCTGGCCGAGGAAATGATCAGTTCGTCAGCCGCCAGCACTTCCTCCCGCGTGATGCGGCGCGATGCCAGCGCGATACCCTGCTCGGCGCACAGCTCTTCCATCAGGCCATAGCGGATGCCTTCCAGGATCAGGTTGTCCTTGGGCGGTGCCGAGATCTTGCCATCCTTGACCACCCACACGTTGGAGGACGACGCCTCCGACAGATAACCATCGCGGAACTGGATCGCCTCCGTCACCTGATGCTCGGCGGCGAACTGCGCGGCCAGCACGTTGCCCAGCAGCGAGGTGGACTTGATCTGGCAGTTCAGCCAGCGACGATCTTCCAGGGTCACGCAGGCCACGCCCTTCTCGATAGCCGCAGCCGGAGGCAGGGCCATCGGATTGGTCATGATCAGCACCGTCGGCACCACGTCCTTGGGGAAGGCATGCGCACGCTTGGCCACGCCCCGGGTGACCTGGATGTAGATCATCTGGTCCTCCAGGCCGTTGGCCTCGACCACCTGGTGGATGAGGCCGTTCCAGCCGGCTTCGTCATGCGGATTCGGAATACCGATGCTGGCCAGGCTGCGGAACAGGCGCGCCAGGTGTTGCTGGCCACGGAAAGCCTTGCGGCGATACATGGGGATGACTTCGTAGATGCCGTCACCAAAGATGAAGCCGCGATCGAGCACCGGTACGCGGGCTTCGGAGAGGGGCGTGAGTTCGCCGTTGAGATAGACGATGGGATCGTTCATGATGGGCTTTCCGGTAGTCGTGAGTGAGGGTCGATGAAGCATGCAGGCGGCAACGGTGCCGCGATGAATTCATTCTGTCACGCAGGCTCCGGACTGCCCATGCAAAAACGGTATAAGGTCTCCCTGCCCTTATCCGGCTATCGGCAGTGCCTGGACCCGATGTCCGCTGCCCTCGCCGTCGGCCGGCGGCACGAATTTCCAGCGCACGTCATGGAAACGTGCCAGCGTCTCGCGGTGCGCGATGCTGATCACGGTCACGCCGGGCAACTCGCGTGGCAGGGCGGCATAGAGGGCTTCCTCGGTCTCGCCATCCATGGCGCTGCTGGCCTCGTCCAGGAAGACCAGACGCGGACGATTCAGGAACACCCGCACGAAGGCCAGCCGCTGCTGCTCGCCCGGTGACAGCGCCTGACTCCAGTTGGCCGCCACATCGAGTCGCGAGGCCAGATGCGCCAGACGGCACAAACCCAGGTAGCGCGTGATGAGCGCATCCTCGAAACTGCCCTCGGCGGCCGGATACGAGAGGGCTGCGCGCAGCGTACCGATGGGCAGGTAACTGCGCTGGGGCAGGAACATGGCCGGTGCATCCTGTGGCAGTGCGATGCGGCCCTCTCCATAGGGCCAGATATCGGCCAGGGCGCGGATCAGCGTGGACTTGCCGCATCCTGAAGGACCGCTGATGAGCACGTGTTCGCCTGACTCCACCCGCGCATCGAGGCTACGCAGCATCAGGCTGCCATCGGGGAAGGACAGCTGCACGCCATCCAGCGTGACCGCACTGCCGCCATGCCGGGTGACGGCCAGTGTGCGCGGCATGCCGGCGGCGCGTTCGATATCGGCATGGAAGCCCGCCAGCCGGTTGATGCTGGCCTTCCATCCGGCCAGCGTAGTAAAGGCATTGATGAACCAGGACAGCGCATCCTGCACCTGGCCGAAGGCATCGCTGATCTGCATGAGCACCCCCAGCGAAATGGCCCCGGAGAAGTAGCGCGGTGCCGACACCAGCATGGGAAAGATCACCGCGAACTGCCCGTAGAAATTGACGGCCACGTTGAGTTTCTTGGTCAGGCGCATGATGTTCCACCAGTTTGCGCGGATGTCGTCCAGCCGCGCCGTGAGCTGCATGCGCTCCTGCGGCTCGCCGCGATACAAGGCGACGGCCTCCGCATGTTCACGCACACGGATCAGGCCAAAACGGAAATTGGCCTCGAAGCGTTCCTGATTGAAACTCAGGCCCACCAGCGGGCGACCGATCCACCACACCACCCCCGAGCCGATGGCCGCATAGGCGATCACGAACCAGACCATGTAACCGGGAATGACCCACGATTGCCCCAGGGCCGAGAAGGAGAGCGGCCCGCTTACCGACCACAGGATATGGATGAAGGAGAACAGGGTGACGCTGCTGGAGATGAAGCCCAGCACCAGTGACAGCGTATCGCTGGTGAGCGCATGCAGGTCCTCGGCGATGCGCTGGTCGGGGTTGTCCGAGAGGCGGCCCTCCTGGCCCTGCTCGATGCGATAGTAGGCGCGATGTGCCAACCAGCGATCGAGATAACGCGTACTCATCCAGTAGCGCCAGCGGATCTGCAGCGCCTGCTTGAGGTAGACGCTGTAGATGGCGATGGCCACGAAGATGAAGGCCAGTCCCGAGAACTGCCACAACAGCGACTTGAAGTGCGGGTAATCGCGCGACTGCAGCACGTTGTACATGTCGCGGTTCCAGGAATTGAGCCGCACGTTGATGTAGACCATGCCCAGGTTCAGGGCCAGGATGGACAGCAGCAGCGCCCATGCCTTCCATTTTTCTTCCGAGACCCAGTAGGGCTTGATGAGGCCCCAGATCTCGGCACGGGTGGCGCGATTGGCGTGGCTGCCCTGGCGGGCAGGTGTTTGTTCGATCATGGCGAATCCTGTGGATGTTGTCCTCTTTGCTGCCCAGCTTGCCGCAAAAGACTTAAACCAGGCTTAAAGAAGGATAAATGCTCCTGCCGCCGGCATTCACGGAAACTGAATGCTCGCAACCATGCCTGAGAATCCTGTGTACCGCGCTGGTCATCGCGCCTGTCCTGCCGGCTTGCCTGTCTGACGCGGGCCTGACGCTGGTCTGACACGGGGCGGGCGGCGCATGACAGACCGATGCAACATCCCCCACCATTCCGATTTTCCGACAAGTGTTTTTCCCCGGCTCCGCTACACGCAGGCGGGCCGCATATGAGATGATGCGGCTTCCATCTTCTCGCGGCCTGCCCCGGGATCACGATAGCGGCCCCGCTGCCGCAGCGATCCGCACGCCGCACATGAATGGCGTATCGCCACCTGCCGCTTTCTCTTGGGGTACGCCACAGTAACAACGCCCGACCACGCCTGTCCGGCCGACTGCCTTGCTGGCTGCCGGCCTGCGGCACCCGTCGTCGGCCCTGGTCCGATTTTTGGAGTCCCCTGATGTTCAGCTGGTTTGAAAAACTGGTCCACCCCTACCCCGAGTCGCAACCCTTGCCGCCGCCGCGCGGCTTCATGCGTTTCATCTGGTTCTGTACCAGGGGCGTACGTCCCTACATTGCGGCCATGACCCTGACGACGGCCATCATCGGCGTCTTCGAGGCGCTGCTCTTCGCCGCGCTCGGCCGCATCGTCGATTGGCTCTCCAAGATACAACCCGCGCAATTGTGGCCGCAGGAAGGTCATACCCTGGCCTGGCTGGCGCTCATCCTGGCGGCCAGCCCGCTCTTGATCGCGCTGCAGACCATGTACAAGCACCAGACCCTGGCCGGCAATTTCCCCATGCTGCTGCGCTGGAATTTCCATCGCCTCATGTTGAGCCAGAGCATGAGCTTCTACCAGAACGAGTTCGCCGGACGGGTGGCCACCAAGGTCATGCAAAGCGCGCTGGCGGTGCGCGACTTCTGCATGATCGTGGGCGATATCCTGGTCTTCATCACGATCTACTTTGCCACCCTCATCGGCGTGGTCGGCAGCTTCGATATCTGGATGCTGGCCCCCTTCTTCGTCTGGCTGGCCGCCTTCGCGGTGGCCATGCGCTACTTCGTGCCGCGCCTGTCCGCGGTGGCACGCAACCAGGCCGATGCGCGCTCGCTGATGACCGGACGCATCACCGATGCCTACACCAACATCGCCACCGTCAAACTGTTTTCGCACGCAGGGCGCGAGGCCGAGTACGCCCGCAGCGCCATGCGCGAATTCCTCGCCACGGTCCATCGCCAGATGCGTCTGGTGTCGGGCTTCGAGGTGGTCAATCACCTGCTGAACATGGTGCTCATCATCGGTGCCACCGGGGTGTCGCTGTACCTGTGGACCCAGGGCAAGGTGGGGGTGGGCGCAGTTGCTGCCAGCACCGCCATGGCGCTGCGCCTGAACGGTATCGCGCACTGGGTGATGTGGGAAATGTCTTCCCTGTTCGAACACGTGGGCACGGTGCAGGATGGCATCAATACGCTGGCCCGTGCGCATGAGGTCAAGGATGCACCCGATGCGACGCCGATCAAGGTCAGTCGGGGCGAGCTGCGCTTCGAAGGGGTGAGCTTCAGCTACGGCGGCGCGGCGCCGCGCCCGGTGGTGGACCAGCTGGACCTGGTGATCCGCCCCGGTGAAAAGATCGGACTGGTGGGCCGCTCCGGCGCCGGCAAGTCGACCATCGTCAACCTGCTGCTGCGCTTCTACGATATCGAGGGTGGCCGCATCACCATCGATGGCCAGGACATCGCCCATGTCACGCAAGACAGCCTGCGCGCGCAGATCGGCATGGTCACGCAGGATACTTCCCTGCTGCATCGGTCGGTGCGCGAGAACATCACCTATGGCCGTCCCGATGCGAGCGACGCCGAGATGATCCACGCCGCCGAACGCGCCGAGGCGCATGACTTCATCGGCACGCTGGCCGATGCCAAGGGCCGCCGCGCTTATGACGCGCATGTGGGCGAGCGCGGCGTGAAGCTCTCCGGCGGCCAGCGCCAGCGCATCGCGATTGCCCGCGTGATGTTGAAGGATGCGCCCATCCTGCTGCTGGATGAAGCCACCAGCGCGCTCGATTCAGAAGTGGAAGCGGCCATCCAGACCTCGCTCTACAAGCTCATGGAAGGCAAGACGGTGGTAGCCATTGCGCACCGCCTGTCGACCATCGCCGCGATGGATCGACTCATCGTGCTGGACCAGGGTCGCATCGTCGAGCAAGGGACACACGCCGAACTGCTGGCCGCCAATGGCCTGTATGCGCGGCTATGGTCGCACCAGAGTGGCGGCTTCCTGGGAGAAGAGGAAGAGGATGCGGTGATGACGGCGTGATGCCTGATCTTGGTAAATGATTTATATCATTTACGATGAATGCAAGAAGATTGCTGCAAAAAAAATGGGCGCACTCAACGGTGCGCCCATTTTTCTTGCCCGCCCGGTTTTATCTTTATTGCAGAGTGAACGAAGCCGTCTTCACCTCCTTGGAATCCAGCCCGATCTGCACCTGGAATTCACCCGGCTCGGCCACGTATTCCAGCTTGGCGTTGTAGAAGGACAGTGCCTTGCGATCGATACTGAACTGCACCTCTTGCTCTTCACCCGGCTGCAACATCAGCTTGCGGAAATCCTTCAGTTCCTTGACCGGACGCACCACCGAGGCCGCCACATCGCGGATGTACAGCTGCACCACGGTGGCGCCGGCGCGGCGGCCCACGTTCTTGACCGTCACGCTGGCCTGCACCTGGCCGTCAGCGCTCATGGCGGCCTGCGACAGATGCACGTCCGAGAGCTTGAACTCGGTATAGCTCAAGCCGTATCCGAACGGATACAACGGGCCATTGGGCTCATCGAAGTACTGCGAGGTGTAATTGCCCGGCTTGCCTTCGGTGTAGGGACGGCCCACGCGCGGATGATTGTAGTAGCTCGGGATCTGGCCCACCGAACGCGGGAAGGTGATGGGCAGCTTGCCCGAAGGATTGACGTCGCCGAAGAGGATATCGGCAATCGCATTGCCGCCCTCGGTTCCGGTGTACCAGGTCTCCAGGATGGCCGAGGCGTTCTCGCGCGCCCAATTGAGATCCAGTGGACGGCCATTCATCAGCACCAGCACCAGCGGCTTGCCGGTGGCTTTGAGGGCCGTGAGCAGATCCTGCTGGCTCTGCGGCAGCGACAGCGAGGTACGGCTGGAGGATTCATGCGACATGCCGCGCGACTCGCCCACGGCGGCCACGATGACATCGGCATCGCGCGCGGCCTTGAGGGCCTCATCGATCATGGCCTTGGGGCTGCGCTTGTCCTGGATCACTTCCGGATCATCCCAGTTCAGGAAGTTGAGGTAGTCGACGATGTGCTTGTCTTCGGTGATGTTGGCCCCGCGTGCGTAAAGCAGCTTGCCCTGCCCGCCCAGCGCATTCTGCAGCCCCTGGCGCAGGGTGATGGTCTGCCTGGCCTGGCCGGCTGCAGACCAGCTGCCCAGCATGTCGATGTGCGAATCGGCCAGCGGACCGACCAGGGCGATGCGCGCGGTCTTCTTCAGCGGCAGCGCGGCATGGCGGTTCTCCAGCAGCACCATGGACTGCTGCGCGACTTCGCGCGCATCGCGACGATGCAGGCGGCGCTCGGCATGGACGTCCGGCGGATCATCGGCGGCGCGGCCGATGCGGATATACGGGTCCTTGAACAGGCCCAGATCGTACTTGGCACCGAGGATGTCGCGCACGGCATTGTCCAGCTCCTGCTGCGCTACCTTGCCCGAGCGCACCAGCGCCGGCAGTTGCTTGATGTAGACCTGGTCGGCCATGCTCATGTCGGTACCGGCCTTCATCGCCAGGCGTGCCGCTTGGGCATCGTCCTGTGCCACACCGTGGTTGACCAGTTCGGTGATGGCTCCGTGGTCCGACACCGTCAACCCCTTGAATCCCCAATCCCGGCGCAACAGGTCCTGCAGCAGCCAGGTATTGGAGGTGGCCGGTGTCCCGTTGATGGAGTTGAGCGCCACCATCACCGCGCCCGCGCCGGCATCGATGGCGGCACGGTAAGGCGGCAGATAGTCGTTGTACATGCGCTGCGGGTCCATGTTGACGACGTTGTAGTCGCGTCCGCCCTCGACTGCACCGTACAGCGCAAAATGCTTCACACTGGCCATGAGGCGATTGGCGGCGATGGGCTTGGTATCGCCTTGCAGGGCGCGCACCGAGACCTCGGCAATGCGCGAGACCAGGTAAGGATCTTCACCAAAGCCCTCAGACGTGCGCCCCCAGCGCGGATCGCGGCTGATGTCGACCATCGGGGCGAAGGTCATGTCGATGCTGTCGGCCGCGGCTTCTTCGGCGGAGATGCGCATGGCGCGGCCGACCAGGTCCATGTCCCAGCTGGAGGCCAGGCCCAGGCCGATGGGGAAGGTGGTGCGATGGCCGTGGATGACGTCATAGGCGAAGAACATCGGAATCTTCAGCCGTGAACGCATGGCGCCCTCCTGCAGCGGACGATTCTCGGGCCGGGTGATGGAGTTGAAGGTGCCGCCGACACGGCCGGCGGCCAGTTCCTCGATCAGCTTCTTGGCGGGCATGTCCGGACCGATGCTGATGAGGCGCAGCTGGCCGATCTTTTCTTCCAGCGTCATCTGACGCAGCAGGTCATTGATGAAGGCGGTCTTGTCGCCGAGCAAGGCCGGATTGGCTTGCGCATGCGCGGCCGTGCCGGTGAGCGCGGCGCTGCAGGCCAGCGCGCACAAGGTCATGACCAGGGCCAGGCGGGGACGACGCGGGGACGCGGCGCGCCGCTCGGTAAGCTTGTGGGACACGGGTTTCCTCTCTCTTTTTTAAACTTTGGCGGCGCTCTGCCCTCTACTGTGTGACCTGCACAAGCGGGACAGCGGCCGGGCGGCGGGAGCATTTATTGCTTGCGTTCTTTGATGCGTCGCCAGCCAGACGGTTCGCTATATTATTCTGTTTTGATGCCTGCCGGACGCGCAGGCACACAGCGGCGTAGCAGGCCAACATGCCCGCGCGCCGCTTCTTTGTGGAGAAATACATTGATCAGACATGGATTGAAATGGCCCCTGCTGCAGGGGCTGGTGTTGTCGGCAAGCCTGCTGGCTGCCTCGGTGCAGGCACAGAGCGCGCAAGGCTTCGACCTCAACCAGGCCGTGGCCCGCGCCCAGGCACTGGCCGCCAAACCCTATCAGAAGCCGGTGAGCAATCTCTCGCCGACGTTTGCGGCGATGCAGTTCGCCGATTACATGAAGATCCAGCCCAAGAGCGACAAGTTCGAATGGCGCAACCAGCCTACCCCCTTCAAGCTGGCCTTCTATCATCAGGGCATGCAGTTCAACTCGCCGGTGGCGATCCACGAAATCGTCGATGGACGCGTACAGGATGTGGGCTACAGCACCGACCGCTTCAACTTCGGTGACCTCAATCTGGCCAAGAGCAGCACCGCCCATCTGGGTTATGCCGGCTTCCGGGTGGTCTATCCGCTCAACCGCGATGACAAGGAAGACGAGGTCATGAGCGTGCTGGGCGCCAGCTATTTCCGCGTCATCGGCAAGGGTCAGGTCTATGGCCTCTCGGCACGCGGACTGGCGATCGATACGGCCATGTTGAGCGGTGAGGAATTCCCCCGCTTCACCGAATTCTGGATCCAGCGTCCGGCCCCCGGCGACAAGCAGCTGACCTTCTATGCACTGCTGGATTCACCGCGCGCTACCGGCGCCTACAAGTTCACGCTCACGCCGGGCAAGGATGCCCTGCTCGATGTGCAGGCACGCGTGTTCCTGCGCGCCGACGTGGGCCGCCTGGGCATTGCACCGCTGACCAGCATGTTCCTCTTCGGTCCCAACCAGCAATCTTCGCGCCGCAACTTCCGTCCGGCCATCCATGATTCCAATGGCCTGGCGATCCATACCGGCAATGGTGAATGGCTGTGGCGACCGCTGAACGATCCGCAGAACGTGGAAGTGAGTTCCTTCGAGGTCAGCCATCCGCGCGGCTTCGGGCTGTTGCAGCGGGGCCGCGATTTCGCCTCCTATGAAGACCTCAAGGACCGCTACGACCTGCGTCCCTCGGCCTGGATCGAGCCCAAGGGTGACTGGGGCCGTGGTGCCGTGCAACTGGTGGAGATCCCCACCGCCGACGAGACCAACGACAACATCGTGGCCTACTGGCTGCCAGCGCAACTGCCGCCGCGCGGCACGCCGCTGGCCTATGACTACCGCATCCACTGGACCATGGATGAACCGGCCATCCTCAACAATGAAGTGGGCTGGGTCAAGCAGACCTTCCATACCGATGGCGAACTCACGCAGGCCAACCTGATCCGCGCCTTCGATGGCACCACGGCCCTGCTGGTGGATTTCACCGGCGGACCACTGGGCTCGCTGCCCGCCGGGACGGTGGTTCAGCCGCAGGTGAACGTTTCCAACAATGGCGAGCTGATCGATGCCCAGCTGCAGCCCAATCCGGCCATCAATGGCTGGCGGCTGACGCTGCGGGTGAAGATTCGTAACGTTGCGCAGGCCGTGGAATTGCGCGCGGCACTCACCGCCAATGGCAAGCCCTTGACCGAGACCTGGAGTTATCAGCTGCCGCCGCGTTCGGATGTGCAGCGGACTTTCTGATATTTCGGAAATTATTTATATCAATAAAAATGGGCTGCTCCGAATCGGGCAGCCCATTTTTTTTGGTGCATCCTGCCGGCGCGATCAGCTCTCCACCGACTCCCCGCGCAGACGCACGATCACGCCATCGAGGGCATCGAGGTCGTTGAAGTTGATGATGAGCTGGCCCTTGTTGCGGGCACCGGTCTTGATGCTGACCTGGGTGGCCAGCAGGTCCGAGAGTTCTTCTTCCAGGCGTGCGATATCGCGTGACTTGTCCTTGGCTTCGCGCGGCTTGGCGGCTTGCTCTGCGCTGGCGCGGGTGACCAGTTTCTCGGCATCGCGTACCGACATGCGCTTGGCCACGATCTGGTTGGCCAGCTGGATCTGCGTTGCCGAATCGACGGCCAGCAGCGCACGGGCGTGGCCCATGTCGATGTCACCGGCCATGAGCATGGTCTGCACCGGCTTGGCCAGGTTCAACAGGCGCAGCAGATTGGAAACCGCACTGCGCGAGCGCCCCACGGCCAACGCGGCCTGCTCGTGCGTGAAGGCGAAATCGGTAATGAGGCGATGGATGCCCTGGGCTTCTTCCAGGGGATTCAAATCCTCGCGCTGCATGTTTTCGATCAGGGCCATGGCGGCCGTGGTCTGGTCATCCACGTTCTTGACCAGCACCGGCACCTCGGTCAGCCCGGCGATCTTGGCCGCGCGGAAGCGGCGTTCACCGGCGATGATCTCGTAGGTATCGCGACCGTTCTTCTGGCCGATGGCGCGGATCAGGATGGGTTGCAGCAGGCCCTGTTCCTTGATCGAGGCAGCCAGCTCGTTGAGCGCGCCTTCATCCATGCGGGTACGTGGCTGGTACTTGCCGGCCTGCAGTTCGGTGACCGCCATCACGGTGGGCAGGCCCTGCGCGGCCTGCGCCTGGACTTCTTCGGTGATGTCGGAGGATCCGCCCAGGAGCGCGTCCAGTCCGCGTCCCAGACCCTTGGATTTTTTCGGTAAAGTTGCCATGCGATTGCCTGATGAAAAACGATGCGTAATGACGGGGCCGGTTATAGCGTCTTGATGCGCTCGACCATTTCCGCGCCGAATGCGATATAAGCCTGCGCGCCCTTGGACAGCGGATCGAAGGTCACGCCCGGCAGACCATACGAGGGCGCTTCGGCCAGCCGCACGTTGCGCGGGATGACGGTCTTGAAGACCTTGTCGCCGAAGTGCTGTTCCAGCTGGTCCGAGACCTGCTGCGACAGTGTCATGCGCGGATCGAACATCACGCGCAAGAGACCAATGACCTTCAACTCCGGGTTCAGCTTGGCGTGCACCTTCTTGATGGTGTTGACCAGGTCCGACAGCCCCTCCAATGCGTAGTATTCACACTGCATCGGAATGATGACGCCATGCGCCGAGCACAGCCCGTTCAAGGTCAGCATGGACAGTGCGGGCGGGCAATCGATGAGGATGAAGTCATAGTCCTCGGCAACCTGGGCGAAGGCCATCTTCAGGCGCGCCTCGCGCTGCTCCAGCTCGACCATTTCCACTTCGGCGCCGGCCAGTTCGCGATTGGCGGGCAACACGTCGAAGCCCCCGGCTTCGGAACGCTTGCGCACGGCACGAATGTCGGACATGCCCAGCAGCACTTCATAGATCGAGCCTTCCAGGGTCGCCTTGTTCACGCCCGAACCCATGGTGGCATTGCCCTGCGGGTCGAGGTCGGCCAGCAGCACGCGCTGATTCAGTTGCGCCAGCCCGGCAGCGAGATTGACCGCAGTAGTGGTCTTGCCTACGCCACCTTTCTGGTTGGCGACACAAAATATTTTTGCCATATCGTTGTTATGTGAGCGTTATTGCGTGGTCAACTTGATGCCGAAACCGATCAGGAAAATACCTGCCGCGCGAGAAGCCAGCTTGGCGATGGTGCGATTGCGGGCCATGCGGCGCGCGGCGGCATTGCCGACGATGACCAGGAAGCTGCCATACAGGAAGGTGCAACTGCTGATGACTGCGCCCATCGTGAAGAAGGTCAGCGCGCCTTGCTGCGTGGCCGGATCCAGGAACAGCGGGAAGAAGGCCATGTAGAACACGATGGCTTTCGGGTTGAACAAGGTGACCAAAAAGCCGCGCCGGAAGTCTGCGGCATTGGAAAAGGGTACGACTGTACCACCGCCCTCGCCTCTTGCAAACAGGAGACGTCCGCCCAGGTAGGCCAGATAGGCCGCGCCCAGGTATTGCAGGCCGTGGAACAGCAAGGGATTGGCATGCAGCAAGGCGGCTACGCCAGCCGCGGCCAGGAACATCAGCACGATGTCGCCCAGCATGATGCCCGCCTGCGCCATGAAGCCGCCGCGCAAGCCGCCCTTGGCCGCGCAGGTGAGCATGCAGAAGGTACCGGGACCGGGCAGCAGCAGGAACACCATGGTGGCGGCGATCAGTTGCCAGATATCGGTGATGCCGAGGGAATGAAAGATCGCCTGCATGGTGGGTCTCCTTGAATGTGCGCGGCCCGGGTTGCTGCCCGGGCCGCTGGCCTGATCTCAGGTGCCGTATTACGGTTTGCTCTTGACCACCCGCGCGGTATCGAAACCTTGCTTGGTGGCGTTGTTGAGGGCGTTCTCGTATTGCTCGTCGCTGATGGTGGGCGTGCGCGAGAGAATCCACAGGTATTCGCGCGAGGGGCTGCCCACGGTGGCCAGGGTGTATTGATCGTCCAGGTCCATGATCCAGTAGTCGCCCCACACCATCGGGATCCAGGACAGCCAGGCCGGCGCAAAGCGCACTTCCAGCTTGCTGTTGTTGCTGCCCGGGACCACCCGCGCCACGCCCTTGGCTTCATCGATGCCGTCGGCCGTCTTGCAGCGGTTGACGACATCGATCATGCCATCATTGCGCGCGGAATACTCTGCGCTGGTGCCGGAAATGCACTTTTTCTGGAAGCTGTTGGGAATCTTGGCGATTTCGTACCACTTGCCGGCGTAACGCTTGAGGTCCACCGAAGCTACCGTCTTGACCTCCTGGGCATGGACGCAAGCCATGCCCAGCGCGCCATAGGCTGCCATCGAGACCATGGTGGCCACCAGGGCCCGTTTCAGTTTGTTCATCAGGTCGTTCTTTCCATGAAGATGAGATGCCGTTCAGCATCCAGGCCCGGTACCTGCAGGGGCTGCACCTGGCGCACTGTCCACCCCGCCGGCAATCGGTCGATTTCCTCTTGCGGCAGCACACCCTTGAGGGCGATGTACTGACCACCTTGTTGCAGGAGATGATTCGACCACGTCACGAAGTCCTTGAGTTCCGCAAACGCGCGCGACGTGATGACATCGTATTGTTGCTCGACAGGCAACTGCTCCACACGGGCATGCAGCACCGTGACATTGCTCAAATGCAATTGCGCCTTGACCTGGTTGAGGAAGGCGGTTTTCTTGGAGACCGTATCGACCAGGGTAATCTGCATCTGCGGCTGCGCCTCGGCCGCCCAGATGGCCAGCACGATGCCCGGCAGGCCGCCGCCCGCGCCCACGTCCAGCACGCGTCGGGCGCCGGCAAAGGCCGACATCGCCGACAGGGAATCCAGCAGATGATGCGTGACCATCTGCGCCGGGTCGCGCAAGGCAGTCAGGTTGTAGACCTTGTTCCACTTGGCCAGCAGGGCCTGGTATGCCATGAGCTTGTCGATCTGGGCATCGGAAAGCGTCAGGCCCATGGCCTGGGCGCCTTCCTTCAGGGTATGGGTCAAAAGGTTCAGGTCTGCAGTGTTGCTCATGCGTGATGCCTTGGGTTGGATCTGGTTCGAGGGCGATGCCTGGTATTTTTCTTCACGCTGCCTGGTTGTCGGCGCCGCTCGGCTGTTTCAGGCCACCCTTCTTCAGGTGCACCAGCAGCAGCGACAGCGCCGCAGGCGTCACGCCGGAAATGCGCGAAGCCTGGCCCAGGGTTTCCGGACGATGCTTGTTGAGCTTCTGGCGCACTTCGATGGACAGTGCCTTCACATCCATGTAATCGAGGTCAGCCGGCAGCTTCAGGTTTTCATTGTGATCCTGGCGGCTGATCTCGTTGGCCTGGCGGGCAATGTAACCGGCGTACTTGACCTGGATCTCGACTTGTTCGCGCACCGGACCCTCTTCGATGCCGGGGCCGGCCAGGGCTTGACCCTCGGTGCCGGTCAGGCCCATCAGACTATCGTAGGTCACGTTGGGACGGCGCAGCAGGTCCAGCAGGTTGTATTCGCGCTCGATGGCCTTGCCCAGCACACGCTCGGCTTCGACGGCCGCCAGGATGCGCGGGTTGACCCAGGTCGACTTGAGGCGTTCCATTTCACGTGAAACAGCTTCGCGCTTCTTGTCGAAGGCTTCCCATTGCGCATCGCCGACGCAGCCGAGTTCGCGGCCGATTTCGGTCAGGCGCAGGTCGGCATTGTCTTCGCGCAGAGAGAGGCGATACTCGGCACGGCTGGTGAACATGCGATACGGTTCCTGCACGCCCTGGGTCACCAGATCGTCGACCAGCACACCGAGGTAGGCTTCATCACGACGCGGGGTCCAGGCTTCACGGCCCTGGGTCTGCAGCGCGGCGTTGATGCCGGCCAGCATGCCCTGGGCGGCGGCTTCTTCATATCCGGTGGTGCCGTTGATCTGGCCGGCGAAGAACAGGCCCTGCACTTGGCGGGTTTCCAGCGAGGACTTCAGGCCGCGCGGGTCGTAGTAGTCATATTCGATGGCATAGCCCGGACGCAGGATGTGGGCGTTTTCCATGCCCTTCATCGAGCGCACCAGTTCCAGTTGCACATCGAAAGGCAGGCTGGTGGAAATGCCGTTGGGATAGAACTCGTGGGTGGTCAGGCCCTCGGGTTCCAGGTAGATCTGGTGCGAATCCTTGCCGGCGAAACGATGAATCTTGTCCTCGATGGAAGGGCAGTAACGCGGGCCCACGCCTTCGATGACGCCGGTGTACATGGGGCTGCGATCCAGTCCGCCGCGGATGATGTCGTGGGTGCGGCTGTTGGTATGGGTGATCCAGCACGGCATCTGACGCGGGTGCATGGCGGCATGGCCCATGACGGAGAACACCGGTACCGGGTCCAGGTCGCCGGGCTGTTCTTCCAGGATCGCCAGGTTGATGGTACGACCATCGATGCGCGGCGGCGTACCCGTCTTCAGCCGGCCTTGCGGCAGCTTCAATTCCTTCAGGCGCGCCGACAGCGACACCGCAGGCGGATCACCGGCACGGCCACCGGAATAATTGTTCAGGCCCACGTGAATCTTCCCATCCAGGAAAGTCCCGGCGGTCAACACTACGGCCCTGCCCGCGAAACGGATACCGGCCTGGGTGATGGCACCGACGACGCGGTCGCCTTCCAGCATCAGATCATCCACGGCCTGCTGGAACAGCCACAGGTTGGGCTGGTTCTCCAGGCGAGAACGGATCGCTGCCTTGTACAGGATACGGTCGGCCTGGGCACGGGTCGCGCGCACGGCCGGGCCCTTGGAGGAATTGAGGATACGGAACTGGATCCCCGCCTCGTCGGTGGCAATGGCCATCGCCCCACCCATGGCATCGACTTCCTTGACCAGGTGGCCCTTGCCGATCCCGCCGATGGAGGGATTGCAGGACATCTGGCCGAGGGTTTCGATGTTGTGCGTCAGGAGCAGGGTTTTCTGGCCCATGCGTGCTGCGGCCAGTGCAGCTTCGGTGCCGGCGTGACCGCCGCCAACGACGATGACGTCAAATTGTGTGGGGAATAGCATGATGCGGGCCTCGCGTAGAGGTGAGAACAGAGGCGAGATTATAAGACCTTTTATCTGACGGGGTCGGGGGTGAGGTCGTTGGCTGTTGGTTTACCGCACTTCCCTGCCCCGCTGGACACTATCGCCGGGCCAGATTGATAGCAGGAGCTGATCAATGAAACATCCACGTGGACTGTTTCACGTGAAACAGTGAGGCTGGATTTTACCCACGAGGGCGTTATATGAATAAAAAAACGGAGCAGCGCGCTCCGTCTTTCTGGTCGGGGGCCGGTTGTTTCACGTGAAACAACCGGTGAAGTTTTCTCCCTTATTTAAGGAAGGCGTCATAGCCCGACTTGAGGATCAATGCACCCACCACCACGAGAAACAACTTGCGGACAAAGACGCTGCCATGTTTCATCGCCAGGCGGGTCCCCACCAGCGAGCCCCCAATATTGAATACCGCCATCAACAAACCCAATTGCCAGATCACATGCCCGCTATAGCCGAACCAGCACAAGGCCGCCAGATTGGTGGCAATGTTGACGAACTTGGAGACGGCTGACGCCGAGAGAAAGTCGTAGCTGAATACGCGGACAAAGAGAAAGACCAGGAAGCTCCCTGTCCCCGGACCGAACACCCCATCGTAGAAACCCACCGCCGCACCGATCAAGGCCGCGAACACCATTTCACGACTCCCCGTCAGGGTCGGCGCGTGGGTCGTCCCGAAATCCTTCTTCTTCAGCGTGTACAGGGCGACCGCCATCAAGATGAAGGGCAATGCCTTGCGAATGAGATCGGTCGGAATATGGGTAACGACATAAGCACCGAAAAAGGAGAAGGCAAAGGCTGCCATCGCAGCCGGTGTCACGGTACTCCAGCGCACGGCCACCTTGCGCGCAAAGTTGATCGCGGCGGCACTGGTGCCCATCACGCCGGCGACCTTGTTCGTCCCCAGCAAGGTCGCCGGGGGGGTATTGGGAAAGACCGAGAACAAGGTCGGCACCAACACCAGTCCACCTCCGCCCACCACGGCATCGATCAAGCCGGCCACGAAGGCTGCGCAGCACAACACCACATAATCGACCATCACTTGCCCTCCGCTGACGAAGTGAAGAAACAATCGGAAAAATCGGCAAAGGATGAAACAGGGCTGAACATGGGATGAGGGGGAATGGATGGACGGTGAAATGAAGAATGGAGCAGGCCGGCCACATTCTACCGCTCTGCCCCGGCTGGCATCAGCCACAGAGATGACGCTTCGCGCACTGTTGCGAAACACCTGGCTGCTGTTCTGGTTCGCCGAAAATGAAGATAAAAAATTACCGCCGGGAAATCACCCCAAGGTGACTTGCCGGCGGCAGATGAAGCGTTGAAGTTCAGCGCAAGAACTAGTGCGATCCCTTGGCCTGCCCCTTGCCCATGAATGCCAGGATCTCGCCCACGATGCCCTTGCGGAAGGCCAGCACGCAAACGATGAAGATGAAGCCGGTCACAATCGTCACCGAATCTCCCAGGGTATTGAACCAGTCGATGTGGGTGACGCTGGCCAGCCAGTTGCCGATATCGCCCAGCTTGTTCTCCAGCATGATGATGATGACCGCACCGACGATGGGACCGAGGATGGTGCCCAGCCCCCCCACCAGGGTCATCAGCACCACCAGGCCGGACATGCTCCAGTGCACGTCGGTCAGGGTCTCGAAGCCCAGCACCAGGGTCTTGGTGGCCCCCGCCAGCCCGGACAGGCCAGCCGAGAGCACGAAGGCCAGCAGCTTGTAGCGGGCCACGTCATAGCCCAGCGAGACGGCACGCGGCTCGTTCTCCTTGATCGCCTTCAAGACCTGACCGAAGGGCGAATGGATGGTCCGCACGATCAGCGCAAAGCCCGCCACGGCGATGACCAGCACGACGTAGTACAGGGTCATGTCGTTTTCCAGGTTCAGGAAGCCCAGCAGCTTGCCGCGCGGCACGCCCTGCAAGCCATCCTCACCGCCCGTAAACGGCAGCTGCAAGGCCACGAAGAACAGCATCTGCGCCAGCGCCAGGGTGATCATGGTGAAGTAGATGCCCTGACGACGGATCGCCAGCAAGCCCATGACCAGGCCGATCAAAGCACCGGTCAGGGTACCGATGATCAGACCCAGTTCGGTCGGCAAACCCCACACCTTCAGCGCCTGGCCGCACAGGTAGCCGGCCCAGCCCAGGAAGGCAGCATGACCGAAAGACAACAGGCCGGTATAACCGATGAGCAGGTTGAAGGCGCAGGCGAACAGCGCAAAGCACAGCATCTTCATCAGGAACACCGGGTAGATGCCGAACGGTGCCGCCAACAACAATATTAGTAAAACAGCAATTCCGATTTTCTTGTTCATGCCGGTCTCCGATTATTTCTCTTTGCCGAACAGGCCGGCCGGACGGACCATCAGGACGATGGCCATGATGATGAAGACCACGGTGGCCGACAGCTCCGGGTAGAACACCCGGGTCAGGCCCTCGACCAGGCCCAGCATCAGGCCCGTGATGATGGAACCGAGGATGGAGCCCATGCCGCCGATCACCACCACCGCGAAGACGGTAATGATGAGATTGGAACCCATCAGCGGCGAAACCTGGATCACGGGTGCGGCCAGCACGCCGGCAAAGGCGGCCAGCGCCACGCCGAAGCCGTAGGTCAGGGTCACCATGAGCGGCACGTTGATGCCGAAGGCTTCCACCAGCTTGGGGTTCTCGGTGCCGGCGCGCAGATAGGCGCCCAGGCGGGTCTTCTCGATCACGAACCAGGTAGCGAAGCAGATCACCAGCGAGGCCACCACGACCCAGGCGCGATAGTTGGGCAGCACCATGAAGCCGAGATTGGTCGCCCCCTGCAGCAGGTCAGGCACCGAATAAGGCTGGCCCGAGACGCCATAGATGGAGCGGAATATACCCTCGACCATCAGCGTGATGCCGAAGGTCAGCAAGAGGCCGTAGAGGTGATCCAGCTTGTAGAGCCAGCGCAGCATGGTCTTTTCGATGACGATGCCGAAGGCGCCCACCAGGATCGGTGCGAGGATGAGCATGACCCAGTAGTTGAGCCCGAAATAGCTCATGCCCATCCAGGCCAGGAAGGCGCCCAGCATGTAGAGCGTGCCGTGCGCGAAGTTGATCACGTTGAGCAAGCCGAAGATCACCGCCAGACCCAGCGAGAGCATGGCGTAGAAGGAGCCGTTGACCAGGCCCAGCAGCAGCTGGCTCAACAAGGCTTGCAGGGGTATGCCGAATAGTTCCATAAAAACCCGTTCATCCAGATGGGTAAAAAACGCCATCGCTTACAGCAAAAATCTGCCATCCCCGCGTGAACAGAAATGACAGATTTTGCTGGGCTGTGCGATGGCCTTACTGCTACGGTGCTACGCCTTGCTTACTTCCAGGCCGCGCACTTGGACTCGGCCTTGGTGGTCCAGGCCTGCTCGGCAGGGATGGTCTGCACCAGCTTGTAGTAGTCCCACGGATACTTCGATTCCGACGGTGCCTTGACCTGATACAGGTACATGTCGTGGACCACGCGGCCATCGGCACGCAGGTAGCCGTTCTTCTGGTACATGTCGTTGAACTTGGTCTTGCGCATGGCCGCCAGCACCTTGTCGGAGTCATCGCTGCCGATTTCCTTGACGATCTTCAGGTACTGCAGCGCAGCCGAATAGTCAGCCGCTTGCAGGGAGGACGGCATCTTCTTGCGCTCGGCAAAGTAACGCTTGGCGAAGGCGCGGGTCTCGTCGTTGGTGTCCCAGTACCAGCTGTCGGTCAGGTACAGACCTTCGGTGTTCTTCAGGGTCAGCGAGTGCACGTCGTTGATGAACACCAGGAGGCCGGCCAGCTTGGCGGTCTTGGTGATGCCGAACTCGTTGGCGGCCTTCACCGAGTTGATGAAGTCGCCACCGGCGTTGGCCAGGCCGATGATCTGGGCCTTGGAGCTCTGTGCCTGCAGCAGGAAGGAGGAGAAGTCCGACGCGCCCAGCGGGTGCTTGACCGAACCCACCACGGTGCCGCCGGAAGCCTTCACGACGTTGGCGGTATCGGATTCCAGCGAGTGGCCGAAGGCATAGTCGGCTGTCAGGAAGAACCAGCTCTTGCCGCCCTGCTTGACCACGGCCGAACCGGTACCCTTGGCCAGGGCCACGGTGTCATAGGCGTAGTGCACGGTGTAGGGCGAGCATTCTTCGTTGGTCAGACGGGCCGAGCCGGCACCGACCTGCATGTAGACCTTCTTCTTTTCGGCGGCGACCTTGGCGCTGGCCAAGGCAGTGCCGGAGTTGGTACCACCGATGAGCATATCCACGCCCTGCTGGTCGAACCATTCACGGGCCTTGCTGGCGGCCACGTCGGCCTTGTTCTGGTGATCGGCGACCAGCAGTTCGATCTTCTTGCCGTTGATCGCACCGCCCATGTCGGCGATGGCCATCTTGATGGCTTCCGCACCACCCTGGCCGTCGATGTCCGAATACACACCCGAGATATCGGTGATGAAACCGATCTTGATCACATCACCCGAGATCTGTGCCGAAGCCGGCGCGGTCGCGAATGCCGCAGCGGCTGCGGTGACGGCCAGTGCCATTGCCTTGAGTTTCATTTTTCATCTCCTCTGTTTTGAAGCCCGCTTGATGATTTCGATGCGAGACAACTTGGTGGAACGGGGAGAGGGTCGCTCACCCCCGCGGACGTACTTGTTGCCAGTACTTCTTCTAGTCGTGAAGCTGGTGATACCGGAAAAATCGGGACAGTCGCTCAGGCAGCAACACAGGCTGCCCGGGCGCGATGCTCATACGCCGAGCAGTTCGTTCAAGGTCTGCATCTTTGCTTCCAGCTGCGAGGAAGCGAAGGACTCGACGATCTGGCCGTGTTCCATCACATAGAACCGATCGGCCAGGGGAGCGGCGAAGCGGAAGTTCTGCTCGACCATGACGATGGTGTAGCCCTTGGCCTTGAGCGTGGTGATCATGCGCGCCAGAGCCTGCACGATGACCGGGGCCAGGCCTTCGGAAATCTCATCGAGCAACAGCAGGCGCGCACCCGTACGCAGGATGCGGGCCACCGCCAGCATCTGCTGTTCACCACCGGACAGACGCGTGCCCTGGCTGTTGCGACGCTCCTTCAGGTTGGGGAACATCTCGTAGATCTCGTCGATGGACATGCCTTTGTCCGTCTTTGAAACAAAGGGCGGCAGCATCAGGTTTTCTTCGGCCGAGAGCGAGGAGAAGATGCCCCGCTCTTCCGGGCAGTAGCCCACGCCGTGGTGGGCGATCTTGTGCGTGGCCAGGTTGATGGTTTCCTGGCCGTTGATCTTGATCGACCCCTTGCGGGTACCGACCAGTCCCATGATGGAACGCATCGTGGTGGTACGACCGGCGCCATTGCGGCCCAACAGCGTCACCACCTCGCCCTGGTGGACGTTGAGGTTGACGTTGTGCAGGATGTGCGATTCACCGTACCAGGATTGCAGATCGCTGATCTGCAGCACCAGCGGTGCGGAAGAAGAAGACGTGGTCATGGCATCAGCATTCAGGGTGGCGGTGCTCATCAGTGGGCCCCTTGCAGTTCGACCGAGGTGCTGCCCATGTAGGCTTCCATCACCTGCGGATTGCGCGAGACTTCTTCATAGCTGCCTTCGGCCAGCAGCGCACCCCGTTGCAGCACGCTGATGCGGTCGCAGATGCCGGAGATCACGCTCATGTTGTGCTCCACCATGAGGATGGTGCGACCGGCCGAGACCTTCTTGATCAGGGCCGTGACACGGTCCACGTCTTCATGGCCCATGCCCTGGGTCGGTTCGTCCAGCAACATCAGTTCCGGTTCCATGGCCAGCGTCGTGGCAATCTCCAGCGCACGCTTGCGACCGTAGGGCAAGTCCACCGTGGTGGTGCGGGCAAAACTGGTCAGGTCCACTTCGTCGAGCAACTGCATGGCGCGCTCGTCGAGCTGCTTCAGGCTCTCGCCGTTCTTCCAGAAATGAAACGAAGTACCGAGCTTGCGTTGCAGGCCGATGCGCACGTTTTCCAGCACGCTCATGTGCGGGAAGACAGCGGAAATCTGGAAGGAACGAATGATGCCCTGACGCGCAATCTGCGCGGGTGCATCCATGGTGATGTCTTTGCCGTTGAACAGGATCTGGCCCGAAGTCGGTACCAGGAACTTGGTCAGCAAGTTGAAGCACGTGGTCTTGCCGGCACCGTTGGGGCCGATCAAGGCATGAATGTGACCGCGCTCAATTTGCAGGTTGACCGCGCTTACTGCCGTGAAACCCTTGAATTCCTTCGTCAGGTTTCGTGTCTCCAGAATGACGTCTGTCATGGTCTCTTCTTTCCCTTTGATGCCCGCGCCGGTGGGTCCGGTCGTCAAGGCCTGCCTGCTGCGGATCATCTGAATCTTTTGGATTCAGGAACCGCCCTTAATGACTGGCGAATCGAGAAGCTCGTTTTAATATTTGGCGCATAGTAGCCGGTTCGTACCATTCATACAATACGTATAAGTACCGTATGGTTCAGCACCTGAGAATTGCCGTTTTATGCCCGGGAAAGCAGGCTGGAAGCGACTTTCTCGGCGATCATGACGGTCGGCGAATTGGTGTTGCCGGAGGTGATGGAGGGCATCACGGAGGCATCGGCCACGCTCAGTCCTGACACGCCGCGCACCCGGCATTGGGCGTCGACCACGGCCATCGCGTCATCGCTGCGCCCCATGCGACAGGTGCCCACCGGATGGAAGATGGTGGTGCCCACATCGCCGGCAGCGCGATACAAATCCGCTTCACTTTCATACTGCGTACCGGGCTTGTATTCCTCGGGCCGATAGCGCGCCAGTGCAGGCGAGGCCGCGATGCGACGGGTCAGGCGCAACGCATTGGCGGCGACCTGGAGATCTTCTTCGGTGGAGAGATAGTTGGTGGTGATGCGGGGCGCCAGTGCGTGATCAGTCGAGGCCAGGCGCACATGACCGCGCGAGGTCGGACGCAAATTGCACACGCTGGCGGTGAAGGCCGGGAAGGCATGCAGCGGATCACCGAATTTTTCCAGTGACAGCGGCTGCACGTGGTACTGCAGATTGGCGCTGCTCTGCCGGGCGTCGGACTTGGCGAAGGCGCCCAGCTGCGAAGGCGCCATCGACATCGGACCGCTTTGCATGAGCAGGTATTCCAGCCCTATTCTCATCTTGCCGACCAGGGTCGAGGCCATGGCGTTGAGCGTCTTGACGCCATCGACCTTGAAGACCATGCGCATCTGCAGGTGATCCTGCAGGTTCTCGCCTACGCCCGGCAACGCATGCTGCACGGGAATCTGGTGCTGCTGCAACAGGACCGGATCGGCGATACCCGACATCTGCAGGATGTGCGGCGAACCAATCGCACCGGCACAGAGGATGGTCTCCTTGGCTTCGGCAAACCAGGCACTGCCGCCGCCGGTGAATTCGACGCCGGTGCACACCGGTCCCTGCTCGCCCTGTTCCATGCGCAGGCGGCTCACGTGCGAGCCGGTCATGATGGTGAGGTTGCCATCCTTCATGGCAGGCCGCAGGAAGGCTTTGGACGCGTTCCAGCGCACGCCGCGCTTCTGGTTGACATCGAAGTAGCCACTGCCTTCGTTGTCGCCGCAGTTGAAGTCCTCGACCTTGGGAATGCCATTCTCGGCGGCCGCATCGCGGAAAGCATCGAGGATGTCCCAGCGCAGGCGCTGTTTCTCCACGCGCCATTCACCGCCGGCACCGTGGAACTGGCTGGCACCGAGATGGTAGTCCTCGCTCTTCTTGAACAGCGGCAGGACGTTCTGCCAGCGCCAGCTGTCGTCGCCCGTGACCTCGGCCCAGTGATCGTAATCGCGCGCCTGACCACGCATGTAGATCATGCCGTTGATGGAGGAGCAGCCCCCCAACACCTTGCCGCGCGGGTAGATCAGGCTGCGGCCGTTGAGACCAGGATCGGCCTCGGTGCGAAACATCCAGTCGGTACGCGGATTGTTGATGCAGTAGAGATAGCCCACCGGAATATGGATCCAGATGTAGTCGTCCTTGGCCCCCGCTTCGATGAGCAGCACCTTCTTGCCGGTCTGGCGCGAGAACCGGTTGGCCATGACGCAACCGGCGGTGCCGGCGCCAATGATGATGTAGTCGTATTGCCCTGCCGATTGCATGGTGTCTCCGTTTGCTTGTTCTTGTGGTCTTGTGGTCTGCTGCCGCCCCCTGCCCCGGCGAAGAAGCGGCCAGCGCCCTGCTTACTTCGCCACCGGCATGGTGAACTCCGCCCCCTTGCCGATGGTAGCCGACCAGCGCTGCATGATGGACTTGTAGCGCGTATAGAAGCGGATGCCCTCTTCGCCATAGGCATGGGTATCACCGAAGAGCGAACGCTTCCAGCCACCGAAGGAATGCCAGGCCATCGGCACCGGAATGGGCACGTTGATGCCGACCATACCGACCTGGATGCGGCGCGAGAACTCATGCGCCGTATTGCCGTCGGCGGTGAAGAGCGAGACGCCATTGCCGTATTCATGAGCATTGATCAGTTGCACGGCCGAGGCGAAGTCCGGCACGCGCACCACACACAGCACGGGACCGAAGATTTCTTCCTGGTAGATCTTCATGTCGGTCGTGACATTGTCAAACAGCGTGCCGCCAATGAAGAATCCTTCCTCGTGGCCCGGCACCTTCAGGCCACGGCCATCGACCAGCAGCCTGGCACCGGCATCCACCCCGCTCTGGATGTAGCCTTCGACCTTGGCCTTGTGGGCAGCAGTGACCAGCGGCCCCATCTCGGCATCGTCTTCCATGCCGTTCTTGACCTTGAGCGCTTTGACGCGCGGGATCAGGGCATCGACCAGCTTGTCGGCCACGCTGCCCACGGCCACCGCCACCGAGATCGCCATGCAGCGCTCGCCGGCCGATCCGTAGGCCGCACCGATGAGAGCATCGACGGCCTGGTCCAGATTGGCGTCCGGCATCACCACCAGGTGGTTCTTGGCACCGCCCAGGGCCTGGGCACGCAGCGGGAAGGTCCCGGCGCGCTCGGTGGCCTTGCGGTAAATGTATTCGGCAATCGGGGTGGACCCCACGAAGGACACCGCCTGCACGTCCGGATGTTCCAGCAGTGCATCCACGGCCACCTTGTCCCCCTGGACCACGTTGAAGACGCCATCGGGCAGGCCGGCGCGCTTGAACAGTTCGGCCAGCATCAGCGAGGGCGAAGGATCGCGCTCGGAGGGCTTCAACACGAAGCTGTTGCCGGTGGCGATGGCCACGGGCGCCATCCACAGCGGCACCATCACCGGGAAGTTGAACGGGGTGATGCCGGCCGTCACGCCCAGGGGCTGACGCAGGTTCCAGTTGTCGATGCCGCCGCCGATGTTGTCGGTGAACTGGGTCTTCAACAGTTGCGGGATGCCGGTGGCGAATTCGACGATCTCCAGACCGCGCGTGACCTCCCCTTTCGCATCCGAAAACACCTTGCCATGTTCCAGCGTGATGGCCTTGGCCAGGGCATCGTGGTTCTGCTCGATCAGTTCCTTGAACTTGAACAGCACCCGCGCACGCTTCAAGGGCGCCGTCTCGGCCCAGGCCGGGGCGGCAGCACTGGCGGCGGCCACCGCCGCATTGACCTCCTGCACCGAAGCCAGCGCGACCTTGGCCGTAACCGCGCCCGTGGCCGGGTTGAAGACGTCCTGGCTGCGACCGCTCTCGGAGCGGGAAATCTGGCCATTGATGAAGTGATCGATGTGCGGGCGGCTCATAAGGTTTCCTTTGGTGTTTTGGAGAATGGTGGACGGCGCTGTCTCCTGCGCCCTCCTGCAAGCGGGCCAGTCCGTCATCATGACGGGTCCATGGCATGGAAGAGCAAGAATAGTCGTCTGCCCGCAGCACATCCAATGAGGAATTATCAAGAGCAATATAAAGATTGCTTATAATCTGGACTTTCTTGTACACACGCTACCCACAAGATCCTCACAAGCTGTACACCGGGATATCCACCGGTTTATCCACATCCAGCAAGGACAAGAAGAGGGATCAAAGGCGGGAGAAGACGATGGATCTCACCCAGTTACGCGCATTTATTGCAGTTGCCCATGAAGGTAACCTGACCCGGGCAGCCGAGAAGCTGCATCTGACTCAACCGGCCGTGAGCCTGCAGATCAAGGCCTTGCAGGAAAGTCTGGGCATTGCCTTGTTCAATCGGAGTGCATCCGGCATGGTCCTCACCGGCGAGGGCAATGCCCTGCTGCCGCTGGCCGAGCGCGTGCTGGCCGATGTCCAGGCATTGCGGCGCCAGGCGACCGACCTGCGTTCGAACGACAACATTGTTTCCGGCACCCTGGCCATCGGGACCATTCTGGATCCGGAATTCATTCGCCTCGGCGCCTTTCTGAAATTGCTGGTGGAACGCCATCCACAATTGTCGACCCAGCTGTCCCACCACATGTCGGGTTCGGTACTCAACGAAGTCAGGGCCGGCCGTCTGGACGTGGGCTTTTTCCTGGGCGACCCCGGCAAGGGGTTTCATGCCATGACGCTGACCTCCTTCAGCTACAACGTCATTGCACCAGCCGGTTGGAAGAACCGTGTCTCCGGCAAGGGTTGGAAGGAACTGGCGCGCCTGCCATGGATATGGACTCCGGCAGAATCGGCTCATCATCGTCTATTAAGCAAGATCTTCGCGCAACATCAGGTAAAGCCGCAGACTGTTGCCCTCGTCGACCAGGAGTCGTCGATGCTAGATCTGGTCAAGTCAGGGGTGGGCCTGTCACTGGCGCGCGAGTCGATCGCACTGAACCAGGCACATGCCCACGGGCTGGTGATAGCCGATGCAGTCGATCTGTCGACTGAACTGAGCTTCATTACATTAGAAAAAAGACAACATGAGGCTGCCATCAGGGCGGTTTTCCAGCTGTTGCAGCAAGTCTGGCAATCGTAAGTCTGCCAATAACTTGCCGAAAAGATATTGAATTGGCCTGAATACGGGCAACAAGGACTTGAGATCCTCGTTTTCCTGCCGAACCCAAAGGACTTTTCCCTCGCTTGATCGGTTTGCCAAGGGCTTTTCTGCTGGTTTTGGTGCTTGAAAGTCAACTTTTTGGAAAGATGTCCACTGCGCACGCGCTTTCGGTTCTTTAATTTAGCTGTGGATATATATAAATAGTAGTAGTAGTTAACGTCGCCAAAAACTGTGGATAAGTCGGTTTACACGAAAAAAATCAAGACTTTAGCTTTCTGATAAACGCTTGGTAAGCTTCTGCATTGTCCAGGCACAGATTCTGGACAATATTTCGCCCGTGGATAAAACGGCGAGATATACCCAAAACGCCCAGCGGATATGCAGAGACTTATCCACAGGGCGCCTTCAAACCCGCGCAAATCAAGGTATGGATAACCAAAAGCCGTTCCGCGTCACCATTTCACCCTCGGGTTTGCAATTTGAACAAGTTCCTGGACTGTCGATTTTGCAATCCGGGCTGCGTGCCGGTATCCGACTGCCCAACTCTTGTCGGAATGGCACTTGCCGGACCTGCATGTGTAAATTGTCCACAGGCGACATCGCGTACCAGATCGAATGGCCAGGATTGACCCGCGAAGAGAAGGCTGAAGGCTGGATCCTGCCCTGCGTGGCCCAGGCGGCTAGCGACCTGGTGCTGGAAGTCCCTGGAGCGCTCGACCTGAGCGCTTGATGTCTTGTCCACCGCTGCTGGCCAGCGCAGACCATTTCAGGCCGCCCTGTGGATAAAAAAAGGCAACAGAGCCCGGCAGCGGTCGCAGGCGCTCTTTGTTTTCCACAGCAGCATGCCCCCTGCCTGTCTTATCCCCTCGTGGCTTGGCGAGCCCTCCAGTACCTCCGAGACCAGCGCCCCGTGTTTTCTCTTATCTCGCTGCATTGAGCTTGCCTCTACGCACAGGCAGTGACAGTGGTCGCTGACCGACTGCAGGCCAAGCCGCGTCGTGGGCGAAAGCTCGCGCGCTTCGGTTTTAAATCCAAGCTGTTTATAAAATTAGTAGTGATAGTTAACGCCCTGCGTCTGCTGTGGATAACCTGGTTTACGCGAGAAAAATCAGCCGTTTACGGCAAGGACAAGGCCTTGGGCAAGCTCTGTATGAGGCGATCGCCGATCTTGGATAAAAATCCGCCTTTGGATAACTTTTTGACTTTTCCCCAATCGGTGAAAAAGTTATTCAGAACTTTATCCACAGGCAACTCCGAAATTGATGGATTCGTGTCGATCCGAGGTGGAATTTCAGGAAGTCACCGATTTCGGGCATTTGGTCCCCGATTTCGCACCTTGGCAGGGGAGAAACAGGGGCCGCCAGGCATGATTTCATGCAATTTCCCCACAGGCGGAAAAAGCAAACGGCTGCCAGCGTAAGCAGACGAGGCCCAGAAAGCCGCCGGGCCAGGGAAGTTATCCCCTGGCCCGGCGGCAATTTTCTTCCTGTTTTGCGGCTGCCTATTTTTTAGGCGCGGCTTGATGCGGACGGGATTTGCCCGCCGGCGGCGCCTGCGGCGTTTTCTTCACTTCCTCCAGCAAGCGGCCACACTCGGCCTTCTGGTCTGCGTCGATATTGATGAGGGGCAGGATGGCCGCCACCGGTGCCAGCAGGCCGAGCGCCACGGCACCGCCTGCACGCAATGCCAGCACGCCCTTGTTCACGCCGACGTCGGGATCCTTGAAACTGCCCTTGACGTATAGCGGCGAGCGCAAGGAGATGATGCGCAAGCCCTTGCTGTGCGGGTGTACGTTCAGGTCCAGCAGTTCGTGTTTCATGTCGATGCTGCCATCGACCACGATGAGCGCGTCTTCCGTATCCAGCAGCAGGGTCTTGACGGTCATGACGCCGTCGCGCACGGGCAGGTCGCCGGCCAGGCAATTGAGCTTGACCTCCTTGTCGCCGAACAGCTTGCTGATGACCACATTGCCCACATTCAGGCCCGCCGCCTCCAGCAGGAATTTGCTGATGGCGCCCTGGCTGACCAAAGTCTTCACTTCGCCATTGGCCGACCCCAGCATGGCGGCCACCGAATTGCCGCTTGCGCTCAAGCGCGCATCGCCGTTGATCTCGCCGAAGCTGGTACGTGACGCATCGAGCTCCGGATAGAGTTTCTGGATCTTCAGCTTGCGCGCAGAAAGCGTCATATCGGACTTCATCCGGGCGGCCTGGCCGTCCAGTCGGATGGTGGAGGTGAGATTGCCGCCGGCCACCCCGAAGTTGAGCGGGTCCAGCGTGAGAACTTTGTCCTTGAGTATAAGATGCGCCTGCAGATCGCTGATGGGCAAGCCCTTCTGGCGCGTGATGCGCTTGCCCGTGAAGCGTACATCGGCATCCAGTGCACCCCAGGCCTCGGTGCTGAAGGTCTTGACCGGCAGCACCTTGTTGCCGGGCTGGCGTTCTTCGGCGCCGCGTTGCGCCTTCTCGGCATTGGAATCGGCGCCGATGAGCGGAGCCAGGTCGTCAAGCCGCAGGACATTCGAGCTCAGCGTCCCGGTCAGCTGCGGGCGGACCCCGCCGGTGAGGTAATTCAGGCTGCCGTTGAGATCGCTGTCGCCGACCTTGCCGCTGAAGTCCTGGTACTGCCACTGACTGCGGTCCGGGCCAATCTTGCCGATCAGGCGACCCTCGGTCGCAAAGGGCGGCGTTTCCGGCAGCAGCACCCCGGTCAGCGGATACAGGTTGCCCATGCTGGCACCGGCGACCGACAGGCGCAGATCCAGTGCCGCCAGCTCGGCCGGCTTGGTCAGGGTGCCGCGCACGCCGATGGTGGTGTTGCCGACCTTGACCAAAGCCTGCAGCGGATAGGGTTGCTGCTGGTCTTGCAGCGAGAGCACCCCGCCCGCCTTGCCTTGACCCGACACCGGCGCCCCGTTGAAGCTGCCGGTCAGTTTCCAGCCCAGTCCGTAGACTTTGTCCTTGTCCGGATCGAGGGTATCGATATCGGCCTTGATGTCGATCTTCTGCACCGCATCGTTGAGCGCCAGCTTGCCCTGGCGCAGGCTGATCCGCCCCAGCTGCAACTGCCAGGTAGAAGGACTGCCGCTGTCAGTCTTGAATGTCCAGTTGTTCACACCCTCACGGTCGCGCAGCAGTGACACGGCCGGCTCCTGTATTTCCAGCGCAGGCAAGGAGATCTTGTGCACAAGCAGCGGTAAGGGATTCAGGGTAAACGTGACCTGCCGCACCGTGACCATCTGGCCGGAGCTGGCCAGGGCTGCCGGATTGCCCAACCGCAGGTTATCGGCCTGCAAACGCGGCCAGGGTACCCAGCGCGCCCAGAAGCCGGCAGGCGGCGTGCTCGGCTGCGGGCGCTGCCAGTGCAGCGACAGATTGCCGTCGATGGCGAACGCGCGCCCGGTGGCCGCAGAGACGCGCGCGTTGATCCAGGGCTTGGCCCGGTTCCAGTCGAAGGTGAGGAGGAAGATGACCGCGGCGGCGATCACAAGCAACAGGCTGGCGAGCAGCCAAAGGAGGAGTCTGGTCAGGCGCGGCATCGGATCGGCTTCCCTGGTTGGGGTTATCAACAGGCGCCGATGCGCGAACACGGGGGCTTTCCGGGCGCCTGTCTCCCGCACGCCCGTGGATGAGTCAGATCGGGAAAGCCTCGTGTACGCGCTGCCTCAGCGCTTCATGTTGATACGACCGAATTCGTCATGGGTTGTTGCAGACAAGTGCGCACGCAGCCACTTGTGGGCGGGATTGCGGGCATCGCGTTCATGCCAGAGCATGTCGACGTGTTCTTCCGGGGTCTGGAAGGGCAGTTCCTTGACCACCAGCACCTCGGCCATGCCGGTGGCGGCCACCAGATGGCGTGGCAGCACGGTGATCAGTTCCGAACTGGCCACGATGCGCCCGGCCGTGAAGAACTGGTTCACCGTCAACAGGATCTTGCGCTCGCGGTTCATGCCCGCCAGCACGTCATCGATGACCGCATGGGGTTTGCCCGACAGGCTCACCAACAAGTGATCGGCGCTGCAGTAGCTGTCCAGCGTCAGCGGCTGGGTGGCCAGCGGATGGTTCTTGTGCATCACGCAGACGTATTGCCCCGTATAGAGCCGGGCGTGGCTGATCTGGCTCTTGGCCATGCCCTGGCCGTCGGCCAGTTGCGCGGTCACGCCGGGGAAGAAGCCCACGGCCAGGTCGATGTCACCGCGCAGCAGCATGGCGCGCGGATCGCGGGTGGTCAGCGGCATCATGCGGATCTTGATGCGCGGGGCATCGCGCATGATGGTGCGCACCAGCGAGGGCAGCCACAGCGCGGCCGTGGCATCGACCATGGCCATGCGGAAGGTGTTCTGGGCGCGCGAGATGTCGAAGCTTTCCGGGGCGATCACCGCTTCCAGCTCGGAAAGCGCCCGGCGCACCGTCGGCCAGAGCTCTTCGGCGCGCGGAGTGGGCTTCACACCGTGGGCGGTGCGAATGACCAGGTCATCGTTGAGCGTGTCGCGCAGGCGGCGTAGCGCATTGGAGACAGCCGGCTGCGTCATGGCCAGCAGATTGGCCGCGCGCGTGAGGTTCTGCTCGGTCATGACGGCGTCGAATACGCGCAACAGGTTCAGGTCCAGGGTGAGAAAGCTCATAGGGCGGGCCTTTGCGGCGGTAAGGAGAGGCAGTATGGACGCCGGTCATCGCCGGCAGAAATATTATTCACAGATTATATAACTGATATCCGAAACGGAAAGTGGTCAAACAAATGTGAGTTCACTACACTGCAATGCAACATAACACACAACGTCAAGGATCGAATCATGGCAACCATCGCACAAAGCACCAACAGCACCTTCAAGAGCAAGTTCGCCGCCGTCATGCGCAACATCTTCGTGCACTTCGTGAAGGCCCACGAACTGCAAGCCGTTGCTCTGGTCGCCGCCGAACAGGATCGCGCCACCGGCAGCCGCCAGCTCAACCGCATGGCTGACAAGTTCGAAGCCACCCAGCCGAACCTGGCTGCTGAACTGCGCTTCATCGCTTCGCGCGGTTAATCGAAGGTTTCTGCTTCACCAGATTCCAGTTTTACCGGTCCGCATGACTTCTGCGTGACCTTGGCATCAGCCCGAGAGCTTGATGCCGGTAGTAAAGGATTTCGGTAGTTCCCGGCGCTTACGGCGCTTATGTTGACGCTGATTCGATCAACGCGTCAGGACACCGATCCGTTGTCTCCTCCTCCCTCTTTAGGAAGGATTAACCCCGCAGGCACAGCCTGCGGGGTTTTTTTTCGTGGACTGCCCGCAAAGCCGCGCCGGGTGGGCCTGTTATCCTCGGCGCCTTCATTTCTCCGGGCTCCGACGTGAGCCTTTTTGCCAATTTCCGCAAGTCAGATATTCACCGCCGCGCTCCTTGCCGTCAAATGGCGTTGCAAAACCACATCAGTGCGATCAGACAACAGGGGCTCATGCAGCCATGTTGCCGACAAAGGACGCGCCAGCATCGCTCAGGAGGCCGGTTTTACGCGGGCTTGAGAGTGAACCGGCATGCCGGAACCTTCTTATTCACAAACGCTATAACTGATATGAGAACTCTAAAGTAGTCAATCCAGGGGCCAAGATTCATACTGCGACGCAACAACAGTGAACTTGAACGCCGCGCAATCGTGTCGCGGCCAGATTATCAGAGGTAGAAATATCATGTCCTTCCTGAATCTTGCCTTTCCCGCAGAAGCCGCCCTGCCTTTCGCGCAGTCCTTCCTGGGTTTGATGGCGGCCTATGTCCGTCCGGCGCTGGGTCTGGGAGCACTGGTGACCCTGATGATGGTGTTCAAGCCGCTGATCCTGGGACTGGCGCAAGCCGCCGTGCTGCTGATCAAGCCGCGCAAGTCGCTGGAGCAACGCATCCTGGCGCACAAGTTCAGCGGCAAGATGATGTTGAACCGCATGGCCAACGAATACAGCCTGTCCCAACCGAGTTTTGCCGCCGAACTGCGCAACATGGCCGCGCGTGACTGATCCAGTCCCCGCCTGACCGTAGTTCGAGGCCCACCGGCTTCTGGTCGTGTAGTTGAAGTTTTGTAGTACGTACTGTGTCTCCTCCTCCCTCTTTAGGAAGGATTAGCCCCGCCAGCGCAAGCTCGCGGGGCTTTTTTTGTCCACAGCCCGCGTCATGGGCGGCGGCAATCGTGATAACTTGTCCAGCTGACTATCATCACAGCCTCACCGCAAGACATCATGTGCCAGCTTCTCGGGATGAACTGCAACACCCCCACCGATATCGTCTTCAGCTTCACCGGCTTTGCCACCCGTGGCGGGCTGACCGACCATCATCGCGATGGCTGGGGGATCGCCTTCTTCGAAGGCTCCGGGGTGCGCACCTTCGTCGATCACCAGGCCGCCGTGGATTCCCCGGTGGCCGAGCTGATCAAGCGCTATCCGATCAAGTCGCAGCACGTCATCGCCCATATCCGCAAGGCGACACAAGGGCGTGTCACACTGGCCAACTGCCATCCTTTCGTGCGCGAGCTGTGGGGACGCTACTGGGTATTTGCCCACAATGGTGACCTGAAAAACTTCACCCCCACACTGGACGGGCCTTTCCGCCCGGTCGGCACCACCGATAGTGAACTGGCCTTCTGCTTCATCCTCCAGGAGATGCGCAAGCGCTTTGGCGATACCCTGCCCTTGCTGGCGGACCTGCGTACTGCACTGCGCGGGATCGTGGAGGGCATCGCCAGCCATGGCACCTTCAACATGCTGCTCTCGGACGGCTCGGCGCTTTATACCCACTGCTCCACCAATCTCTATTACATCGTCCGCCAGCATCCCTTTGCCAAGGCCAAGCTGTCGGACGAGGATCTGTCGGTCGACTTTTCCGAAGTCACCACCACCAATGACCGGGTGGCCGTGATCGTCACCCAGCCGCTGACCGACAATGAAGTCTGGACGCAATACCAGGCCGGTGAAATGAAGGTCTTTGTCGATGGGGCCGTGGTCGACTGACGCCGGTTATTTATCTTATCCACAGCCGGAATGTCACATCATTTCATTTGCCCACAGGGGAAATCGGGGACAGGATCCGTCCCTCTCTCAGGTTTTGCACAGGCTGTTACAAAAAAACGCGTCCCCAAGGATGAGCTTGTGTTTTCCACAAGATCGTTACTCTGTCCCCCTATCACCCGCCCCTCAAGCGCCTTTGCGTGAACGCGACGCAGATGGCTGCTGCGCAGCCTGTGGATAGATCAAGTTTTTCAGGGTTTTTTGCCGGTTCGCCTGTGGATAACTTCAGTTTACCGGAGTAAAATGCGTCCCTCGTTTCGCGCCCGGACGACATCGTCCACAGGCCCGTCCCCTGGACGCGGCAGTCGGGCGCCGCAATCATCCGACAAGAAAGCTTCATGGAAAACTTCTGGCAGGCCTGCTCCCACAAACTTGAGCAGGAGCTGACGCCTCAGCAATACAGCGCCTGGATCAAGCCGCTGGTCCCGCTCGACTTCGAGGACGGGCTGCTGCGCATTGCCGCGCCCAATCGCTTCAAGCTGGACTGGGTCAAGACGCAGTTCGCCAACCGCATCACCGCGCTGGCCTGCGAATACTGGGACGCGCCCACCGAAGTGCAGTTCGTGCTGGACCCGCGCGGCAACCAGGGCCGCCGCCCGGCCGCCAACGCGCAAGCCAATGGCGGTGGCGCCAGCGGCCTGGGTCTGCCCAACCACGAGCAGCTGCACCTCGATCCGGAACCGGCCCAGCCGGTGCGCGCGGTAGCCCCGCGCCAGGAACAGTCGCGCATCAACCCGGTGCTGACCTTCGACAACCTGGTGACCGGTAAAGCCAACCAGCTGGCCCGCGCAGCGGCCACCCAGGTGGCCAACAATCCCGGCACGTCCTACAACCCGCTGTTCCTGTACGGCGGTGTGGGTCTGGGTAAAACCCACATCATCCACGCCATCGGCAATCAGGTGCTTGTGGATAACCCGGGCGCCAAGATCCGCTACATCCACGCCGAGCAATACGTACGCGATGTGGTGACGGCTTACCAGCGCAAGGGCTTTGACGATTTCAAGCGCTATTACCATTCGCTGGACCTGCTGCTGATCGACGATATTCAATTCTTCGGCGGCAAGAGCCGCACCCAGGAAGAATTCTTCTACGCCTTCGAAGCCCTGATCGCGGCCAAGAAGCAGATCATCATCACCAGTGATACCTATCCCAAGGAAATCAGCGGCATGGATGACCGCCTGATCTCCCGCTTCGACTCCGGCCTGACGGTGGCCATCGAGCCGCCCGAGCTGGAGATGCGGGTGGCGATCCTGATGAAGAAAGCTTCCGCCGAAGACGTGGTGCTGTCCGACGACGTCGCCTTCTTCGTGGCCAAGCACCTGCGCTCGAACGTGCGCGAGCTCGAAGGCGCGCTGCGCAAGATCCTGGCCTACTCCCGTTTCCACGGCAAGGACATCACCATCGACGTGGTCAAAGAAGCCCTGAAGGACCTGCTGTCGGTGCAAAACCGCCAGATTTCGGTGGAAAACATCCAGAAGACCGTGGCCGATTTCTTCAACATCAAGGTCGCGGACATGTATTCCAAGAAGCGCCCGGCCAACATCGCCCGACCGCGCCAGATCGCCATGTACCTGGCCAAGGAGCTGACCCAGAAGAGCCTGCCGGAAATCGGCGACCTCTTCGGCGGGCGCGACCACACCACCGTGCTGCACGCCGTGCGCAAGATCGCCGCCGACCGTGCCAAGAGCCCGGAATGCAACCATGAACTGCACGTGCTGGAGCAAACCCTGAAGGGTTGATCCGCTCACTCCCGGCGAAAACGCCTGTGGATAAATCGACATGCCGCCCGCTTCCAGCGTGAACCGGGCGGCATTTCTTTTCCACAGGGCATTGCCGCAGAACAATGGTGAATTTCGTCAAAACCGCCTGTGGATAATTGAAAAATCCCGCCTTCGGCGGCATATGAAAGAAAAGACAACACGGCAGCTTCACCGTCCATTTTTTCCCTCCCAAAGCCCTCGCCGGACCCCCGCCGCACTACTCCGAAGAGGGGATGATTGGTACAATGGAAGGCGTTATTTCGCAGGCGGACGCAAGGGCCGGCCATGGAGCAGAAAATCCGCGAAGTAGCACGGAAAATTCGAATAACTACCCGGCAAGATCCGGCAAAAGTATTCAAATGTTCCAAAAGTATAGCCAAGTGGTTCTGGCTACCCGGGCTTGTCACGCGCAGATGGACAATACCGGGTCGCTGTATCACCAGCTTTTCGGGAACGGGTTTTCGGACCGGCAGCGGCCGGTCATGCACGAGCAGGAGCGTTGCGTATTTCAGGCAGGTTGCAGTGCAGAGAGCAGCTGTTTTTCACCCAGAGGAGGAACACGCGCGACATGGGCATGACTGAACGCCGGCCGACGGCGCCCTTTAAACCACTACTAGCAAGGACAAACTGACTATGCAATTGGTTAAAACCCAACGAGACACGCTCCTGCGTCCTCTGCAGATCGTGAGTGGTATTGTCGAGCGTCGGCACACATTGCCGATTCTGGCCAATATTCTCATTCGCAAGGACGGCGAGAAGGTGTCTTTCCTGTCCACCGACATCGAAGTGCAGATCACCACGCACGCCGACGTCGGTTCCGGCAGCGAAGCGACCGCCACCACCGTGGCGGCGCGCAAGCTGCTCGACATCCTGCGCGCCCTGCCTGACTCCGGCGAAGTGGCGATTTCGCTCTCCAACAAGCGTCTGACCGTGCAATCGGGCAAGTCCCGCTTCGCCCTGCAGACACTGGCCGCCGAGGAGTTCCCCACGGTGGCCCAGGCCGAGCAGTACAACGCTCAGGTCAACCTGCCGCAGAAGACCCTCAAGCATCTCTTCAACATGGTCCACTTCGCCATGGCCCAGCAGGATATCCGTTACTACCTCAACGGCCTGCTGCTGGTGGTGGAAGGCAAGAACGTCATTGCAGTGGCTACCGATGGCCACCGCCTGGCCTTCTGCCAGGTTGAGACCGAAGAAGACTTCCCGCGTCAGGAAGTCATCATCCCGCGCAAGACCATCATCGAGCTGCAACGTCTGCTCGACGACAGCGACGAGGAAGTCCAGCTGCAGATCGCCAACAACCAGGTCAAGCTGACCTTCGCCGACATCGAGCTGATTTCCAAGCTGGTCGAAGGCAAGTTCCCCGATTACACCCGCGTGGTGCCCAAGGGTTACAAGAACAGCTTCACCATCAGCCGCGACCAGCTGCTGCGCTCGCTGCAACGCGCGGCCATCATGACCAGCGACAAGTTCAAGGGCGTACGCTGGGTGATCGCACCGGGCAGCCTGAAGATCAGCTCCACCAATGCCGACCAGGAAGAAGCGGTCGAAGAACTGGAAATCGACTACGGCGGCGACACCGTCGACATCGGTTTCAACGTCAGCTACCTGCTCGACGTGCTCAACAACCTCAAGAACGACTACGTCAACATCGCCCTGGGCGATGCCAACTCGTCGGCCCTGATCACCATCCCTGACAACGCCGACTTCAAGTACGTCGTCATGCCGATGCGGATCTGAGCAAACCCGCTCCACGCGTCCGAGGGGCCGTCCCAGACGGCCCCTCGGTTGCTTTTAAGAATTCCAAAGATTCGTCCCCAGAATTCCGTTTTTTGCAGCTCCCTAGTCGTTTGGCTAGCATTTTCAGAAGGTAACCATGTCCTCCAGCCCCGCAGACAACACCAATTCCGCGCAACAAAGCTATGGCGCATCTTCCATCCAGATCCTGGAAGGCCTGGAGGCGGTGCGCAAGCGTCCCGGCATGTACATTGGCGACACCTCTGACGGCACCGGCCTGCACCACCTGGTGTTCGAAGTGCTGGACAACTCGATCGACGAAGCCCTGGCCGGCTACTGCAGCGAGATCCACGTCACCATCCACGCCGACAATTCCATCTCGATCACCGACAACGGCCGCGGCATCCCCACGGGCCTGAAGATGGACGACAAGCACGAACCCAAGCGTTCGGCGGCCGAAATCGTGATGACCGAACTGCACGCCGGCGGCAAGTTCGACCAGAACTCCTACAAGGTCTCCGGCGGCCTGCACGGCGTGGGCGTGTCGTGCGTGAATGCACTGTCGAAGAAGCTGAAGCTCACCATCCGCCGCGACGGCAAGGTGCACGCGATGGAATTCGCCAAGGGCATCGTGCAGAACCGCGAGCTGGAGATGGTTGACGGCGTGCAGGTCTCGCCGATCAAGGTCGTGGGCGAATCCGACAAGCGCGGCACCGAAGTCCACTTCTGGGCCGACGAAGAAATCTTCACCCACGTTGAATTCCATTACGAGATCCTGGCCAAGCGTATCCGTGAACTGTCCTTCCTGAACAATGGCGTTCATATCAAGCTGACCGACCAGCGTACCGGCAAGGAAGAGGACTTCGCCTTCGAAGGCGGCACGCGCGGCTTCGTGGAATACATCAACAAGAACAAGAGCATCCTCAACCCGACCATTTTCCAGGCCACCGGCGAGAAGCAATCCGACCAGGGCACGCTGGTGTCGGTGGACGTGTCGATGCAATGGAACGACGCCTTCAACGAGCAGGTGCTGTGCTTCACCAACAACATCCCGCAGCGTGACGGCGGCACCCACCTGACCGGCCTGCGTGCCGCGATGACCCGCGTCATCAACAAGTACATCGAAGAAAACGATCTCGCCAAGAAGGCCAAGGTCGAGATCTCCGGCGACGACATGCGCGAAGGCCTGACCTGTGTGCTGTCGGTGAAGGTGCCGGAACCGAAGTTCAGTTCTCAGACCAAGGACAAGCTGGTCTCCAGCGAAGTGCGCGGCCCCGTGGAAGAAATCGTCGCCAAGACCCTGACCGACTTCCTGGCAGAGAAGCCGAACGACGCCAAGATCATCTGCGGCAAGATCGTCGAAGCCGCGCGTGCCCGCGAGGCTGCGCGCAAGGCACGCGAACTGACGCGCCGCAAGGGCGTGATGGATGGTTTGGGTTTGTCTTCCAAGCTGGCCGATTGCCAGGAACGCGACCCGGCCCTGTGCGAGCTGTACATCGTCGAGGGTGACTCCGCAGGCGGCTCGGCCAAGCAAGGCCGCGACCGCAAGTTCCAGGCCATCTTGCCGCTGCGCGGCAAGGTCTTGAACGTGGAGAAGGCGCGCTTCGAGAAGATGCTTTCTTCCGAGCAGATCACGACGCTGATCGCGACCCTGGGCACGAGCATCGGTGCTGACGAATTCAATCCGGACAAGCTGCGCTACCACCGCATCATCATCATGACCGATGCGGACGTTGACGGCGCCCACATCCGCACGCTGCTGCTGACGCTCTTCTATCGCCAGATGCCGGCGCTGGTCGAACGCGGCCACATCTACATCGCCCAGCCGCCGCTGTACAAGGTCAAGGCGGGCAAGGACGAGCGCTACCTGAAGGACGACTTCGAGGAAGCGCAGTACATGATGCAGATCGCCCTGAACGACGCCGAGATCAAGCCTTCCGAAGGTGCTGCGCCGATCAGCGGCGAAGCGCTGGTGGAACTGGCACGGCAGTACAACACGGCCAACGCCATCATCATGCGCCTGTCGCGCGCGATCGATGAATCGGCCCTGAACGCCATCATGACCGGCGGCGTCGCGCTGAAGATGGACAACATCGAGCAGGCCACTGCTACCGCGGAAGAACTGAAGAAGGCCATCAACGACATCAACATCGACGTGCAGGCGCGCGTGGATGAGCATAGCGAGAAGGTGGCGCTGCATATTCATCGTCGCCAGCATGGCAACATCAAGGCCACCGTGATCGATGCGGACTTCGTGAGCGGCCCGGATTACCAGCAGCTGTCGACGGCAGCCGAGACCTTCAAGGGTCTCATCGGCAAGGGTGCCATCGTGGCGCGTGGCCAGGGCGAGAAGCGCAAGGAATCGGTCATCACCGAATTTCGCCAGGCCATGGCCTGGTTGCGTGATGAGGCTGAGCGTGGCGTGAACAAGCAGCGTTACAAAGGTCTGGGAGAGATGAATCCCGAGCAGCTGTGGGAAACCACCATGGATCCGACCGTGCGCCGTTTGCTGAAGGTGCAGATCGAGGATGCGATTGCTGCGGATCAGATCTTCATGACATTGATGGGCGATGATGTGGAGCCGCGTCGGGCGTTTATTGAATCCAATGCGTTGCAGGCGGGGAATATTGACGTTTGATCTCAATGTAGCGAGCACCATAACCTGAGATTTTGAGACGTATCTATTGAGATATTTATCACTCAGTGCGTTTTGATAGCTTTGCTTTGAGACCAGGTTACTGGCGTTGTACCCTGTTTTTCAAGGCTTACGTTAATTCCCGCGTCTGGTTCAAGAGGGCTTCGATAGTGCCGGCGCTCCTGTCAAGCTGTATCGGCGGGGCGCTACCTCTTTTAAGTGGCCTCCCGAATGAGGGAGAGTATCAAGATGTGCTCGAATTAAAACACTAGAAATAGCTAGAAGTTTTTAAGGAGAACGGATGTTTATCGCTCAGCCGATGCACTGTGTTGGTCATCTCATTTGTGAAGAGCTTCTTCTCAGGCAATCTGGCCATCTACGATGGCGTAATGCCGAGTTCGCTGTGGCATGGGCCAACAACGCCGGGGTGAATAAAATATTCAGTCCTTTACGAGATTTCGTTTTGGCAGGGTGCAGAGTACGCGTGACGGTGGGTCTCGACTTCGGACATACAACATACGAGGGGTTAAGCAGGCTATTGGAGTTGGAGCCTGGAGCGGATATGCAGACGTATGTATTTTTTGACGAAAATCCAGCGTGCACTTTTCATCCCAAAGTTTTTCTCTTTAGTAATGATGATGAAACTCGTCTGATGGTGGGCTCCAACAATATGACAGGGGCGGGATTAGAGAGTAATGTTGAGGCGACATTGAGTATTTCAGCCGCTTTAGCCGACGAGACTGTTGTTGGGGCTTTCACTGCACTTGCGATGTGGCGTGATGAGCAAAACGATTCCCGAATTCGAAGGTTGACGCAAGGGCTTCTTGAAGAGCTCAAGGACCGTCGGTATGTCCTAACCGAAGAGGAGGTTCGAGCTCGTCGCCGTGTCGATGATGGGATTAGGGCAGGTACGGCGAACCCGCTCTTCGGGAGGAGCTCTATACGCCCAGTAAGACCCGGAAGCCGAACGCCCGGCCCTCTTAGACCTCCTGGACGCACGACTGGCTCCGCTTTAGGAGAGGTGCTGCTTATGCGCGTGAGACCACGTCGTAATGGAAACCAGGTACAAATCTCAATGAAGATTCTTGAAGCTTCGTTTATGAACGGAGTCGAAGAAGTCGTTTCAGTCCAAGGTGCAAGACGAAGGATAGGCTACAACCTTGCGAGAGGGATACGGAATACTGCCCGGTTCGAAGCGCCAGAGATGAGTACCATGCAAAATCCGGTCGCCCGATTCCAATGGGTGAATGTAAGGCATACCGGCCCTGGGCGCGGCCGGGAGAGAGTCTTACAGTACGAGATTTTCGATGCTGCAAATGACCCCCAAGGGCTTACCATTCTAAGGAAGCTTGAGAGTGGAATCGCTGACCCGCCGTTAACAAATTTAGATGAACTGAGTCAAGAAGAGACCGTTCTTTCCATTACAAATCTAAATAGCGCTCAGTGGTACCGTTTAGACTCTGTTTGAGGAGGACACGTTGGAAGGCTAAAATTCGAAACACCAATCCATTGAAGCCTTCTTTTCTAACGCTCTCGAACTTGGCTCTTCGTACAATTTCTCTCGGCATTATTGATACAGCTCGATGAGAGTGTATGAGTCGACAAGTGCTTTGCCGCTTCAATGAAGGCACGATAGCATCCGCGTTCTCTTATCCTGGTTGTCATATGGTGCATCTTAGCTAGCCAGCAAGAAGCTAACCTGCTCCTCCCTAAGAGCTGGGGAAGCTCGGAATTAATGAACGACCCTTGCGGATGCTAATGGTTAAGCGGCTTTAAGAGGCTTCGAGATTTCGCCCCGCTTTTCTAGCTCTCCGCTTTTTACGGATGAGGCCACCAACATCATTCGACAAATTTTCTCAATCAGGTAAGGCGGCACAGACTCTCCGATAACCTCGGCAATTTGGGCGGTACTGATGTCTTTTCCGTTGACTTGGAACACATACTCGTAGCGGTCTATGGTCTGAAGAACCATTGCCTCGTAGATGGAGAGAACACGATTCTGAGTAGGATGAATCTTATTGTCCGAAGCTTCATAAATAAAGTTTTGTGTAAGCGTCCGAGCTGTTTCGTCCCACTTCATTCTTCGATATGCAGAGTGAAAGCCACGTAGTAGCCTCGCTTTCCCATTTTCTAGGACATGCGGCCGCGGAAGAAGGTGACCACACTTGAGACAATGAATAGGGATTTCTTTTGATGAAACCCATTTGCCGTCAATTTGCACATCTCTGTGACCAGGATTATTGGTGCTTCCGCAGGCCGGATTGATGCACTGGTTATTGAACGCAGTGTTTCCCTCTTTAGTGTGTTGAACCCAATGGTATTTAAGCTCCGCCATCACTGGAACATAGTGGTACGGGTGAAACCAACGTGCCTCGTTTTGCCCAGCCTTGGCATCAAGTGGAGGTGCGGACCCTATGGCGTCTCGAAGAGTTACGCGCGGCTCTCTCATTTCGGTGGGGAAAAAACTTCCGTCATTGTTCTCGTAGAATTGCTTGGCGTGAGCGTCCCTTGTGAAAATTGTTATTAGTCGCTTGCGCCGCTGAGGCACGCCAAAGTCATCGCATGCGATTACCTGGGGACCGCCCACATAGTCCTGGCCAAGCCGTCTCCGGACGTAGGATATGATGTTTTCCCAACGCTTGCCATTTGTTCGAATCTCAGTCGTTTCCATCCCAGGAACGTTCTCAAGCAAAAGCCAACGCGGTTTTAGGGCCACTGCGACATCCATTGCCGGAATGATGAGCCGATTTCGCTGGTCCTCTTCATGGCGCCGACCGGAGGCGACCTCCGCCTTAAGTTTACCCATGCCATTGCTGGACATGCCTTGGCAAGGTGGTGTCGCGTAAAGAAGGAAGAGTTCGTCTCCAACCAATTGAGCGCGAGTTTGCTCTATGAACTGGTCCCTCACTTCGGAAATATCACCTTCGAGCATCTCGTGTTGAAAGTTGGCCCGATAGAGCGCTGCACGCGAAGGTAGAAGTTCGTTTGCAAGAACGATGTCTAACCCGGCCGCTTCAATTCCAAGTTCCCCAATGCCAGCAGATGAGAAAAGACTAGCCGCTTTGGGGCGATGTACGCAGTGATTGAGAGACATATATATCAGTATTCGCCGATTCCTTGGGCATCCAGTAATCGCTCGATAATTGGACCGAATGCCTCCCCGAAAAGCGGAGGGACCGCGTTTCCAATTTGGGAAGCGATATCGGTCTTACTCCCGGCAAAAAGAAACGAATCATCAAACGATTGAATTCGAGCGGCTTCCCTTGGTGTAATTGCCCGGTCGTCGAATGGATGGATACACTTACTAGATGCTGGAGATGTAAATTTGACCGTTATTGTGGTGGATGGCTCATCTGGAGCCAAACGCGAGTAGCACGAGCTATATCCACTACTCACCAGTCCCTTCGGTAGCGCGTGAATGCTGGAGCCAGCGTGTCTAATGACTTCAAGCATTTTTTCGTTATGTGTGGCAGCGTTATGAAGCGTGAGAACAGCCCCATTATTCCGCCGTCGAGCCGCTTGGTAGTCGTTTGGTGCATCCATTAGATACGAAGTAGAGGATTCACCGGACTTCAGACGGGGGAGGTCAGAGATTGCATCCCAAACGGTTACCGGGGGAAGACCGGATTCTTGGTTAACCACATACCGGTCCTTTATTCTCGTACCGATAACTTTTCCAGCGAACCAATGTGTCGGGATAGGAAATTCCGGCAAGATTTTTGTACCCAGATTTTTGCGAACACCGAGAAGAAAGAATCGCTCTCGTTTTTGAGGAATACCAAAGTTGGCTGCATTTAGAACCCGCCAGTCAACCTCATAGCCCGCGCGCTTAAATCCAGCGAGCATTTCGGTAACTAATTTTCCTTCGCCAGCTGTCAGCATTCCCACTACATTCTCCAAGAGGAAAACACGGGGCCTCAGTGTGCGCACATATTTAACGAACTCTTTGTACAGGGAGTTTCTCGGGTCATCAAGACCGGCGCCGCGGCTTGGGCGGAGAGACGAGAATCCTTGACATGGAGGGCCCCCGACGATGACGTCGATATTGCTAACGCCTGAAAGTGCGAGCATTTCTTCTGGTCGAAGAGACTCGATTTGCTGGCACGTTATTTTCGCCTTGGGATGATTAAGTGCTGCTGTTTTAGCGGCTGCTTGGTCAGCATCGATTCCGCCGACAGTTTTCAACTTTTCAGATGCATTTTCCAAGCCATACGACAATGCACCCGTGCCGCAAAACAGGTCAAGCATGTTCAGCGTTGCGTTTGTTTGTGGATTAGGTATGGCTATGGCCTGTTCACAAGGAGATATGGACGAACCATCCAGCATTAATGCAGGGGTGCCCGTGGAGCTTTCATCGAGTTTCATCATATTCGCATCAGATGTGCAGTGAGGCGTCGCCGCTATTCTCCGAGACGAGCTCTTGGACAAGCCCATGTTCTTCACAATATCCAAGAACCAAGTGCTCAACCATATTCGCCATGCTTCGATGTTCGCGGCGAGCAGCCGCTTGCAAGGCCGCTTTGAGTTTGGGCGAAACCCTGAGGTTCAACGTCTCTGTTTTTTGCTCCACACAGCTCATTTCACCTCGCCGCACAGCGTTGGAAACGCGTTAGTTAATACTTTGCACCTAATGATGCGTTACATATGCACTCATGTTGCATTAATGTATTGTTGCGGTCAAGCCCTCCGGCAGACATCGTCCACAAATTGCCGCAGACTTGGACCGTGAGATATGACTGGTGTCTGTTTAGGCTCAGCAGCGAAAAAAGGGCGCGGTGACGATGCGGCAGTGCAAGGTAGCTTGAAAATCCCTGCGCTATTGCCTAGTTTGTAAACCTGCGCTGGTACAACGCCAGCATCAGGTAACCTGAAAAAGAGCCATTACCAGTCTTATTTACCGCTTGGACGGTTGTATCCCCTATTTATGAGAGGGTACGAAAGCGGGAGGCTGGCATGGAAGAGGTCTGGCTAGAGTCGAACTGGACGGAATGGACCATAGCACAATGGTGTTGCGGCACTCTGTCCCTATTTGAGGGGGAGCGTTTCTACTCCCATGGCGCACAAGCAGGCAATCAAGAACGCCGCGCTGAAGCGCTTGCGGTTGACCTTACGGTTTATCTGGTCAGGCGTCTCGTAGATTCCTTGCACTTCCAGCAGACGGGACAGCTGCTTGTATCGGATGCCGCGTCTCATCATCTCTATTTCTATCAGCTCTTTCGCCGTCTGCTCCCAAGCCTCATAAGATTGAGGCCGCAGACCACCCGAGCCTGGCTCTCTGTTCATCTTTCCCCCACGGCCGCCACTCAGCCCTTGTCTCTGCCCTCCAGGTATTTTCTCACGAGTATTTTCAGTCGTATACGACCGGTTGGCTTTTGCGAGAGCTACACCTCCTTTGCAAGACATTTTTGCGAGGAAAAATTGCCAGCCAAAACCACACCCATCCCTAAGCGGATTCGACACCAACTCGTTGCACTTATTGCAACCAATGAGACCCCTGCCCTCTTGCAGGCTATCGGAGCCGCGACATGAAAAGCGCACCTTCCTATGGCCTGCGCAGCCGCCGCCATGCCACGAACCCGGGCGTCCGCACGATTGCGCCCACGTATGGCAAAGCTCGTATCGGCACATTTACAGAAAAAGCTGGCGGCCACATCAATGTGGAATCCGAAGCGGAACGCTTGGTCGCGCACATCTTGAGCGTTGACCCTCGCGTTAGGTCGTTCAAGCCGCAACCGTTCACTGTTGACCTGATTGGCGAACGACTGCTGTTCACCCGAGAAGAAGTGTCAGAGGCACGCAAAATGCGTGGCAGCCGTACGGGCGCCGCGGAGTACACGCCGGACTTTTCCACGGTTCAAATTGACGGGCTGCAGCAAGCGTATGAAGTCAAACTGCAAGGTTACGAGGGGAACGCTGACTACTGGAAGAAAATCGAGCGCGCACGTGAAATCATGGAAGCTTATTGCTTTCCGCTTCACACGATAGTCATTCCGGCTGACGAGCGTCATCCCATCCTTGTTAATGCACAATTGCTTAAAGCAGCAATACCGCGGGCCCGTGACTTTCTTCGGCCCGACCTCATCGACCGCGTGGAGCGCTACTGTGAATCCGGACCGGTATTACAGCGTACGTTGTGCGAGGAACTTCAGATTCCGACAGCATGGATTCCACTTTTGCTAGCTGTTGGTGCTTTACAAGCAGATGTGGCGCATTTCCGTATTTGCTCGAGTCTTGAGCTATCGGCAGCTTACGGTGACCTCGGTCACCTATTCCTTATTGAGGGATTGCAGCAATGATGTCCGACCTACGTCCGGGCGACAAGCTGCTGGTTGCTGGCAAGCCCGATGCTTATTTCGAAGTGCTTGATAGCCGCATTCACGCCGGGACTATTAACGTTTTCGATGCACAGAAGCGCGAATCCCGTTATGTCGACGAGGCCACCATTCGGGCTGGTATTTCTAACGGAAGTTTGGTACTGCGTCGCAAGGGAATGCCGGCTGTCAGCGTATGTGCTCAGTACGATAATCCGGCATTACACGCCAGGGTTCGCTTCTTATATGAGAGTCTGCGTCGCATCGTGGCAATCCAGGCGAAACAGCATATCTCTTTCGACGCGGCAATACCTTTTGCTCGCGAAGCCTACTTAGAGGAACACGCAGATGACCCGTTGAAATTAGCGTTTCCCTCGCGCGCCACTCTATTCCGTGCACAGAACAAACAGAGTTCTGGTCTGCCGGTTCTCAAAGGCGATAAGAATAAAGGCAACAGGACGAATAGGTATTCATCCGAACTCTGTGAATTTGTCGATGGGGCCATTCAGGATTTCTATCTGGTTACAGAGTCGAGGTGGACGGCTCGTGACCTGACTGATTACATCAACCGTGAGGCCCGCTCTCGGGGCTTACATGTTGCGAAGCACACTATCAGCCGAAAATTTGTAACGAGCAGAATTTATGGTCTGACCGCTGATGCAGAGTACGACCGCATGGACCCGTTAATGCGGGTCGCCGGCAAATCATTCGCTAAAAGACGAATCAGGGCCCCATTTCCTTTCGCTCGCATTGAGCAAGATGCTATGCATCTTCCGTTTGTGGTCATCACACCGCACGGTATCGCTAGGAACGTCTATCTGGTCTCGGCCGTTGACGTATGTACAGGATATCCAGTGGGATGGCATCTCGTCATCGGCGCACCGCGTGAAATGGACTCCTTGTCGTGCCTAGAGATGTATCTCACACCTGCTAAAGCGAGCCGATTCAAGGAATTAGGTCTTACAAATGCAATAAACATATACGGCACGCCAAGTGTTCTCGTTTTTGATAACGGCCCAGAGACAAAAGGTGGCCGAATCCTTCGCTTGAAGGTACTGGAGGTGGACGTCATGCACTGCAAAGCAATGGCAGCGCAAGGCAAGCCATTTATCGAGCGCCTCCACAAGGCGCTTAAGGAGGCATTGCAGCGGCAACCGGGTTGTACACGTTTTGAGGGGCAGGATGGAGTACGTGACCCGGTAGCACTGGGCGATAAGCTGATGACCCTCGATGAGCTTGAGAAATGGATTGTCCGCTGGTTTTACGAGAGCTGGGTCCATACAGAACTAGAGCGTTTACGTTGGGACGAATTGTTGGTGGATTCGGTCAAAGGTAAGACACTGTTTGAGCGCCTGAAATACATGACTGAAGAGATGGGCCATCCCATCACAATGCCTCCGTCTCGCCAGCAATGGATGATGGCGCTCTATGAGCATAGGAAACGTAAGTTGAGCGCCAAAACCGGTATCACCCTTGAACATGGTTTCCGTTACAAAGGTGAAGCCATGACATATCTCTTGGGAAAGTACGGTGACCACGCGCCACTCCATGTGTTCTACAACCCCGATGATTTCCGCCAAGCGTACGTGTTCGAAGACGATAGTCTTCCTCTGGTTACGCTAACGCACGAGCACGTCCGTCCGGACACACCGGCATGGACCTTTGCGGAAGCTAAAGCGCGCTTCGACGCCGGGAAGACTGACTCGACGGTCCCATCCGAAAAGATGAATTTTCTGCGCGACTTGGACGATGTGGTCACTAGAAGTAGCAACGCCAAGAAATCCAAATCTCGCAGCAAGCGCGAGGAAAACAAGGAAACCGTACGTCGTGCCAAGGTGCATGCAGCCAGCGAACGTGCAATCGAACGGCCACTGTCGTCGGATGCACCGTTTGGGCCTGCGCCTTCAACTAACACATCGATATCCGCTGAGGACCCTCAGCTCACCGCCGTTTCTTATGACGAAGCGCCATCAATGACCATTGTAAATCGAAAGACCGGAGAAAAACTGCTGTGACACCTGCTGAACAATTGCGCCGAGATATTCAGACCTGCGAGCTCCCGCATCCCATGTATATGGAGCACCTCTCGCGGCTCAAGCGACGCATCGATGATGCTCTTGAAGGCTTCGCACCAAAAATCGTTCGGATACCTGGTCCGAGTCGTGTCGGCAAGTCTTCGCTTATTACGACATTGTCGCGCAACTACCCTGAAGCGCGAACTGACGGTCGACGTCATGTGCCTGTATTGATTGTAGTGGTTCCTCAGGCTGCAACAGCCAAGATGCTGCCCAAGAGTGTTCTAGAAGCATTAGGCATCCAGGTATCTCCGCGAACGACGGCGGCAGCGATGTTCGATTTGATGCTGACGCAGCTTCGGCTAGCTCGGACTCGTGTCGTGATTTTTGATGAAATATCTCACCTTGTTGATGAAGGGTCGCGCGTGCCACCGCGCGCAGCCAGTGATTGGCTGAAGACTCTATCTGACAAACTCGAGATGACGCTCATCCTCTTCGGCATTCCACGACTTGAACGGATTTTCTTAGCGAACGAACAGTTGCGTGGCCGCGCCAGTCCCCCGCGGTCATTCCTACCGTACGACGCAGCAGATGTTAAGCAGATGTCGGCATATGCGGCATGTGTAATGAACTATTCTCGATTGTTTACTGCTGCGGGCTATCCCATTCAAGTAAGTCCGCGCGTGCTAGTGCAACAAAGCTACTTGCTTACTGGTGGTCTGATTGGAGTCCTTGCAGATTTCATGAGTGAGCTGGCCAGCGTGGTGAAAAATGAAGCTCCACGTCCCATCACATACCTTGACTGCCAGATGGCATGTGAGGAGGTGAATCATGCGGGGTCACCGCACCAATTGGCCTTCCTAACTTCTGGCTCTGACGATACTGATGTACCACCAGCTGCCATGAAACAAGCATATGTGCATGTATTGACCAGTAACGCGGCATCCGTACCAGTTCGTAAAAAGTCAGGAGATAAGCAATGAGCCTCATCGTTACCTATGCACCCAAAGACGACGAATCTGGAATCGGGTACTACCGCCGACTCACGGCAGATAATGCGCTTTTCGGATGGCGTCATTTGACAATCACGGCGGGCGTCGAGCGAAATCGGCGCGCATTGCTGATGCGTACCGATGATGTCGCACGCAATCTTGGTCTGGAGCGGACATGGGTGGATTTTGCCCGTCAGAAAGAAGACCAATGCCACCATTGGGGGCGACTACATCGGGCGCACTCGGATGCGGTCTGCCCTGCGTGTCTGGCTGAATCACCTCACCTACGACATCACTGGGAACACGCTTATGTCACAGCGTGTCCGCAGCATCGCATACAACTGGTCGACCAATGCGATGCCTGTGGGAAGCATCTGTCTGGGGAGCGGCTTTACATTGGGTTGTGCTCATGTGGCCATGACCTGAGCATGCTGCCTCGCGTTCCGGCGAGCCAGGTGCAGCAATGGCTGTCCACGCTGATTGTGACCTGCTCCCCAATTTAGTACGAGAACGACTTGGAGTCTGCGGTTAAAAAAGTCTTTGCAAACTGTTGCGGCGTCAGGTATCCAAGCGAACTGTGCGGCCGCTCGGAATTGTATTCCCGTCGCCAGGCCGCAATGATTTCACGAGCATGCCGCATCGAAACAAACCAATGTTCATTCAGGCATTCATCCCGGAACTTGCCGTTGAAACTCTCGATATAGGCATTCTGCTGCGGCTTGCCTGGCTCGATGAAGTTCAGCTTCAATCCGTGTGCATAGGCCCAGGCATCGAGCACCTTGCCGGCGAACTCGGGACCGTTGTCGATGGTAATCGATTGCGGTAATCCTCGAAGCTCTGATAGCCGTGAGAGCACCGATACAACCCGTGTGCCTGGCAGCGACGTATCCACCTCGATAGCCAGGCATTCCTTGGTGAAGTCGTCCACGATATTCAGGCAGCGCAAGCGGCGGCCATCAGCCAATCCATCCGATACAAAGTCCATTGACCAGCTCTGGTTGGGCATCGTCGCCTGAACCTTCAATTGCCGCTCCACGCCCGCTATGCGCTTGCGCTTACGGCGCCTCACGCTCAGGCCCGCCTGTCGATACACGCGCAACAGCTTCTTTCGA